>NZ_CP014595.1:652000-978000 GCF_001687105.1 Salipiger sp. CCB-MM3
TGCCGGGGCGGCGGCTCGCCGCGGAGTGACGGAAGGCCTCATGTAAGCGCTCCTTGGGCGGCCTGCGCCAGCATTAAGCCGTTCAGCGATTAAGCCATTCTTCAGCTCTCCTGCCGTAAGACCACTGGGACCCATCGGCCCCAGAAGGGGCACCGCGCGCCTAGCACAGGAGCCCCTCCCAATGCGTCTCAAACTGCGCCTTTCACAGCACCGCCGCCCGGGTGATCCCGCTTCCGCAGGCGTCACGTCTCGCCGCCCCCCTCCCGCTCTTGCTTCGCTATTCCGCCGCGCCATGCTCGGCGCCGCACCGCTGCTGGCGTTCGGCCTCATCGCCAGCGCCGCTTTGGCAGAGGGGCGGATCAGCATCATCGTCAACGACCCCGAGAACCCCTATTGGGCGGCAGAGGGGGAGGTTGCCAAAGCCACCGCGGCCGAACTTGGCTACCGCGCCATCGTCTCCGCGCATGGCGGCGACACCACGGTCGAGACCGCGCATGTGGACAGCGCCATTGCCGCCAATGTGAATGCCATCATCCTCGACCCGGCGGATGCCTCCGGCACCATCGCCGCGGTGGAACGCGCTGTTGCCGCCGGGGTGCCGGTTTTCGTGGTGAACTCCGGCCTCGCGCGCAAGGGGCTGGCGGTGGCGCAGCTTCTGTCGAACAACGCGCAGGGGGCCGAAATGGGCGCGCAACGCTGGCTCCGATCCATGGGCGAAAAGGGCAGCTATCTCGAATTGCTCGGTGCCGCGTCCGACCCGAATGCCAGCATCCGCTCCGATGGCTATGCCGCGGTGCTCGGCCAATATGAGGGTCTCACCCGCGCCGGCATGGCCACCGCGAATTGGAACCGCACGCAGGGCTACGAACGAACACGCGGCCTGATCGCCGAGCACCCCGACATCACCGGCATCATCGCGGGCAATGACGAAATGGCCCTTGGCGCGATTGCCGCGCTGAAAGAGGCCGGGCTTCTGGACCGGGTCACCGTCGGCGGCTTCGACGGCTCGCCCGACGCGGTGGCCGCCGTGCAATCGGGAGAGCTGGCCTACACGGTGCTGCAGCCGGTTGCCGTCTTTGCCGAAGACGCGGTGCATCAGGCCGATCACTACATCCGCACCGGCACCCCGCGCGAGCCGCAGGAAGTGCAGCTTTTCGACTGCCTGCTCATTGATCGCGCCAATGCGGCCAAGATATCGGCCCCCTTCGTCATGGGGCAGTGACCCTAGCCTCTTGCATGAGATCCCGGCGAGGTGGCCGATCTTAGGCGCTTCTTCAGGCTTTCATGATTGAACTCACCTCAGCGGCCGCCTTGCACCGCCACTACCGCCAGCAGCCACAGGAGCTTGCCCATGGCCCTTCTGCGCAACCTCTCGGTCGCCCTCAAACTTCCGGCCCTGATGATCGCCATCGCCATCGGCTGTCTCGGCATGGCGGGGGCCATCGCCTACAAGGTGTCGCATGCGCAGCTGATCCAAGAGGTGTCGTTCCGCCTCGGCATGCTGGCCGAAACACGCGCGACGATGATCGAGGACTGGTTTCACGAGACCCGAAGCGAACTGGGGGAAAAGGCCGCCGAGCCGCTGGTGATCGACGCCGCCACCGCGTTTCTGAGTACCTATAAAACGCTCGGCGATGACGCCAATGCCCACCTGAGGCGCGCCTACATCGACGATAACCCAAACCCCGCCGACGCCCGCGCCGATCTCGAAGAAGCTGCAGATAACACTGCCTATTCCCTGTTTCACAAGAAGTTCCACGCCGACTTGCGCGCGCGGGTTGAGGCTCTGGGCCTGCGCGACCTGCTGATCGTCTCGGCTGCTGGGGATGTGATCTACTCGGTCCAGAAACAGGAGGAGTTCGCCAGCAATGTCGCGGAGGATGAGGGCGGGCTTGGCACCGCGCTGCGCGCCGCACTGGCGCCTGACGCCGCATTCGGTTTCGGCGACTTCGCTCCAACCGAGGCGCGCGCGCGCGCCTATCTCGCGGCGCCACTGCACAACGAATGGGGCGACACGATCGCCGCCCTCGTCTTTGAGGTGGACGATCAGGCGTTGACCCATCTGACGACCATGGAAACGGGCCGCACGCCTACCACCGAACTCGAGCTTCTGGCCGGTGATCACACCCGTCGCAGCCACCTCGGGCTTGGCGGTGTGCAAAGTGCCATCGGCACCCAAGGCACGCCCAATCCCGCCTTCGATGCCGCCCTTGAGGGCCAGCGCGGCGTCGTAGACATCACCCTGAGCGACGGGCGCAGCTACACCGCGGCCTATCATCCCCTCAATATCGCGGGCCGTAACTGGGCCCTGATCGCCGCCGAACCCGCAGAGGTTATCGCCGCCGGTCCGCGCGCGCTGCTCGAGCGGCTGCTGCGTGGCACGGCCATCGCGCTGATCGCGGCGCTCGCGCTTGCCTGGCTCGCCGCGCGCAATCTCGCCCGTCCGCTGGCGCGGATCGCCAATGCCATGGGCCAAGTTGCCGCGGGCGATTACGAAAGCGAGATCCCCGCGCAACGCCGCGGTGACGAGATCGGACGCATTGCCCGCGCGCTCGAGGCCTTGCGCCGCGACCTGCGCCAATCCCGCGATGATCTTAAAGACGGCGCAACCACGCGCGCCGCGATGCAAAGTGCTCAAAGCGATGTGGTCGAGACCCTGCAGACCGCGCTGGCCAGATTGGCCGAGGGCGACCTCGGCGCCTCGATCGCCCAAGAGTTCCCCGAAGATTACGAGCGGCTCCGAACCGATTTCAACCGCGCCACCGACCGGCTGCAGCAGGCCATGCTGGACGTGACGCAAAGCGCCGGGGCGATCAACGACGATGTCGATCACATCGCGCAGGCCTCCGAAGACCTCGGGCAGCGCACCGAGCGGCAGGCCGCCACGGTCGAGGAAACCGCCGCCGCACTCGATCAACTGACCGCCTCTGTCACGGAAGCCGCGAAAAACGCCGCCGAGGTCGACGGCATCGTCGGCAAGGCCCGCGAAGATGCGCAGGTCAGCGGCGAAGTCGTGCGCCAAACCATTGAGGCAATTGGCGTGATCGAGGCCTCGTTTCAGCAGATTTCCAACAACATCAAAGTGATCGACGACATCGCCTTCCAGACCAACCTGCTCGCGCTGAATGCCGGCGTCGAAGCTGCGCGCGCTGGGGATGCGGGGCTGGGCTTTGCCGTGGTCGCTTCCGAAGTGCGGCTGCTCGCGCAGCGGTCCTCGGAAGCCGCGCGTGAGATCAACACGCTGATCACCAGTTCCTCCGAACACGTCCAGACCGGGGTTCGGCTGGTCGGGCGCACGGGCGGCGCGCTCAAGGAGATCATCGCCTCGATCCGCATCATCGCCGAACGGGTGACGGCCATCGCAGACTCCGCGCGTGAGCAGTCGACCGGCCTGTCGGAGCTTAACAGCGCCGTGGGCGAGCTCGACATGACCACGCAGAAGAACGCGGCGATGTTCGAACAGACCTCCGCCGCCAGCAGCGAGTTGCGGCGCACGGCGCAAGGGCTGCGGCAAAACATCGAACGCTTCAAATTGCGCGGCGAGGCCGACGGGTGGGCGCCTGACGAGGGCGAGTGGACCGGCGAGGAGGAGCCGCATTCGCCGGAGCTAACAGATGCACCGGATCTGCGGGCGGGATGAGACAGCCCATCCCCCATAGCCGCCGCGCACAAGGCCAATACGCTGTGGCGCAGGCATCGAAATTGCCGAGGATTGGCAATTTCGATCCGCTTGTCCAGGCACCGCGCAGCGCTGGCCAAAGGACTCGGCGGCGCGCGCAGCCAGCTCGCTCAGTCCGTGCCTTCGTATTTCTCCACAAACGCCTCGGCGGGCAGTTGCCGGAAATCCTCCAGCCGGGCGCGCAGAACCTCATGCGGCCAGTCCCACCATGCCAGCGCCATCATCCGCTCTGCAACCTGCGGCGCGTAGCGCGCGCGCAGCGGCTGCGCGGGCACGCCCGCGACGATCGTGTAGGGCGCCACATCCTTGGTCACCACCGCCGAAGAGGCGACCACCGCGCCATGGCCCACCGTCACCTCGGGCCGCACCACCGCGCCATGACCGATCCAAGTGTCATGGCCGATATAGGCGCGGCGAGCGTGGCGGGCCTCGAAGAAGAATTCGTCCCGCCCCGCATCATCCCAATAGTCGCCGGAGCGGTAGAGGAAGTGATGCAGCGAGGCGTTCTGCATCGGGTGGTCCGTCGGCCCGATGCGGCTGAAGCTGGCGATATTGGCGAACTTGCCCACCGTGCAATTGGCGATATCCGCATAGCGGTCGCAGTAAGAATAATCGCCTATCTGCACGTGGGTCAGCCGCGAGCCGCGCCCGATCTCCACATAGGCGCCAAGCTCGCTCGCGGTGATCTCGCAATCGGGGTGGAGGAAGGGCTCAAGCCCGAGACGTGCCATTCAGAGCCCCTTGATCAGCTTGCGGCGCAGCCAGCCCGAAGCGCTGTCCATCGCCATGACCATCAGAACCACGAGGATGATGTAATAGCTCACCTCTTCCCAATCCTTCTGGGTGATCATCGCCTGTGTCAGCAAAAGCCCGATGCCGCCGCCGGTGATCGCGCCGATGATGGTGGCCGAGCGGATGTTCGACTCCAGATAGTAGAGGACCTGGCTAATCAGCACCGGCACGATCTGCGGGATCACCCCGAAGCGGTAGCGTTGCAGCGGCTTGGCGCCGGTCGAGGCGACGCCCTCGATCTGCTTGCCGTCGACATTCTCCAGCGCCTCCGAGAAGAGCTTACCGAAGCTGCCGGTGTCGGTCAGCAGGATCGCCAGCGCCCCGGTCATCGGCCCGGGCCCAAAGGCGCGGCTGAGCACGATGGTCCAGATCAGCCCATCCACCCCGCGCAGGAAATCGAACACCCGGCGCATGGCAAAGCGCACCGCCGCCAGCGGCGCAAAGTTCTTGGCCGACAGGAAAGCCAGCGGCAGCGCCACGATCGCCGCCCCCATGGTGCCCAGGAAGGCCATCAGGATCGTCTCGAACAGCGCCCAGGCCACATCGGCGTGGCGCCACATCTCATTGCCCCAGAAATCCTGCCACGCACCGGCGAGATTGCCGCGCGCCGGGTCGATCTGCGCACCAAAGAGGATCTCCGCCGGACCATGCCCATGATAGGGGCTGTCGAGGGTGAAGAAGAACAGCTCCCAGCCCGGGAAATAGCGGAAAAGCTCGGTCTTCGAACGGGTCAGCGCCACCCGCGCGCCATCGGCGGTGACCTGCAGGCGCGAGGACGAGGCGGAAATCCAGTCGGGCAGCCCCTCCTCGGGAAGGTTGCTCACCAATGTGCGCCCGTCGAGACGCGCCTCGATCAGACCATAGCCCGGCACCTCCCAGCGGAAGCCATTTTCCGGCAGCAGGATCACCTCCTGCCCGTCCTTCAGCATCACGCGCGTGCTGCCATCGGGCTGCGGGATCACCCAGTCAGGCCCGGTGCCTTCGGGGTATTCGCCCTTGCGCTCGCCCTCGATCGCCACCGCGACGCCGCCGCTGCGGTTGTCGCGCGTGACATGGGTCTTGTAGCTCCAGATGTCCGACAGCAGCGTGCGGGCGTTGTCCCAGCGCGCGCGCTCCGACAGGCCGGCGATGTCAAAGGCGAAGAAAATGTAGGTGAGATAGGCCAGCACCACCAAAGGCAGGCCGAAGGAGACCAGCCGTTTGCGGGTAAACTGCCGGTCGGCGGAGGCGTAAAGCGCGGCGTCGGCCATCTCAGTGGCCTCCTTTCTTGGACGAGATCATGGCGTTGCGCACATGGCTCGACAGTTGGTCAAACACGACGATGGTCGCGAACAGCAGGATGAAAATGGCGGCGGCCTCGTCGAAACGCCCCTGCCCCCAGGCCATGGCGTTGCGCAGCTCGTAGCCGATGCCGCCCGCGCCGACGAAGCCGAGGATGGCCGAGGCGCGAATGTTGATCTCGAAGCGCAGCAGCGCGTAGCTGAAGTAATTCGGCGCCACCTGCGGCACCACGCCCAGCCACATGCGCTGCAGCCAGCTTGCGCCCACCGACGAGAGCCCTTCAACGGGCTTGAGGTCGGCGTTCTCATTGACCTCGGAGAAGAGCTTGCCGAGTGCCCCGGCGGTGTGCAGCGCGATGGCGATCATCGCGGGCACCGGCCCGCCGCCCAGCACAAAGATCAGCACCAGCGCGATGACGATCTCGGGCACCGCGCGCAGGATATCCATGACGCGGCGGAAAATCGGGATCAGCCGCGGCCAGCGCGCCAGCCCGCGGGTTGAGAGCAGCGACAGGATCATCGCCGCCGCGGCCCCGATCAGCGTCGAGCAGGCGGCAATATTGATCGTCTCCACCAGCGCCGGGAAATATTCGACAAGGTGCCCCGGCAGCCGGTCGAGCTTGGGCAGCGTGTCGCGCAGGACGTCGGCGGGAAAGTCAAAGATTTGCGGCAGCCCGTCCCAGAAGCCGCCCGCGTTGCGGCTGTCGGCCAGCGTGAAGCCCGAGATCATCAGCAGCGCGAAAATCGCAAGCGTCAGCCCACCGTAAAGGCGTTTGCGGGCCATCAGCGCGAGGTAATTGGCGCGCGGATCATGGGGGGCATCGGGATATTGGGTCATGCGGCGGTCCTGCGGCTGGCCCGCGCCCGGCCCGGGCTCGCCCCGTCTGGGGCGGCGCATTCGGGCGGCAGCGGTCCGGGAAACGTAAAGGGACCCCGCGCATCGGCGGGGCCCCTTAGGTGGTCTGCGATCAGTTGATCTTCGAGCGGCGGGCCGCGACGATCGACTCATACTCTTTGTGGGTCACCGGGATGAAATCCTTGGCATCGCCCGCCGCCACGCCGTAGGCGCAATCGGGGTCTTCTTCCCAGAGGTTGGCGGTCAGCTCGGTAACGCTGTCCTTGACCGACTGCGGCAGCGCCTTGCGCATCACGAAGGGGCCTTCGGGGATCACGTTCGACTGCCAGATTTGCACCAGATCGTTCATGTCGACGAGGCCCGCGTCCACCGCCTTGCGCAGCGCGCCCGAGTTGTAGCCGTCTTCCCAGTTGCCCTGACCGTCGGCCCAGGTCACGCCCGCGTCGACGTCACCGTTGTTGACCGCGACGATGGTCTGCTCGTGGCCGCCGGTGAAGACGACGTCGGAGAAGTAATCGCCCGGCTCCATCGAGTAGCCCGCTTCGGCGATCTCGATCGAGGGGATCAGATAGCCCGAGGTCGAGTTCGGATCACCGAAGCCAAACTCCTTGCCCTTCAGGTCGTCGAGCGAGGTCACGCCGCTGTCGGCGCGGGCAAAGCCGATCGAATAGTAGCCGATGGAGCCGTCGGCGTTCTGCTTGACCAGAACCGGCTCGACCGCTTCGGGGTCGGCGATATAGGTGCCGGCGTAGGAGGAGGCGCCCATCCAAGCCGCGTCGATGGTGCCGCCCAGCAGGCCCTGCATCACGCCGTTGTAGTCGGCGGGGGTGAAGATCTTCACCTCGACGCCAAGCGCCGCGGCGATCTTCTCGGCATAGCACTGATTCGAGGCCAGACGGTCCTGGGCGTTCTCGCCGCCGAGGATGCCGAGACGGAACTCGGAGATTTCCTGCGCTTGGGCTGCGCCCACGAGCATGGTGCTGGCCAGAGCGGCTGCGATCAGTTTCTTCATCTTCTGTCCCTCATATAAGGAATTGGACCCGTCCCGATGGGCCCCTGGTGATCAGACCGCGACTTCCGCAGCCCGGATTTCCGCCGCGACCACCGGGTCGCGGATTTCGGTGGAGGTGGCGTTTTCCGAAAAATCGGCGCCAGCGCCGTAGATGTCGCGCGCGACCCCGGTGGTCAGCTGCGCCGGAGTGCCGTCAAAGACGATCCGCCCGTCGCGCATGCCGATGACCCGGTCGCAATAGCGCCGCGCCGTATCCAGCGTGTGCAGGTTGGCGATCACCATGCGGCCGTCTTCCTCGTGAATGCGGCGCAGGCTGTCCATCACCAGCTGCGCGTTCATCGGATCGAGCGAGGCAATGGGCTCGTCGGCGAGGATCACCTTGGGGTCCTGCATCAGGGCGCGCGCGATGGCGACACGCTGCTGCTGACCACCCGAAAGCGCCTCGGCGCGTTTGGCGGCATGGCCGGCGATGCCGAGCCGCTCGAGAATGTCGATGGCGCGGTGCACGTCCTCGCGCGGGTAGAGGTTGAACATGGTCGACAGCGTGCTGCGCCGCGCCAGCGTGCCGTGCAGCACGTTCGACACCACATCCATGCGCGGCACGAGGTTGAACTGCTGGAAGATCATCGCGCAGTCTGACTGCCACAGGCGCTTGTCCCCGCCCCTCAGTTGCAGCACGTCGCGGCCCTCGAACAGCAAACGCCCCTCGGTCGCATCGGTCAGCCGGTTCATCATCCGCAGGAAGGTCGACTTGCCCGCGCCCGACCGGCCGATGATGCCGATCATCATCGGCCGGTCGACGGTAAAGCTCGCGTTGTCCACGGCGGTGTTCGCGCCGAAGCGCTTCGTCAGTTTCTCGACGGTGAGCATGGTTCCCCCAGACTGTCCGGGGCGCTATGTCGCCCCGAACGGTATCGAGGCTGTGACGCTTCGGACTCAGTTCCATGTCGGTTCCATGAAGCTTTTTTGACGGCGCCATCGCGGCGGCATATCCGGACCTTTTCTCGCGCGCGCTGCCTGCGCCAAAGGCGAAACCCCTCTCCAGCGCGCGCGGCACCCCGGAAAACACCCGCCGCGACGATGACGCAGGGGCATTGCCCTCGCCGGTCAACAGTGGTCTATGTCCGGACTAAAGCCCGCACGAGACTGGACCCCACACGTGCCCATAAGCCTGTCGAAGACCCCTGCCTCCCCTCCCAGCCTGACCGACCGTCTGATCGGGGCCCTGCTGATCCTGATCACCTGTCTGCTCATCCTCAAGGAATGGCATCTGGTCTCCTCCGGGCTCGATTACGCATTGGTCCCCGCCGTGACGCTGGTGGTGGCGCTGCTGGCGACGCAGGTCGCGCCGGGGCGGCGGTTCTTCGTGGCCCTAGCCATCGCGCTTAGCCTCGCCTTGGTCTGGCGCGTCGAAGGCTGGCAGCCGGTGCTGCTGAACGCCTTCCACTCCGCCGGGTTCATCGCTGCCTTCTTTGCCGCGCTCGCCACGCTGCGCAGCGCCGCGCAGCAGGCCAGCTCGATCCGTGCCGCGGGCAATTTCCTCGCGCTGCAGCCGCCGGGGCGGCGTTATCTTGCGCTCACGCTTGGCGGGCAGGCCTTCGCCTTGTTGCTCAACTACGGGGCCATCGCGCTGCTCGGCAGCCTCGCCACCGCCGCGGCGGCGGATGAGCCCGATGAGGAAATCCGCACCCATCGCACCCGCCGCATGCTGCTGGCGATCCAGCGCGGGTTCGTCGCCTCGCTGCCGTGGTCGCCCATGTCCTTTTCCATCGCCATCACCACCGCGCTTATCCCGGGCACCAGCTGGGGCTCTGTGGTGCTGCCGGCGATTGGCACCTCGGCGCTGATCACCCTGACCGGCTGGGCGCTCGACACGATCTTCAAGCCCAAGCTGTCGCATCCACCCGCCCCCCGCGCAGCGCCCGAGGGCAGCTGGGCGCTGATGGCACCGCTGCTGATCCTGCTGGGTCTGCTGGTGGTCTCGGTGCTGATCCTTCAAAGCCTCACCGGCCTGCGCATCATCGCGCTGGTGCTGCTGGTGGTGCCCTGTATGGCCGCCGCATGGGCGCTGCTGCAAAAGCGCGAGGGCAATCCGCCGCTGCGCGAGCGCGCCCGCACCTTCGCCTTCACCGAACTGCCCGCCTATCGCGGCGAGGTGACGCTGCTGATGATGGCCGGCTTCATCGGCACCGTCGGCGCGCCGCTGCTCGCACCGCTGGTCAAAGCCTCGGGCTTCCATCCCGAAGACCTGCCGCCCGCGCTGGTGCTGGTCAGCTTCGTCTGGATCATCCCGCTGCTTGGCCAGCTTGGCATGAACCCGATCCTTGCCGTGACGCTGATCGCGCCGCTGGTGCCCGCTGCCTCCGAGCTTGGCGTCGCGCCCGAGGCCATCGTGGTGTCGATCACCGCGGGCTGGGCCTTGGGGGGCATCAGTTCGCCCTTCACCGCCACCACGCTGCTGGTGGGAAGTTTCGGCAACGTCAGCGCCCGCCACGTCGGTCTGCGCTGGAACGGCAGCTACATGATCTGCATGCTGCTTTTGCTGTCGGCATGGGTGCTTGCCCTCGGCTATCTCATTCTCTGACCTCCAACTCGCGAAAGTTCCCCTATGAGCCTTGCCCAGACCCCGCCCATCTTTGACGGCCACAACGATCTGCTGCTGCGCCTGCTGCGCGGGGCCGTCAGTGCCAGCGACGTGGTCGGCGGGCTGAGCAGCGGCCACATTGACCTGCCGCGCGCGCGCTCGGGCGGGTTTGGCGGCGGCTTCTTCGCGGTCTTCGTGCCCAGCCCCTCGAAGTCGGGCGACGACATGGACGCGATGGCGCAGCCGCAATACGACCTGCCGCTGCCCGAGATGATCCCCCATGCCGAAGCGCTGGAGACCACGTGGAAGGGGGTCGAGGCCTTCGAGGCGCTGGCCGAGGCGGGCGCCATCACCCCCTGCACCACCGCCGCCGAGATCGAGGTCGCGCTGACCGGCCCCAAGATGGCCGCTGTGCTGCACCTCGAGGGCGCCGAAGCCATCGGCCCGGACCTGAGCGAACTGCACGAGCTGCACGCCCGTGGGCTGCGCTCGCTCGGCCCGGTCTGGTCGCGCCCGACGATCTTTGGCAATGGCGTGCCCTTCCGCTTCCCCTCGACGCCGGATATCGGCGACGGGCTATCCGAAGCGGGCAAGCGGCTGGTCAAGGAATGCAATGATCTCAAGATCATGATCGACCTGTCGCATCTCAACGAAAAGGGCGTCGACGATGTGGCCGCGCTGACCGATGCGCCGCTGGTCGCCACCCATTCCAACGCCTATGCGGTCACCCCGCACGCGCGCAACCTCACCGACCGCCAGCTTGCGATGATCGCCGAGAGCGACGGTATGGTCGGCGTCAACTTCGCTTCGGCCTTCCTGCGCCCCGACGGGCGGATGGATCCCTCCTGCAGCCTCGACGTGGTGCTGCGCCACTTCGATCATCTGATCGAGAAACTCGGCGAGGACCGCGTCGGCTTCGGCTCGGATTTCGATGGCGCGACGGTGCCCGAGGGCATCACCGACATCGCCGGTCTGCCCAATCTGCGCGCCGCCATGACCGCCCATGGCTTCGACGCCGCGTTGATGGAAAAGCTCTGCTCCGGCAACTGGCTGCGCGTGCTGCGCAAAACCTGGGGCGCGTAACGCCCGCCCCTTCGTCTAGACGCAAATATCCCGGGGGTCCGGGGGCAGCGCCCCCGGCTCTCCCGCCAGCGCTCCCCAGCCTTTGGGCTTTCGCACCCGGCCGCATCTGCTAGGGTCCTCCACACCTAGGGGGGTCCCGGCAAGGGGCTGAGATACTGCTGGCATGCGTGCGGCGCAGTGACCCTTTGAACCTGATCCGGATCATGCCGGCGAAGGGACAGGTGGAGCTGACCGCATGCCCTCGCCGGCCTCATTTATGGAGGCCGCGCCCTTGACCACCCCCGACATAACTTCCCGTATGCCACCCCGCATCCCCAACGTGCTGACGATCGCGGGCACCGACCCCTCGGGCGGTGCGGGCATTCAGGCCGATCTAAAGGCCTTCAGCGCCAACCGTGCCTACGGCATGAGCGTGATCACCGCCGTGGTCGCGCAGAACACCCGCGGGGTGCGCGCGGTCGAGGCGCTGCCGCCAGAGTTTGTCGCGGCGCAGATCGACGCGGTCTTCGACGATGTGCGAGTCGACGCGGTAAAGATCGGCATGGTCGCCAACGCCGAGATCATCCGCACCGTGGCCGAGCGCCTGCGGGCCCATGGCGCGCGCAGCATCGTGTTCGATCCGGTGATGGTAGCCAAAAGCGGCGACGCGCTGCTCGACCCCGAGGCGGTGGCGGCGCTGCGCGCAGATCTGGTGCCGCTGGCAACGCTGATCACCCCCAATCTGCCCGAGGCCGCCGTGCTGCTCTCGCGCGGGGAGGACTGGAGCGCCGAGGAGATGGCCACAGAACTGCCCGCGCTGGCCGCCATGGGGCCAGAGGCGGTGCTGCTCAAGGGCGGCCATCTGACCGGCAGCCCCGAGAGCACCGACCTTCTGTGGTGGCAGGGACAGACCCGCAGCTACAGCGCGCCGCGCATCGCCACCAAGAACGACCACGGCACCGGCTGCACGCTCTCTGCCGCCATCGCCGCGCTGCTGCCACGCAAGACGCTGCCCGAGGCGGTGGATGAGGCGAAGCGCTATCTGCAAGGCGCGCTGGCCGCGTCGGACCGGCTGGAGGTGGGCGGCGGCCACGGGCCGCTGCACCATTTTCACGAAATGTGGGGCTAGGCCGCGGCCCAGGCGCGGGCAATCTCCCGCGCCGCTGCCGCAGGGTCCGGCTGGCCGCAGATCGCAGAGACCACGGCAAGGCCCTGCGCTCCTGCGTCCTTCGCCGGCGCGGCATGATGCGCCTTCAGCCCGCCGATGGCCACCGCGGGCACCGGGCAAGCCGCCACCTGCGCCGCCAGCCCGTCCCAGCCCACGGGCTGCTTGTGGTCGGGCTTGGTGGGGGTGGCAAAGACCGGCCCGGCCCCCACATAGTCCACCAGCGCGGGAGGGGCCGCCCGCGCCAGGTCCGGGCTTTCCACCGAGAGCCCCAGCAGCATCTCCGGGCCGACGCGCGCCCGCGCTTCGGCGGGGGTCATATCGCCCTGCCCCACGTGCAGCCCGTCCGCACCGATCACCCGCGCGGCCTCGACGTCGTCATTGACGATGAGCAGCGCGCCCGAGCCCGCCAGCGCCGCCTTCAGCGCCCGCCCGGTCTCGATCATTCGCGCGGTGCCGCCGTCCTTGTCGCGCAGCTGCACCATCGTGGCCCCGCCCTGCACCGCAAGACGCGCCGTTTCGACCAGGCCGATCCCGGCGCAGAGGCCGGGATCGAGCACCAGATAGACCGACAGGTCAAAGCGCCTCATGCGGCATCTTCCAGCACGCGCAGATCGGCCCCGGCGTCCAGCGCCTCGGGCGTCAGCGCATGCAGCGCATCGAGGAAGCGGGGCGCGAAACTGCCCGGCCCCGTCGCCCCCTCATGCGCGTGGCTTCCGGCCACGGCGTAATGAGAGAGCGCCGCGACGGTCGCCTCGAACGGGTCGCCGCCGAGCCCCACATAAGCCCCGCAGAGGCCGGTGAGCGAACAGCCAAGCGCGGTGTTCAGCGGCATCCACCGCGAGCCGCCACCGATCCGCACGGCACGGCTGCCGTCGGTGACGAAATCCACCGCCCCGGTCACCGCCACCACGCCGCCGGTCTGACGCGCCAGCGCGCGGGCGGCGGCCTCGGCGGCCTCCACCCCGTCGCGCCCGTCGACGCCCTGCCCGCGACTGGCCTCCCCAGCGAGCGAGAGGATCTCGGAGGCATTGCCGCGCACCACCGTCGGCTTCAGCGCCAGCAATTCGGCCGAGACCCGCCGCCGCAGCCCCGTCGCCTGACAGGCCACCGGATCGAGCACCCATGGCTTGCCCGCCGCCTGCGCCCCGGCGATGGCCGCGCGCATCCCCTCGACAAAGGGCTCGGACAAAGTGCCGATGTTGACCGTCAGCGCGTGGGCGATGCCAGCGAACTCGCCCGCCTCCTCGGCGTCCGAGACCATGGCCGGAGACGCCCCCGACGCCAGCAGCACGTTCGCGGCGATGTTCATCGCCACGTAGTTGGTGATGCATTGCACAAGCGGATTGGTGCCGCGCATCTCCTTCAGCAGCGCGCCAGCGGTCATGCCTTGTCCTCCTCGTTCAGCGGCAGATAAAGCGCGCCGCCCTCGCGGAATTTCTCTGCCATCTTCGCCATGCCCTCTTTCTGGGCCTCGGCGCGGATGTCGTGGCTGATCCGCATCGAGCAGAACTTCGGCCCGCACATGGAGCAGAAATGCGCCACCTTATGCGCCTCCTTGGGCAGGGTCTCGTCATGCATGGACCGCGCTGTGTCGGGATCGAGCGCGAGATTGAACTGATCCTCCCAGCGGAACTCGAAGCGGGCGCGCGAAAGCGCATCGTCGCGGATCTGCGCCGCCGGGTGGCCCTTGGCGAGATCGGCGGCATGGGCGGCGATCTTATAGGTGATCACCCCGGTCTTCACATCGTCGCGGTCCGGCAGGCCGAGGTGCTCCTTGGGCGTCACGTAGCACAGCATCGCCGTGCCGAACCAACCGATCATCGCCGCCCCGATGCCGCTGGTGATGTGATCATAGCCCGGCGCGATATCCGTGGTGAGCGGCCCGAGCGTGTAGAACGGCGCCTCGCCGCAGGTCTCAAGCTGCTTGTCCATATTGGCCTTGATCTTGTGCATGGCCACATGGCCCGGCCCCTCGATCATCACCTGACACTCGTGCTTCCACGCCACCTGCGTCAGCTCGCCCAGCGTCTCCAGCTCGGCAAACTGCGCCTGATCGTTGGCGTCGGCGATGGAGCCCGGGCGCAGCCCGTCACCCAGCGAGAACGACACGTCATAGGCCCGCGCGATCTCGCAGATCTCGTCGAAATGCTCGTAGAGAAAGCTCTCGCGGTGGTGGTGCAGGCACCATTTGGCCATGATCGAGCCGCCGCGGCTGACGATCCCCGTCACCCGGTTCACCGTCATCGGGATCATATGCAGCCGCACGCCGGCGTGGATGGTGAAGTAATCCACCCCCTGCTCGGCTTGCTCGATCAGCGTGTCGCGAAACACCTCCCAGCTTAGATCCTCGGCGATGCCGCCGACCTTCTCCAGCGCCTGATAGAGCGGCACCGTGCCGATGGGTACTGGCGCGTTGCGCAGGATCCAGTCGCGGATGTTGTGGATGTTGCGCCCGGTCGACAGGTCCATGACCGTGTCAGCCCCCCAGCGCGTCGCCCAGACCATTTTCTCCACCTCCTCAGCCATCGAAGAGGTCACCGCCGAGTTGCCGATATTGGCGTTGATCTTCACCAGAAAGTTGCGCCCGATGATCATCGGCTCAAGCTCGGGGTGGTTGATGTTCGCCGGGATGATCGCGCGGCCCTTGGCGATCTCGTCGCGCACGAACTCCGGCGTCACATGGTCGGGGATCGACGCGCCCCAGTCCTGCCCGTCCCGTTCCAGCTGCGCCTTGGCGGCCTTGCGCCCGAGGTTCTCGCGGATGGCGACGAACTCCATCTCCGGCGTGACGATCCCGGCGCGGGCATAGGCCATCTGGGTGACAGCCTTGCCGTCCTTGCCCCGGCGCGGCGCGTGGCGGACCGGAAACTCGGGCACCAGACGCGCGCCTTCGGCAAAGCCGTTGTCCTCGGGCTTCACATGGCGGCCATCGTAGCTTTCGGTGTCGGCGCGGGCGCGAACCCAGCCCCCGCGCAGGCGCGGCAGACCGCGGTCGATGGCGATCTCGGCGCCGGGATCGGTATAGGGGCCGGAGCTGTCATAGACGGTCACCGGCGGCTCACCGGCGGACGGATGCAGGTCGATCTCGCGCATGGGCACGCGGATCTGCGGGTGCAGCGCACCCTCATGCCAAACGCGGCGCGAGGCGGGCAGCGGCCCGCAGGTGACTGTTGGGGTCAGGTCTTTCATCGGTCGGAGCCTCCAAGCTCGAAGCGGTGGAGACCCAGTTCCGGTGCGTGAATGGGGTGACATTGCTGCGGGCAAGGCACGGGTCTGCCCCGCTTGTCCTATCCGCAAGATCCGGGGCGCAGAGCCCCCGGCAACGCCAGTGCACCATCCCTACGCCAGTATGAACTGGATCAGGTTCGTCGGGTCACTGCGCTGCGCGAACGCCAGCAGAATCTCAGCCCCTTGTCGGGACCCCCCGGGTGAGTGGCGCCACCCTGCGGCGAGTCGGGTCGGGCGTCAAGGTGCGGCCTCGGCCCGGCGGGGCGCGGGCGAAGGCGGTCGGAGGCGTACTTGTGGAACAATGAAAGGCGCTGGTCGCGCCCAGCATGCACACGCCCGGAATGCACGAAGGGCGGCGCCGCATGGCACCGCCCTTGTTTGCTGTTGGCTGAGCTGAGGCGCGCCTCAGACCGCTTCGAGCGCGGCCTTTACGTCATCGGGCGCGCCGATGTTGCGCAGCGTGGCCGGGCGGTGAATGCGCTTCACCATACCCGAGAGCGCTTTGCCCGCGCCGATCTCCCAGAACTCATCCGCGCCCTGCGCGACCATATACTCGACCGACTCGCGCCAGCGCACCGAGCCGGTGACCTGCTCGACCAGCAGCGCACGGATGCGGGCGGGATCGGTCACCGCCTCGGCGATCACATTGGCCACCAGCGGCACCTTGGGCGCGGTGATGTCGACCTGCTCCAGCGCCTCGGCCATGACCTCGGCGGCGGGGGCCATCAGCGCGCAGTGGAAGGGGGCGCTCACCGGCAGCAGCAGCGCACGCTTGGCGCCCTTCTCCTTGGCGATCTCCACGGCGCGCTCGACCGCAGCCTTGTCGCCCGAGATCACCACCTGCGACGGGTCGTTGTCATTGGCCGCGGCACAGACCTCGCCCTGCGCGGCCTCTTCGGCGACGGCGCGGGCGGTGGCCAGATCGAGGCCCAGCAGCGCCGCCATGGCGCCCTGACCCACCGGCACCGCCTGCTGCATGGCCTTGCCGCGGGTGCGCAGCAGTTTCGCCGCATCGCCGACGCTCAGCGCGCCCGCGGCGGTCAGAGCCGAATATTCGCCCAGCGAGTGACCCGCGACGAAGCTGGCCGCTCCGATCTCGATGCCCTCGGCCTCGAGCGCGCGCATCGCCGCCAGCGAGGTTGCCATAAGCGCGGGCTGGGCGTTTTCGGTGAGGGTGAGCGTCTCGATGTCGCCGTCCCAGATCAGCGACGAGAGGCTCTCGCCCAGCGCCGCGTCCACCTCGTCGAACACGGCTTTCGCCGCCGGATAGGCCTCGGCCAGCGCCTTGCCCATGCCGATGGTCTGCGCCCCCTGACCGGGGAAGATGAAGGCTCGCGTCATGATCGTCTCTCCTAAGGCTCGCGCGGTCGGGTTCTGGCGCGCTTTGGCGCGCAGTCCTAGCGCCAAGCGCCCCGTCGCGCAACGCCTCCGCTGAGCGTCCCCATAGGCTTCTTCTCTTCAAAAATACGCCGGGGGAGCCGCGCCCCGGCGCGGCGGGGGCAGCGCCCCCGGGCAACGGCGCCAACCGAAAACTCCCGCACAGCACCTTGGTAAGAGGCGACGTTCCGGCGTAAGAGGGTCGTAGCGGTCTGCCCCCGCGCCGCGCAACAGGAGAAAGACGCCGCAATGACCCTGCTTCGACGCACCGTTCTCGCCACCGCCGCCGCATTGGCGCTGGTCCCGGCCGCCGCGCTCGCCCAGGAGAGCACCGATGCCCCGATCAAGATCGGCGACATCAACCACTACAAGCGCCTTGCAGCCTTCGCCGAGCCCTACCGCAAGGGCATCGAACTGGCGGTCAGCGAAATCAATGCGGACGGCGGCGTGCTGGGCCGTCCTCTGGAGTTCGTCTTCCGCGACGATCAGGGCGATCCCGCCGAGGCGGTGCGCATCGCCGAGGAATTGATGACCCGCGACGGCACGGTGATGCTCACCGGCACCATCCTCAGCAACGTCGGGCTCGCGCTCAGCTCCTACGCCGCCGAGAAGCAGCACGTCTATCTCGCCTCCGAGCCGCTGGCGGACACTCTGGTCTGGGGCTCGGGCAATCCCTACACCTTCCGGCTGCGCACCTCGACATGGGTGCAGGCGGCGATGCTGGCCGAGCAGGCGGCAACCACCGACGCCATCCGCTATGCCACCATCGCGCCGAATTACGCCTATGGCACCGAGGCGGTCGAGGCCTTCAAGACCAACCTCAAGCGGCTCAAGCCCGAGGTGGAGTTCGTCGCCGAGCAATGGCCCGCGCTGTTCAAGATCGACGCCGGCGCCGAGGTACAGGCGCTGGAGCGCTCCAAGCCCGACGCGATCTACAATGTCACCTTCGGCACTGATCTGGCCAAATTCGTCCGTCAGGGCACCGACCGCGGCCTCTTCGACGGGCGCGACGTCTACGGGCTGCTGACCGGCGAGCCGGAATATTTCGAGCCGCTCGGCGAGGAGGCCCCCGAGGGCTGGTTCGTCACCGGCTATCCTTGGTATGATTTCGCCGCGGACACGCCTGGCGGTGCCTTCGTCGGAGCTTATGAAGAGATGTTCGGTGAAACCCCGAAGAACGGCAGCAACGTCGGCTATCTGACCGCGCTCTCGGTCGCCGCCGCCATCGAACGCGCCGGCAGCACCGAGACCGAGGCGATCCGCGAAGCCTTCGAGGGGCTCGACATTCCCGACACGCCGATCGGGCCGCTGCACTACCGCGCGCTCGACAACCAATCGACCTTGGGCGCCTACGTTGGCACCACGGCGCTGAACGATGCGGGCGAAGGCGTGATGGTGGACTGGTCCTACAAGGACCCCACACCCTACATGCCCTCCGACGAGGACATCCGCAAAATGCGCCCCGCCGACTGAGGCGCTCCGGGGGAGGCCGCGCTGCCTCCCCTTTCATCTTTCCGCAAATACTCCGGGGTGAATTGGCCGCAAGGCTATGAGGGGCAGCGCCCCGCCCCCTTCCCCATCCGAGCCTTCCCCACCATGGCCTTCTTCCTCGCCCAGTTCCTGACCGGCCTCGCCAATGCCGCGGCGCTGTTTCTCGTGGCCTCAGGGCTGTCGCTGATCTTTGGCGTCACGCGGATCGTGAACTTCGCGCATGGGTCCTTCTACATGCTCGGGGCCTTTATCGGCGTGACCCTGATGGAGGTGCTGCCGGGCGCGGTCGGCTTCTGGGGAGCGATCGTGCTGACCGGGCTTGCCGTGGGGCTGATCGGCGCGCTGGTCGAAGTGATCGTGCTGCGCCGCATCTACCGCGCGCCAGAGCTCTTTCAGCTTGTGGCCACCTTTGGGGTGATCCTCGTCATTCAGGATCTGGCGCTGATGATCTGGGGTGCCGAAGACCGGCTCGGCCGGCGCGCGCCGGGGTTGCGCGGGGTCTGGCGCATCTTCGGCGAGCCGGTGCCCAAGTATGACATCGTTCTGATCGCGCTCACGCCGGTCATCCTGCTGGCGCTGTGGTATCTGATCACCCGCACCCGGCTGGGTATCCTCGTGCGCGCCGCAACGCAGGACCGCGAGATGGTCGGCGCGCTGGGGGTCAATCAGGCGTGGCTCTTCACCGGGGTCTTCGCGCTCGGCTCGGCGCTGGCGGGCTGGGGCGGCGCGCTGCAACTGCCCAAGGGCGGGGCCGATCTCCTGATGGATTTTAACATCATCGGCGCGGTCTTCGTGGTGGTGGTGATCGGCGGCATGGGCAGCCTGCCGGGGGCCTTCATCGCCTCGGTGTTGATTTCTGTGCTGGGGGTCTTCGGGGTGACCTACCTGCCGCAATCGACGCTGGTGCTGATGTTCGTGGTCATGGCGGTGGTGCTGATCATCCGCCCCTATGGTCTGCTGGGCCGCGAGGAGGTGGCGGGCGAGCATGGGCAGGTCGGCGCGCCCGAGACGCCCATCCGTCCCTATGGCCCTTTCGGGATGGCGCTCACCGCCCTACTGCTTGCAGCCCTCGCCGCGCTGCCGCTCTTTGCCGACCAGTTCCTGATGGTGCTGGTGATCGACATCGTGGTCTTCGCGCTTTTCGCCGCCAGCCTGCATTTCATCCTCGGCAGCGGCGGGCTGGTGAGCTTCGGGCATGCGGCCTTCTTCGGCGGCGGGGCCTATGCCGCGGCGCTGCTGGTCTACCACACCGAGACCCCGATGGAGCTGGCCTTCCTCTTCGCGCCGCTGGCAGCGGGGCTGCTGGCTCTGGGTATCGGCTGGTTCTGCATCCGCCTTTCGGGGGTCTATTTCGCCATGCTGACACTCGCCTTCAGCCAGCTTGTCTGGTCGCTGGCCTTCCAATGGCGCAGCGTCACGCGCGGCGACGACGGGCTGATCAACATCTGGCCGGCAGACTGGCTGAACGGCACTATGCCCTATTACTACTTCACGCTGGCCTTCGGCGTGGGCGGCATCCTCACCCTGCGCCATATCATTCATGCGCCCTTTGGCTACGCGCTGCGCTCCGGACGCGACAGCCCGCGGCAGGCCGAAGCCATGGGGATCAACGTCAAGCGGGTGCAGCTGATGGCCTTCGCGCTGGCCGGTATGATGGCGGGGCTCGCGGGCGGCCTCTTCGTCTTCTCCAAGGGATCGGTCTTTCCCACCGAGCTTGAGATCGTCAAGAGTTTCGACGCGCTGATTGTGGTCTTCCTCGGCGGGGTGAAGACGCTCGCGGGCGGCGTGGTGGGTGCCAGCTTCATGACCACGGTCGAGCACTGGCTCACCCGGCTTGAATACTGGCGGCTGCTGCTGGGGCTGGTGATCATCGCCGTGGTCATCCTGATGCCCGAGGGCATCGTCGGCACCCTGCGCAGGCTGGCGGGCCGTCTGCACCACAGCGACGAGGAGCAGAGCCGATGACCGAGATCCTCCGCGCCGAGCACCTGCGCAAAAGCTACGACGGCTTCCTCGCGGTCGAAGACGTCTCCTTTTCCGTGCGGCAGGGCGAGCTGAAGGCACTCATCGGCCCCAATGGCGCGGGCAAATCCACCTGCTTCAACATGCTCTCCGGGCAGCTCAGGCCCACCGCGGGCGAGGTCTATCTCGGCGGTGCGCGGATCACCGGTCAGCGCCCGCGTGACATCTGGCGTAAAGGTGTCGGGCGGACGTTCCAGATCACCGGGACGTACCGGTCTATGAGCGTCATCGAGAACGTGCAGATGGCGCTGATCAGCCACCATGGGCGCATCTTCTCTTTCGGAGCGCGGACGTGGAAGCTCTATCGCGACGAGGCGCTGGAATTCCTGCGCACGGTCTCGCTCGAAGATCAGGCCGACCGCCCCTGCTCGGTGCTGGCCTATGGCGATCTCAAGCGGCTGGAACTGGCCATTGCGCTCTGCCACCGCCCGCGCCTTCTTCTGATGGACGAGCCGACGGCGGGCATGGCCCCCTCGGCGCGTATCGAGCTGATGCAGCTGGTCGCCGACATTGTGCGCGACGAGGGGCTGTCGGTGCTGTTCACCGAGCACGACATGGATGTGGTCTTTGCCCATGCCCATCACATCATGGTGCTGAACCGGGGCCAGCTGATCGCCGACGGCAGCGCCGAAGAGGTGCGCCGCGATCCCAAGGTGCAAGAGGTCTATCTGGGCGGCGGGACGCTGTTCAAGGAGGCGCAGGATGCTTGAGCTCAAAGGCATCCACAGCTTCTACGGCAAGGCGCATATCCTCAGCGATCTGAGCTTTGCGGTGCAGCGCGGCGAGGTGGTGGCGCTTCTGGGGCGCAACGGGGCGGGCAAATCCACCACGATGAAATCGGTGATGCAGCTGCTGCGCCCGCGACAAGGCTCGGTGCGCTTCGAGGGGCGCGAGCTGGTGGGGCTGCCTGCCTATCGGGTCGCCAAGGCCGGGCTCGGCTATGTCCCCGAGGACCGGCGCGTGTTCACCGATCTGACGGTGCTGGAGAACCTCGAGGTCGGGCGCCAGCCCCGGCGTGAGGGCGCGCCGCATTGGACCGTCGAGCAGCTGTTCGAGCTTTTCCCCAACCTCGCCGAGCGCCGCAACAACCGCGGCAAGCAGATGTCGGGCGGCGAGCAGCAGATGCTGAGCATCGCACGCACCCTGATGGGCAACCCGGCGCTGCTGCTGCTCGACGAGCCCTCCGAGGGCATCGCGCCGGTGATTGTCGAGCAGATGGCGCGCAGCATCGCGGCGTTGAAATCGCAGGGGCTGACGGTTCTCATCTCCGAGCAGAACCTGCATTTCGCCCGCGCCGTGGCAGACCGGGCGATCATCCTCGAATCCGGGCAGAAGAAATTCGACGGCAGCTTTGAAACGCTCGAAAAACAACCAGAAATCCGCGACGCCTATCTTTCGGTCTAGCCATTGACGCCAAATAGCGCCAATCACGATTGCCGCAGCCGCCGCCGCGCCTTAGGTCTGGAAGGACCGGAGGACTTTGCGCTTGGCCGATATCTCCAAACCCGCCTGCAGCACGACGCAGGACTATCACCTCGACGAGCAGGTGGGCTATCTGCTGCGGCGTGCCTACCAGCGCAACTGCACGATCTTCTCGGACAAGATCGACGGCGCGCTGACCCCGATGCAGTTTTCGGTGATGCACCGGCTGGCCGAAATGGGGCCGATGTCGCAGAACTTTCTGGGCCGGTCCGTCGCCATGGATGGCGCGACCACCAAAGGCGTGGTTGACCGGCTGAGCACGCGCGGCCTCTTGCACACCGAGCGCGATCCCAAGGACAAGCGCCGGCAGTTGGTGTCGCTGACCGATGCCGGACAGGCCATGGTGAACAACACCGTCGCGGGCGTGCTTGCCGTCACCGCCGAAACCCTGTCGCCGCTGCGGGCGCGCGAGCGTGAGACGTTGATCCGCCTGCTGCAGAAAATCGTCTGACGCCCGCGCGGCGCGTCAGGCCGTGCCGCCGCTGACCCTTCGCACCAGCCGCATCACCAGCACGTAGAACCCCGGCACGAGGAAGATGCCGATCACCGTCGAGGCCAGCATGCCGCCGATCACCCCGGTGCCGATGGCGTTCTGCGCCGCCGCCCCGGCCCCGCTGGCGGTGGCCAGTGGCACCACCCCGAGGATGAAGGTCAGCGCGGTCATCAGGATCGGCCGCAGGCGCAGCTGCGCCGCCTCTTGCGCCGCCTGTGCGATGCTGCGGCCCTGCGCGCGCAGGTCTTCGGCAAACTCGACGATGAGGATAGCGTTGCGCGCCGCGAGGCCGATCGTCGTCAGGATGCCAACCTTGAAGTAGACGTCGTTCGACTGGCCAAAGAGATAGGCCGCCAGCAGCGCGCCCAACAGCCCCACCGGCACCGACAGCATAACCGAGAAGGGGATCGCCCAGCTCTCGTAGAGCGCCGCCAGCGCAAGGAAGACCACCAGCCCCGAAATCGCGTAGAGCAGCGGCGCCTGCGCGCCCGACTGCTGCTCCTGATACGACAGGCCAGTCCACGCCAGCGCGTAACCGCCGTCCATGTCACTCACCAGTTCCTGCATCACCTCCATCGCGGTGCCGGAACTGACGCCCGCCGCGGGCGAGCCGGAAACTTCGATGGCCGAGGTTGCCGAATAGCGCTGCAGACGCGGCGCCACCGGCTCCCACTTGGTGGTCATGAAGGCCGAGAAAGGCACCATCTCGCCATCCGAGTTCTTGGCGTACCAATCCATGATGTTGTCCGGCTGCATGCGGTGCTCGGCATCCGCCTGCACGATCACCGGCCGCAGTTCCGAGCCCATGATAAAATCATTCACCTCATCGCCCGAGAAGATCACCGAGAGCATCGAGTTGATCTCGGACAGCGTGAGGCCAAAGCTCTCGGCCTTCTCGCGGTCGATTTGGATGCGCAGCGCGCTCTCGTCCTCGGTGCCCGAGACGCGCACGTTGGCAATCTCTGGCCGCGCCGCGGCCTCTGCCTCCAGCGCGTCCGCGGCGTCCTGAAGGGATTCGATGCCATTGCCAGCCTGATCGACGAGGTAGAAGGAAAAGCCCCCGGTGTTGCCGAGCCCGCGAATTGCCGGCGGCTGCATCACCATGATCTGCCCGGCGCGGCTCGAGGCGAAAGCGGCAGTGGCACGTGCCGCCACGGCGCTGGCCGAAAGCGCAGGATTGTCCTCGCGCTCTTCGAAGTCGCGCAGCTTGACGAAGACCATCGCCTGGTTCTGGCCCGATCCGCTGAAGCCAAAGCCGAGCGAGGCAAAGGTGCTTTCCACCGCCTCGCCTTCCTGATTGAGCAGATAGTCCTCGACCTGTTCCAGTGTGGCCAGCGTCTGCTGGGTGGTGGCGCCTTCGGTGAGATTGATCATCGTCATCAGCACACCCTGATCCTCGGTCGGGATGAACGAGGAGGTGAGCCGCTCATTGACCAGCCACGCGCCGCCCAGCGATCCCGCCAGCACAAGCAGCACCAGCGCGGGCATCTTCAGCGACCAGCCGACGGCGCGGCCATAGCCCTCGGTCACCTTGGCAAGGCCGGTGTTGAACCAGCGCGCCGGGGGGAATTTCGCCGGGCCATGCGCGGGCTTCAGCAGCCGCGCCGACATCGGCGGCGAGAGGATAATCGCCATCACCAGCGACAGCGCCATCGCCGCCACCATGGTGATCGAGAACTGCCGGTAGATCACCCCGGTCGAGCCGCCAAAGAAGGCCATGGGCAGAAACACCGCCGCCAGCACCACGTTGATCCCCACAAGGGCGCTGGTGATCTGGCTCATCGAGCGTTTGGTCGCCTCATAGGCCGAGAGCTTTTCCTCCTCCATCAGACGTTCGACGTTTTCGACGACGACGATGGCGTCATCCACCAGCAGGCCGATGGCGAGCACCATGGCGAACATGGTCAGCGTGTTGATCGTGTAGCCCGTCGCCATCAGCACGCCGAACGTGCCCAGCAGCACCACCGGAACGGCGATCAGCGGCACCAGCGTGGCGCGCCAGCTTTGCAAGAAGATCATCAGCACCGCGAGCACCAGCACGATCGCCTCGAAAAGCGTGTGGTAGACCTGCTCGATCGACAGCTCGACAAACGGCGAGGTGTCATAGGCGGTGCGGAACTCCACCCCCTCGGGCAGCGCGCTGCTCAGCGTGTCGAGCTGCGCGCGGACCCGTGCGGCGGTGTCCACGGCATTGGCGCCGGTCTCGAGATTCACCCCGAAGCCCGAAGAGTTCAGCCCGTTGAACCGCGAGTCGCCGCCGTAGTCCTCCTGCCCGATTTCGACCCGCGCCACGTCGCCCAGCCGCACCACGCCGCCCTCTTCGGACGAGCGCAGCAGGATAGAGTTGAACTCTTCCACCGTGGTCAGCTGGCTTTGGGCGGTGATCGTGGCGGTGAACTGCTGGCCACGCGTGGTGGGCTGCTCGCCCAGCGAGCCCACCGAGACCGTTGAGTTCTGCGCTGAAACCGCGCTGGTCACATCCGAGGCGGTGAGCTGGTAGCGCGCCAGCGACAGCGGATCGAGCCAGATGCGCATGGCATAGCCAGAGCCGAAGCTTTGCACGCCGCCCACCCCTTCGAGCCGCTCTATCGGCCCTTCGACACTGGTCGACATGATGTCGCCCAGCTCCAGCGTGCTGTAAGTGCCGGTGGTGTCGACCAGCGCGCCAACCATCAGGATCGACGAGGACGAGCGCGAGACGCTCACGCCTTGGCTCTGCACGGCGGTCGGCAGACGTCCCTCCACCTGACTGACCTTGGACTGCACGTCATTCTGCGCGTCCACCGGATCGATGCTTTCGTCGAAGATGATTTCGATCGACGCGCGCCCCTGCGACGAGCTGGAGGTCATGTAGAGCATGCCATCGAGGCCGGTCATCGCGTCTTCGATCTCGCGGGTGACCGAGTTCTGCACCGCCTCGGCGGTGGCGCCGGTGTAGGTGGCAGAGATGCGCACCGAGGTGGGCGCAATGTCGGGATATTGGCTGACCGGCAGGGTGACCACGGCGAGCGCGCCGCCCAGCATGGTGAGGATCGCCAGCACCCAAGCGAAAACCGGGCGCGCAATAAAGAAGTTACCCATGGATCAGCCCTCGTTCTCCGAGGGCGCGCCGCCGAAGCTTTCGGCCTCACCATCGCTGCGGGTGACCACGCCAGTCTCCGAGATCGCCACCTCCACCGGGGTGACCGATGCGCCGTCCTGCAGGTTGCGCAGACCGTCGACGATCAGCTGCTCTCCGGCTTCGACGCCTTCGCTCACCATCCACGCGTTGTTGTAGCTGCCATCGTAGGTGAGCGTGCGTTTCACCGCCGTGCCGTCCTGATAGACAAAGGCAGTCAGCGTGCCGTCAGAGGCGCGCGAGGTGGCGTTCTGTGGCACCAGAACGGCGGGCGTGGTGCCGAAGGTCAGCTTCACGCGCAGGAACTGTCCCGGCAGGATGCCCCGGCGCGGGTTGTCGAAGCGCAGGCGCACCACCGAAGTGCCGGTGGTGGTCGACACGCTGACCGGCGGCGAAACAAAGGTGCCCTGCCCTTCGAACATCGCGCCATTCTCCAGCTCCAGCTCTGCCTCGATCCTCTCGCCGCGATTGAGCGAGCCCTGATCGAGCCGCGCGCGGGTCTGCTGGATGCGCGTGATCGACTCCTGCACGTCGACATAAATCGGGTCGATCCGCGTCACGGTGGTCAGCTCGTCCGACTGGTTGGCGGTGACCAGATCGCCGACAGACACCTCCGGCAGCACCGCGATGCCGTCAATCGGGCTGGCGATCTCGGTGCGGTCGAGATCGAGCTGCGCCAGTTCCAGAGCCGCCTGCGCCGCGCTGAGCGTCGCCTTGGCCTGCATCACGTCGACCTCAGCAGTGTCCACATCCGCCGCCGTCACCCCGGTGCCGACCAGCTTTTGATAGCGCGAGAGCGTCGCTTCGGCGCTGCGCTGCGCCGCCTCGGCGCCCGCCACATCCGCCTCTGCCGCCGCCACATCGGCCTGATAGGTGTCGCCGTCGATGCGGAAGAGCACGTCGCCCTTTTTCACGTCGCTGCCCGGCTCGTAGAGGATTTCCGAGATCACCCCGTCGACGCGCGGGCGGATCGCCACTTCTTCGAAGGCGGTGGACCGCCCCGGCAGCGTCACCGAATAGGGAACCTCGGCCGTCTCAAGGGTGATCACCCCGACCTCACGGGCGGCTTGCTGCGCGTGCAGCGCAGCGTTGGGCAGGATCAGCGCAAAGGCAGTTGCAAGGGCCCGTGCGGTGCGGGCGGCGGTGCGGCGATGCGCCATCTTCGTCTCCTTCGGTCGGTCGCGCGGGTAGGACGTTCCCGCACGAAGCCTTGTTACGCCGGCAAGATGACTTCCCGTCGCGGCATTTCAAAATTTTTCCCACCCGGCGCAATGATAACACGAAAAAGGCGCCTCCCGCCGGACTGCGGAAGGCGCCTTTCGATCCAAAGTGTCAGATCTGGCTCAGCCGGTGCGACGCTTGCCGCTGCTGGCCACCAGCCCGCCCTGCGCGCTTGGCGCGCTGCCACGCGGAGCGGCTTTGCGCGCCGAGCCCAGCCAAGCGGTGATCAGCATGATCACGATGCCCAGCGGCGGCAGCCCCCAGCCCATCCATGTGGAGAGCGGGTTGCCTGCCATGTAGACTTGGAACATCAGTGACACCACGGTGCCGGTGCAGAAGACCAGCAGGCCCTGTTGCCCCAGCAGGCGCAGCGGCGCGGCGGCCTTGTGCGCGCAGGCGCGAGTGACCCAAGGCAGGCACGACAGCACATAGGCCAGCGCCAGAATGTTGAGCAGCCGCGGCAGCGCCACGAAGGTCTTGTCATGGGTGGTCAGGTGGAACGGAATGCCCGCCTGATAGAGCCGCGCCATCTGGTGGTTGATCACGTCGCCCACCGCCGGCACGAACTTCCACACCAGCGCCAGCACGCAAAAGCCAAGACAGGCCCAGAAGAGCGCGCGTGATTTCGGCACGAAGCGCTCGCCGCGGCGCATGCCAAGCCCGGTGAGCGCGCCCAGCACGAACAGCAGTTGCCACGAGATCGGGTTGAAGAACCAGCCGCCGGGATTGGGGAAGTTCGGCAGGTTGAGTCGCCACAGCCCCGCCGCCATCCAGATGACCAGCGAGAGGGTCAGCAGCGCCCAAGGCCGCCACAGCCCGATCATCAGCATCAGCGGCGCGAAGAGCAGCAGCACCGAATAGGCTGGCAGGATGTTCACATAGCCCAACTGGTGCGTCAGCGCGGCAATGCCGAAGAGCGCTTCGCCGGTGTTGCCGAAGACCTGCCGCAGGTTGATCTGCTCCAGCAGCTCGGGCATCGCGTAAATCCCTGCCGCCGCAGAGAAGATCGCGATCGCCCACACCGTCATGAAGATATGCGCGAGGTAAAGCGTCCAGCTGCGTTTCCACATGGGAGCGATACCATTCCATAGCCCATGCTCGGCGCGTGCCTCGGACGTCAGCCGCCCCGAATAGGCCAGCGCGGCGGCAAGGCCCGACATCAGGAAAAAGGCCTCGGCGGCATCGGAATGGGTGAAATTGCGAATGGTCAGATATTCGTAAGGGTTGCCCGGCACATGGTCGATGAAGATCATCACCAGCGCCAGCCCGCGAAAGGCGTCGATGCGCGGATCGCGCGGACGCCGGGCGCCGGTGGCCTTCCCTGCGGGGAAGGACACCAGCTTTGTGCCATCAGGCTGCGACATGATGAGGTTCCTTGGCACCGGTTCCGGGTTCCGGCTGCGGCGCCTGCGGCGCATTGGTCCACTGCGCGAGGATCTCGCGGTAAGAGACCACCACCGGCGACGGGTTGCCTTCGTCCGGTGTGACGAACAGCTTGTGGGTCAGCGGACGCGAGGTCCAGGCGATCAGCAGCGGCGCAAAGAGCATCGGCAGGCAGACCGGCAGCAGCCACGGCACCAGATCGCGCGACAGCCAAAAGGTCACCCCCAGCGCCACGGCGCCGGTCACGGTGATCCACGCCCCCGCGCGCAGGCCCTGCATGATGGTCAGCTGGCCCTCACCGCGCTGGCTCGACGGCCAGCCACCATCGCGGCCCGACAGCACCTGCAGCACGGCTTTGGTCTGATACATCAACATCAGCGGCGCGATCAGCGAGGTCAGCAGCACCTCGACGATCACCGACCAGAAGGCCCGCATCACACCACCAAATCCGGCGACCCGGTGGGTCAGCGCGCTCTCGGTGAGAATGGCGAACTTGGGCATGATCAGCAGCCCAAAGATGCCGATCATCAGCGCGATCATCTCTTTGGTGCGATCGCTCGGGAAGACCGGGAACAGCAGGTGCGGCTCGGGGAAATAATCCGGCGGCGGCGCGGTCACGGCGGCGATCACCGAGGCGACGAGGAAGCCGAACCAGAGCAGCGACACCAGATAGGAGAAGATGCCAAGAATGAAAACAAAGCGGCTCCACGGCGCAAGGCCGGGCGCCATCACCAGCCGGATGTGCTGGAGGTTGCCCTGACACCAGCGGCGGTCGCGCTTGGCAAAGGAGAGCAGGTTTTCGGGGCCTTCCTCGAAGGAGCCGTCGATGCTGGCATCCACCTGAACCTTCCAGCCACCACGGGCGAGCAGCGCCGCCTCGACGTAGTCATGGCTGAGGATATGGCCACCAAAGGGGGCCTTGCCCTGCAGTTCCGGCAGGCCGCAGCTTTCCGCAAAGGCGCGCACGCGGACGATCGCATTGTGGCCCCAGAACGGGCCAGTGGCGCCCTGCATCCGCGCAAGACCACGGGTGAACACCGGGCCATGGAAGGCTGCGGCGAATTGCATGGCGCGACCAAAGAAGCTGCGCCCGCCCACGACGCGCGGCAGCGTCTGCAGCAGACCCATCTGCGGATCGGCCTGCATCCGAGCGATCATTTGACGGATGGCGCTGCCTTCCATCAGACTGTCGGCGTCGAGGATCACGGCAAACTCATAGGCCCCGCCGGAGCGGCGGAAGAAATCCTCGATATTGCCCGCCTTGCGCCCGCGGTTGTCCTCGCGGCGGCGGTAGAAGACACGCCCCTGCCCGCCCGTGGTGTCGAGCAGCTTCACGAAAGCCGCGCGCTCTGCCGCGGCCGCCGCGTCGTCGCGCGTGTCCGACAGGATCGCCACATCGGCCTCGACGCCCGCATCCCGGATCGAGCGATCCATGGCTGCGATGCGCGCAAAGGTGGCCAGCGGGTCCTCGTTACAGATCGGCACCAGCACGGCTGTGCGCGGCTGCGGAAGTTGCAGGTCCACGGGCGCGCGGCGGCGCATGGGGGCCAGTCCCGACAACGCCAGCGCGGCCCCCCATGCGAGCCATGCGGTGGTTACAAGGATCAGTCCGGCGCGCACAAAGTCCCACACGGCAACGCCATCTTGCAGCGCCACTTCGAGAAGCAGCGCCGTGGCGGTGCCAGCGGCAGCCAGCGCGAAGAGAGCCGCCAGAAAGCGGGTGGCGACCGTCTTGCGGTCGGGCGAGGGCAGAACGGGCATTGGCGTGTCCTTACGCTCTCTGGCCCGGCATGATAACGCGCAGGATCATTTCAGGCAGCGACGCACGCTCGGCGCGCGGCGCCTCGACGTCCTGACGCGGCATTTCCATAGGTGCCTCGGGCGGAGCCCAATGCGGCATTTCGACGGCCCGTGTTTCGGTCACGTCCAGATCTTTCATCGGTTCAGCATTCATTCCTTCACCCATTGATAAGTCCAGGTTTCGGTAAGAGTACGTCCATAACCTTTGAGCCCCGCCTTAAGCTCTGCCACCGCCCCGTCCGGAGCTTCGACTTCAAGCACAAGGCGCCATGTCTCGGTTCCCGAGATCCGGCTCACAACCGCTTCGGCAATCTCGCCGTTCGCGGCACTCACTGAAGGTTCAACCTCGGCACCGGCAGGAAGTTCCCCCAAAGTGCCACCTTCGAAATCGATGACGAATTTCCGCCGACCGTTGTCCTCGTCGGTTCCAGAAATGCCGCCCTTGCCGACCCGTGTGCGTACCACGCGGGCCCGATCTACCGCACCGTCACCCTCGGGGGACATCCCCCAGTGCAGGCGATAGGCGAACTCCAGCGCATCGCCGGCCTTGGTTTCCGCCTTGGGGATCCAGAAGGCGACGATATTGTCGTTGCCTTCGAGGTCCGAGGGGATCTCGACCAGCCGCACCGAGCCTTCGCCCCAGTCGCCGATCGGCTCGACCAGCAGCGTCGGGCGCTTCTCGTAGTGCGCCTGCGCGTCGAGGTAATGCTCGAACTCGCGGTTGCGCTGCACCAGACCGAATTTCACCGGGCTCAACGCCCCGAAGTAAGAACTGGCAAGGCGCGGCGGGTTGTTGAGCGGGCGGAAGAAGGTCTCGCCGCCCTGCGTGGTCAGCACCAGCGCTTCGCTGTCGTGCACCGCCGGGCGGAAATCATCGAAATCGCCCATGTCGGGACCGCCAAACAGGAACATCGAGGTCAGCGGCGCGATGCCCAGCTGCTGGATGTCGTTGCGCAGGTAGAGGCGCGCGGTCACGTCGATACGGGTGTCTTCGCCCGGGCGCACCACGAAACGATAGGCGCCGGTCACCGAAGCGCTGCTGAGCGCGGCGTAGATGGTGATGTGCTCGGCGCCGGGACCGGGGCGCTCCAGCCAGAAGTTGTCGAAGCGCGGGAACTCTTCGACGCCCGACAGGCCGGTGTTGACCGCCAGACCCCGCGCGCTGAGCCCGTAGAGATTTCCCCGGCCAAGCGCCCGGAAATAGCTCGCCCCGAGAAAGGCGACGAGCTCGTCGAACGTGTCGGCGCGGTTGAGCGGATTGTGCAGGCGAAACCCGGCGACGCCGGGCATTTCCGCGTCAGCGGGAATCTCGGTCTTCACATCGGAATAGTCGAAATCCGAGGTCGAGAAATGCATCTCTTTGGCATGACCATCGACCACTTCATGCAGGCGCACCGGCTGTTTGAACAGCCAGCCCAGATGAAAGGCCTGCAGCCGGAAGGTATCGTCGGGCAGATCGGCCCAACGCGCCTGATCCTTGTCAAAGCGGATGCGCTGATAGCCGTCGTAATCAAGCTCTGCCAGGAAGCCTTCGACCTGCTCGGGCTCTTTCTGCTCTTCTTGCGCGGCGCGCGCCATCTGCTCGGACAGAATGTCGAAGGAGAATGGAACGCCCTGCGCTTCGGGTGCATTGGTCTTTTGATCGCCCTCGCCGTCCGCAGCTTCCTGCGCGGCAAGTGGGCCAGCAGCGACGAGCGCAGGCATGGCGACAGATCCCGCCAGGCGGGTTAGGAATTGGCGTCTATTTTGACGCGCCACGGCTGCGCGTCCGGACACAACGGGACTCTGGTTCGGAAACTTCCGCAAATGTCTGCTCCAAGGGATAGTACTGGCCGGGAAAATGATATGGACTACGGGAAAGACAACACCCCGTATTCCAAGGGGTTCCCTGCAAAAGCGGGCTTTTGCTGCGCGGCAGCGAAACTTCGCCGAATCTCCGCTCATGCTGCGCTTTCACAGGCAATCCACCGGCGGATTGCCGCAAAGTTAAGCCTTTGGCAAGCGGAGTTTTGCCTGCAATTGTAGCGCTGCATGTAAAATAGGCGAAACAAGTACACAGGGCGCGTGATCGGCGAGTCGATCCGCCGCCTCGCCCAGCGGCCCGCCCCCGATAATCACCGCTTCGGCTCCATCGTGGCAGGCGCGCCGCACCGCGTAAAGCAATGCCGCGTCGAGCTTTTTCGGGTCTGCCGAAAGTTCAGTGGGATCGCCATCCGCAAGATATGTCCCGAGGTATCGCGCATCGGGCGCAGCATTGTGCATCAAAGCGTCGATGCTTGTTTCCAAAGCAGGTGTATGGGTCACCACTGCAAAGGTGCGCCCGCCTTGCGCCGCCGCCCGCGCCGCAGCCTCGCCGATGCCGATCACCGGAATGTCGAGCCGCGCGGCAAGTTCGTCCCGGCCCGGATCGCCAAAGGCCGAGACGATGACCCCGGCGAGCCCTTCGCGCAGCTCGGCAGCGGCCACAAGGCGCCCTGCCTCGGCCAGCGAGGCGGGGTTGGTGAGCAGCGGCGGCCCGGCGGGTGCGGTCCAGCCGGTGACCCCCGGCAGCACCCGCGCCGCGATGGCGCACATGGTGCGCGTGGTGGCCTTGTTGCTGTTGGGGTTCATCAGCAGAACCCGCGGCCCCGAAACGTCTGGCGCAGGCTGTTCAGTCAAGTTCCACCGTCGCCTCGATCTCGACCAGCGCATTGGCAGGCAGCGAGGCCACGTTGACAGCGGTGCGCGCGTGGCGTCCGGCCTCGCCCCAAAGGTCGATGAACAGCTGCGAGGCGCCGTTAACGATCAGCGGCCCGTCACCATAGCCCGCCGGGGCCGCGACGAAGCCGCCAAGCCGCACCACCGAGGTCACCCGGTCGAGCGATCCGGCCACCGCCTTGATCGAATAAAGCAGGTTGAGCGCGCACATACGCGCCGCGTCCTGACCAGTCTTCACGTCGAACCCCTCCGGCACCGGGCCGAAGTATTTGGGCACGCCTTCCCACTCACAGATCTGCCCCGAGAGGAACAACAGGTTGCCGCTGATCTTGCCGGGCAGGAACAGCGCCCGCGACGGCGCCGAAGGCGGCAGCGCCAGCCCCATCTCAGCCAGCCGGTCTTCGATCACGCTCATAGGGCTTTCCTTTTTCTCACGCGGTCACCGGGGCGGGATTTCTAGGGCCGGGGCTTTCGGCCATCAACCGACAGGCCAGAGCCAGCAGCGAGAGATCCGACCCGCGCGGCCCAATCAGCGACAGCCCATAGGGCGCACCATCCACCGTGCCTGCGGGCATCACAACCTGCGGCAGGCCCGAAAGGCCCGCGACGCAGAGCAGCCGCATGGCGCCGTGGCGGTAGGCGTCAAACACCTCGGTCGGCGCATCGAGCCGGAAGGGCGCCTTTGGCACCACGGGCGCAAGGATCACCCCGCCCGGCCCTAGCAGCGCCTCGAGATGCGCGGTAAAGGCGCGGCGGGTGGCCTCGGCGCCCGCGATCTCGGCCTCGGTCAGCGCCTCGGCGGCCTCGGCGCGCCCGTCGATCCCGCGCACCAGCGGCATGCCGCTTTGCCGGATGAAGGGCACCACCCATTTGCGTGCATCGCCCCCCATGGTGCGCAGGAAGGCGGTGTAAGCCGCCTCGACACCTTCGGGATAGACGCTGACGTCGCGCGCGGGCAATGCGCCAAAGCCCGTCTCCCAGACCCCAAGCGCCTCGGGCTGCAGCTGCGCCAGCATGTCCACCGGGCGCAGGAAGTCGGGGCTCTCGGGCAGCGCGGCGGTTTCGCCATCCAGCAGCACCGACATGGCCCGCAGCAGCGTCTCGCCGTCGCGCGCGAAGACCCCACAGGTGTCATAGCTCTCGGCCAAGGGCTGTACGTGCTGCAGCGAGATGCGGCCATGGGTCGGGCGGATGCCCCAGATGCCGCAAAAGCTGGCGGGCGCGCGCACCGAGCCGCCGGTGTCCGAGCCGATGGCGATATCCGCCAGCCCCGCCGCCACCGCCACCGCCGAGCCCGAAGACGAGCCACCGGGGATGCGGTCCGGCGCGGCGGGGTTCACCGGCGTGCCGAAATGCGCGTTCATCCCGTACATCGACCACGCCAGCTCGTCGGTATGGGTCTTGCCGACAAAGCACGCGCCCGCGTCCAGCAGCTTCTGCGCGGCGGGGGCAGTGTGGGTGTGCACCGGGCTCTGTGCCAGCCGGGTCGGGCAGCCCGAGCCGGTGCGATAGCCCGCGAAATCAAAGATGTCTTTCACCGCCAGCGTCAGATCCGCCAGCGGCCCGCCCTCGGCGCTCGCCACCGGCACCGGCTCATAGGGCATGAAGCAGCGGAAAGGGTCGTCCTCGATCAGCATGAGAGGGCCTTCACTCCGCCGCGATGGCGGGCTCTGCCTTCACGCAGGCCACGCGGCGGCGCGGGCTGGGCGTATAGACCGGCGGCAGCCCGGCGCGGCACTCGGGCATGGCATGCGGGCAGCGCGGCGCGAAAGAGCAGCTGTCGGGCTTGGTTTCCAGCGAGGGCGGGGCGCCGGGGATGGCGCTGAGCCGCGCGCCGCGCTCGACGTCATGCAGGTTCGCCGCCAAGAGTCCCTGCGTATAGGGGTGGCGCGCGTCCTTGATGATCTCGCGCGTGGTGCCCTCTTCGACGATCTGCCCGGCGTACATCACCGCGACCCGCTCCGAGATTTCCACAGCCACGCCAATGTCATGGGTGACAAAGATCACCCCCATGCCGAACTCTTTCTGCAGCTCGCGCAGCAGCAGCAGGATCTGGATCTGCACCGTGGCATCAAGCGCCGTGGTCGGCTCGTCGGCCAGCAGCAGGCGCGGACGGCAGGCCAGCGCGAGAGCGATCATCACCCGCTGGCGCATCCCGCCCGAAAGCTCGTGCGGATAGTTGTGCAGCCGCCGGTTCGCCGAGGGAATGCGCACCCGGTCAAGCATGTCGAGCGCGGTGGACATGGCGTCGGCCTTGCTGACGCCCTTGTGCCGCATGACAGACTCGGCGATCTGATGGCCGACGGTATAGACCGGATCCAGCGCCAGCGCCGGTTCCTGAAACACCATCGAGACCTCGCCGCCCCGGTACTTCTGCAGCTTCTTGCCCGACAGGCTCAGCACATCGGTGCCGTTGACGTGCATCGAGCCTTCGATGTCCGTGCGCTTTGGCGGCAGCAGGCCCAGCAGCGCCTTCAGCGTCACCGATTTGCCCGAGCCGGACTCGCCCAGCAGCGCCAGCGTCTCGCCCTGCTCCATGCTCAGCGAGACGTTGTTGATCGCATTGACCGTGCGCTTGCCCTTGAAGCGGACGGTGAGGTTCTGGATGTCGAGTAGCTTGGTCATTTGCCCTCCTCCGGTTTCGGGGTGGTGCTCGGCGCGGTCCAGAAGACCTCGCGCTTTGGCTTGGCGCATTTTCCCGACAGGATCATTCCGGCACCCCCTGCCCGGCCTTGGGATGGCCCGAGGCGGCATCATGCAGGTGGCAGGCGGTCAGATGCTCGGCATTGGCGGCGATCGCCTGCAGCTTCGGCACCTTGGTCTTGCAGACCGCGCTGGCAAAGCGGCAGCGGGTGTGGAAGCGGCAACCCTTGGGCGGGTCGATCGGGTTCGGCGGATCGCCCGCCAGCGGCGGCTCCTGCGTGCGGTCGTCCGGGTCCATCGCCGGCATCGCCGAGAACAGCGAGCGCGTGTAGGGATGCGCCTGCTCGCGCCAGATGCTGTCGACCGGCGCGACCTCGACCACTTCGCCAAGATACATCACCAGAATACGGTCCGATATGTAGCGCACCACGTTCAGGTCGTGGCTGATGAAGATATAGGTCAGGCCGAACTCGCGGCGCAGGTCGGTCAGCAGGTTGAGCACCTGCGCCTCGACCGATTTGTCGAGCGCCGACACGGCCTCGTCCAGCACCACCAGCCGCGGCGACATGGCGAGCGCGCGGGCGATGTTCACCCGTTGGCGCTGGCCGCCCGAAAGCTCGTGGGGGTAGCGGTGGGCAAAGCGGTCGGGATCGAGCCCGACGCGCGCCATCAGGCTGCGCGCCCGGCCATTGGGATCGTCGAGCCCCTGCACCTTGGCGCCGAAGGCCACCGAGTCTTCGATCGTCAGGCGCGGGTTGAGCGAGGCATAGCTGTCCTGAAAGACCATCTGCACATCCTTGCGCAGGTCCTTCAGCGACAGCCGCTCGCCCAGCCCCTGCCCGTCGAAGATGATCTCGCCCTTGTCCTTTTCGATAAGGCCGATGAGCAGCCGCGCGGTGGTGGATTTGCCGCAGCCGGATTCGCCGACGATGCCCAGCGTCTCGCCCTTCTTCACCTCGAAGGAGACGCCGTCGACCGCCTGCACCACCGCCTGCGTGCGGCCAAGGATGCCGCCACGGACCGGGAAGTGCTTTTGCAGGTCCTTCACGATGACCAGCGGCTGCGCCGGGCCGCCCTTGTCGCGGCTCGCCGGGGCGGCGGTTTTCGGTTTGATCGCCTGATCTTGGCTCGGTGACAGGTCAGTCGCGGACATTCATCGCGCTCCTCAGTCCGTCGCTCAGCAGGTTGAGGCAGAGCGAAGTGATAAAGATCATCACCCCCGGCAGCGCCGAGAGCCACGGGTTGATGTAGATGGCCGAGCGCAGCGTGTTCAGCATCAGGCCCCACTCGGGCTCGGGTGGGCGCACGCCAATGCCGAGGAACGACAGGCCCGCGGCAAGGATCATGCACACCGAGGTGAGCGAGGTGGCGTAGACAAAGATCGGCGAGAGCACATTGCCGATGACGTGCACGCGGATCACCGTCCACGCATTCGCCCCGGTGGCCCGCGCGGCGTCGATATAGTCGAGCGCGCGCACGCCCGAGGTCACCGCCTCGGCGACGCGGGTGATCGGCGGGATGAAGACGATGGTCAGCGACACGAGCGAGTTGACGATCCCCGCCCCCAGCGCGCCCGAGATGGCGATCGCCAGCAGCACCGAGGGGAAGGCAAAGAACACATCCACGATGCGCATGATGATGGTGTTGGTCATGCCGCCGACGTAGCCCGCGACGATGCCGAGCGCCGAGCCGATGAAGAAGGCGAAGACCACCGGCATCAACCCGATGAACAGCGTCAGCCGTCCGCCATAGATCAGCCGCGCCAGCATGTCCCGCCCTTGCTCGTCGGTGCCGAGGAGATGCCCCTCGGTGCCCAGCGGCTTGAGGCGCGCGATCATCGAGCCCTTGTAGGGATCGGCGAGCCCCAGATAGGGCGCGAAGATCGCCGAGAGGATCAGCAGCAGCACGACCGCGAAACAGATCATCGAGACCGGATCGCGCACCACGCGCGCGCCCACGCCGGACCAGTAGCCCTGCGGTTTCTCGGTCTTGGCGCCCTGCATGTTTTCGGTTTCCGCAAGCGCCATGGGTCAGGTCCTCTTGATGCGGGGGTCGATGGCGGCCTGCGCCACATCGACGATGAGGTTCATCGCCACAAAGAACAGGGCGAGGATCAGGATCGTGCCCTGCAACAGCGGCAGATCGCGCTGGAAGATGGCGTTGGACAGCAGAAAGCCCGAGCCCGGCCAGTTGAACACGGTCTCGATCAGGATCGAGCCGCCGAGCAGGTAGCCCAGCTGCAGGCCCATGACCGACAGCGCGGTGGCGGCGGCGTTGCGCGCCACGTGACGCAGCACGTCACCGCGGCTCATGCCCTTGGCATAGAGCGCCTGCACGAAGTCTTGGGTGAGGATGTCTCCGGCCAGCGCGCGCACGGTGCGCGCAACGATGCCGATGGGCACCACGGCCAGTGTCACGGCGGGCAGGATCAGGTGGCGGATGTGCAGCCAATCCCAGCTCCAGCTCTGCGAGCCGCCCGGCCCCGCGCCCATCGAGGGCAGCCAGCCGAGGTTCACCGAAAAGATGATGACCAGCACGATGCCGAGCCAGTAGTTCGGCACCGACACACCGGTGATCGACACTGCGGTCACCGCGCGGTCGAGCAGCGTGTCGCGGAAATATCCGGCAAGGAAGCCGAGGAAGATGCCGATCGGAAAGGCGATGACGGCGGCGCTGACGGCCAGCAGCAGCGAGTTCTGCACCGCGCCGAACACCTCGTCGGCGACCGGACGGCCGGTGGCGATGGATTTGCCCATGTCGCCTTGCATCAGATTGCCGACCCAGATCGCGTATTGGATGGGAAGCGGCTTATCGAGGCCGTAGGCGGCGCGCATGGCGGCCTGCTCTTCGGCGGTGGCATCGATGGGCATGATTGCGGTCAACGGATCGCCCGGAGCGATCTGGACCAGCAGGAAGCAGATGACCGACACCCCGAATGCCACGGGCAGCACGAGGATGAGGCGGCGGAGAAAATAGCTGAGCACGGGTGGATCCCTGGCTTGAAGTGGACCCCCGCCGCAGCGCGTGCGGCGGGGGCGAAACCCTTGCGGGCCTTACTCTTCGATGGTGATCGACGAGAAGTTCTGGTACCAGTTCTGCGCCTGAACGAAGCCCTTCACCTTGGGCGCCATGGCGCGCGGTGCGACGTCGTGGGTGACCATGAGGAACAGCGCGTCATCGACGTATTTCTCATGCGTCTTGCGCATCACAGCGTCCTGCGCTTCGGGATCGAAGGTGTTCTTGATCTCCGAGAACAGCGCCTGCATCTCATCGTCGCAATAGTGGCCCCAGTTGGTGCCATTGGGCGCGATAAGGTTGCAGTCGAGGTGACGGATGAGGCCGGTGAACGGGTCCTGCAGGAAGTAGGTGAAGTTCACCGACATCGCGCCGTCAACCGACGGATCGGCCGCACCGGCACGCCACAGGTTGATCATCTGGTTCCACTCGACCACCGAGAACTCGACGTCGATCCAGATCTCGGCGAGGCTCTGCTGAACGTATTCGTTCATCGGCAGCGGCAGCATCTGGCCCGAACCCGACGGCGAGATCAGCGCCTTCACCTGCAGATGGTTGTCGGGGCCGTAGCCGGCCTCTTCCATCAGCGCCTTGGCGGCATCGAGGTCATAGGAGATGTCGAACGAGGGGTTGCCGAACCATTGCGAGCTGGGCGGCAGGAAGCCCTTCGCGGGGACCATCAGGCCACCCAGGAGCGGCGCCATGCCTTCGCGGTCGATGGCGAGGTTGGCCGCCTTGCGCACGCGGATGTCGTTCCACGGCGAGCCTTCCAGACGCGACAGGTGCCAGGTCCAGTTGTGCGGATAGGCGTTGGAGGAGATGACGAAGCCATTGCCTTCCATCGCCGGGATGGTGTCGGGCGCCGGAGCTTCGATCCAGTCGACCTGACCGGACAGCAGCGCGGCCGAACGGGCGTTGGGCTCGGGCAGCGGGATCAGCACCATCTTGTCGAGCTGGGGAACGCGGCTGTCGTCCCAGTAGTCGGCGAAGGGCACCAGTTCGGCGCGCTCACGCGGCACGAAGGTTTCGAGCTTCCACGGGCCGGTGCCCGACGGGCTGCCTGCGACCTTCTCCCAGTCCTTGTCCATGGCTTCCCAGTTCGCCTTCGACGACATGAGGATCCAGGTCATCTGGTAGGGCAGCGTGGCGTCGGGCTCTTTCGTGGTGATCTCGAGCGTGTAGTCGTCGATCGCCTCATAGGAAGCCACGGCGGGGATGCGCGACTTGCCCTGCGCCGACTGGCGCGGGTCGTATTGCTCGGAGCTTTCGTCGAGGATCTTGTCAAGGTTCCACACCACATCGGCGGCGGTGAACGGCGCGCCGTCGTGGAAGGTGACGCCTTCGCGCAGCGTGAAGGTCCATTTGGTCTTGTCTTCCTCGTCCACCGACCACTCGGTGGCGAGACCGGGGATCAGGACCGAGGGTTTGTCGGCGCTGGTGAGATCCCATTCGATCAGCGAGTCATAGACGGTGTAGCCCATGAAACGCATCCCCTCGCCGCCCTGGTCGGTCTGACCGGTGGTGAGAGGAATGTCGGCTGCGGTCATGCCGATCCGCAAAGTGCCTTGCGCCATTGCGGCGCTGGCCATGGTGGCCGCGACGGCGAGCGCCGCAATGCCTGCTTTCAGACGAAGCATAAGAACCTCCGAAATATCCCTGTTGAATGGCCCGGCCTCATGCGTGTGCCGGATGCGTGATCAGCTTGACGTGGGCGCAGAGCGAAGGGCAGACAGGCGAGCGCATCGGGAAATTATCTTTTTGGCATTCCATCTGGATCGCTCAAAAATTAAACGGAAAATTCACGGGCGCACACAAAACCGGCACCGGAAAGTCATTTTTGTACGAACAAAACCGGGAAATACAGACACCGAGCGGCGTTGCCGATTGGCCTCACGCTGAAGTAGAAAAGAGCAAGTTACGCTCGCGTAAGCTATGGAAATGCGTGATTTCCCACGCACTATCGGCTTTGAAGAGCGCAGAAGCTGAAACATGCCGCAATTTGACCGAGCAGTTATGGACAGACGCAATTTCCTCGCGGGGCTCACCGCTTTGACCTGCAGCGCCGCCCCGGCAGCGACCGCCGAATCCAGTTCTGAGCAATGCTGGCGGCTGTGGCGCGCGCGGTTCATGCAGCCCGACGGGCGGGTGATCGACGATCTGCAGGGCGGCACGAGCCATTCCGAAGGTCAGGGCTATGGCTTGCTTCTGGCACAGGCCCATGGGGATGAGCGCAGCTTCCGAAATATGGAGGAGTGGACGGCGCATAATCTCGCGATCCGCGACGACCGGCTCATGGCGTGGCAATGGATCCCCCGCCGCCGCGACAATATCGAGGATTGGCACAATGCCACCGATGGCGATCTCTTCCGCGCTTGGGCTCTGCTGCGGGCGGCGCGCGACAGCGGCTGGCACGAATATTACGACACTGCCATGGCCATCGCCCGCGACATCGCCCGCCTGTGCCTCGCTCCCGACCCGCGCGCGCCGCAAGAGCTTATCCTCAGGCCCGGCGCCGAGGCACGCATGGCCCCCGACCGGGTGCTCTTTAACCCGTCCTACATCATGCCCCGTGCGCTGCGGGAGCTTGGCGAGGCTGCCGGAGAGCCCAAGCTGATCCGCGCCGCCGACCACGGCGAGAGGCTGCTGGCCGAACTTGCGCGCGAGCCGGTACTGCCCGACTGGATCGACGTCACCGAGGCGGGCTTTGACGCGCCGCAGGAACATGAGCTGCGCTCGAGCTATGATGCCATTCGCATCCCGCTCTACCTCACTTGGTCGGGCCGCACCGCGCACCCCGCAGTCGCCTCGGCGTTGGCGGGTTTCGACGCGGCGGGCCCCGGCGGCAAGGTCGCCGTTGCGCTTGGGCCCGCAGGCAAGGTGCGCGCGGTTTCCGACAGCGCGGGCTATCGCGCCATCGCCGCACTGGCCCGCTGCGCGCCCCTGCCCCCGGCAACCCGGCAGGATTCTGCGCAGTCTTACTACCCGGCGACCCTGCAACTTCTCGCGAATGTGGCCATCCGGGAGCGCGGAAGCTGCTGAGGGCCCAGTTCCGGCCTTAATCGTTACGAAAAGTTTACCGAGGGGCCTCCCCACGTAAACTTTTGCCGGCCAATGGCTTGCACTCTCGCTGCGTCGCGCAGAAAATCCCGCAAAACGGGCAAACACCGCGAGCAGCACATGAAGTATACCCGCCTCATCATCGGCATCGCCGCGATCCTCGCCACGCTGTGGGTGATCATCGGCGAACAGATGACCGCCGCCAGCGCCAACGCCACTGTCAACGCGCCGGTGGTGACGCTGCGTGCGCCGGTCGCGGGCACGCTGGAAATGCAGGGCCATGCGCTTGGCGCGCGGCTGGGACAGAATGAGCTTCTGGCCACGGTGAACGATCCGCTCGCCGATTCCGTCCGGCTGTATGATCTGCAACTCGAAGCCGACACGGCAGGCGCCGCCTATGCTAGGCTCGAGGCCGACATCGAGCAGAAGAAGAAGGCGCGCGCCGATCTTGAGGCCCGGGCCGAACGCTTTCACGCCGCCCGCATCGAAGAGATCGAGGCGCGGCTGAAAGAGGCGCGCGAGCGCGTCGCATTGCTCGAAGCATCGGACGAAAGCACCGGCAGCGCCGCCGCCTCGCTGGCCGATGGCGTGACCGTCGAAGACAGCCGCCGCCCCGGCGAGCCGGTGACCCGCGCGCTGGCGCTTTCGCACGCCCGCGAGCGCGTCGAGACGCTCGAGATCGAACTCGCCACCGCGCGCGAGGGGGTCTATCTCGGCGACGGCTACAACGACGCGCCCTATGCCGGACAGCGCATGGCGCAGATCGACGATGAACTCGACAGTCTGAACGCGGCCCTCACCGAAACCGACGCGCAGCGCGCCGCGATCGAGCGCCGCATGACCCGCGCCCGCCAGCGCCTTGGCCGCCAGTCGCGCGCCGAACTGCGCACCCCCGCCGAGGGCATGCTGTTCTGGGAGACCCTGCAGGCTGATGCCGTGACCGTGCAGCGCGGCGATCCGATTCTGCGCCTCGTCGATTGCAGCCGCAGCATGATCACCCTTTCGGTGACCGAGCGCACGTTCAACTCGCTCCGCGTGGGGCAGGACGCCAGCTTCCGCTTCACCGGGCAGTCGCATCTCTACCCCGCCACGGTCGGCCGCCTTGCCGGCAGCGGCGCGCGCACGATCTACGCCAACCTCGCCGTCGCGCCGAGCGCAAAGCACCTTGAACGCTATGACGTGACGCTGCTGGTGCCCTCGCTCAACGCCGACCCCGAGATCGGCTGCGCCGTGGGCCGCACTGGCCGGGCCTTCTTTGACGGGCGTCCGCTGGACATCTTCCGCGGCTGGTTCGACTGAGATGAACCGCGATCTCGCCCCGTTCCCCCATCTCGGCGAGTTGGGGTCGAGCAGCGCCTATCTGCTCTTGGTGGCGGGCATCGGGCTGATCCTGCCGTTCATCGTCGACATCTACCGCACCCGCGACCGCAGCATCCTCTTCGCCATCGCCTTCATCCTTGCCGCGCGCTACGCGTGGTGGCGGGGCGCAGAGACCTTGGCACCGCTGGAGTTCAGCGCCAGCGCCTTCTTCAGCTACGCGCTCTATGGGCTCGAACTGGCCACGCTGATCGGCTCGCTCAGCGCCTTCGTCATCCTTGCACGCCACAAGCAGCGCAGCATCGAGGCCGACGAACACGCCGCATGGTGGGGCGACAAAGAGCCCAAAGTTGCGGTGATGATCGCTACCTACAACGAGGACCGCGAGATCCTCGAGCGCACCATCATCGGGGCCAAATCGCTGCGGCACCGCAACAAAGAGATCATCGTCCTCGACGACAACCGCCGCGACTGGCTGCGCGACTACTGCGAAACGCAAAACGTGCGTTACATGCGGCGACCCGACAACAAAGGCTCGAAGGCGGGCAACATCAACCACGCGCTGGACCGGCTGGCCGAAGACCCGGTGCCGCCGGACTTCTGCGCGGTGCTCGATGCGGATTTCGTGCCGCACCGGGGGTTCATCTCGCGCACGCTGGCGCTGTTTCATGACCCTACCGTGGGGCTGGTGCAGACGCCGCAGCACTTCTTCAACGCCGACCCGATCCAGCACAACCTCGGGCTCAGCGCCTCTTACCCTGACGAGCAGCGGTTCTTCTTCGACCACATGCAATGCTCGCGCGATGCATGGGGCACGGCGATCTGCTGCGGCACTTCCTCGGTCTGCCGCTGGGAGGCGCTGCGCGAGTTGGGCGGCTTCCCTACGGAGAGCGTGACCGAAGATTTCATGCTCACGATTTCGCTGCAGACCATCGGCTGGAAGACCGTCTACCTCAACGAGCCGCTCACCGAAGGGCTCGCGCCGGAAGGCCTTGCAGAATACATCACCCAGCGCGCCCGCTGGTGCCTCGGCCTGATGCAGATCGCCCGCTCGTCCGTGGGTCCGCTCAGCAAGGCCAACCTGCGCATCCGCGACCGCTGGAGCGTCATCGACTCGGTGTTCTTCTGGGCCACCAGTTTTCCGTTCCGCATCGCCGCCATCGTGTTTCCGCTGCTCTACTGGTTCTTCAACATCACCGTTGTCGATGCGCAGCTGGCCGATGTGCTGATCTATTTCGGCCCCTATTACGTCTGGGTCACCATGGTGATGAACCTGCTGTCGCGCGGGCTGATGATCCCGGTCATGCATGACGTCAGCCAGCTCATCGGCTCGATCCCGATCACCCGCGCGGCCTATACTGGGCTGTTCCGCCCCAAGGGGCACAAGTTCTCGGTCACCGCCAAAGGCGGCGACCGCTCTAAGGTGGTCGTGCAATGGCGGCTGATGGCGCCCTTCGCGATCTGCCTTGTGCTGAGCGTGGTTGGCCTCAGCCTCGGCATCTTCGACGACAATTTCGCCTACAATGATGCGGGCGATGGCAAATGGGTGATCGTCTTCTGGACCGTCTACAATATGGCCGTGCTGACGGTGACCTGCTTTACCTGCATCGAACTGCCCCGCGCCGAATCCCATATCGCCGACAAACCCGAACGGGTGAGCTTCACCGCCAATGGCCGCAGTGACGCGCTGTGGCTGTCGTCGCTCACGCTCGATACGGCGCGGCTGCGCGGAAACCTTTATCCGCTGCAGACCCGTGGCGTTCTGCATCTGCCCGACGTGGGCGACCTCGAGGCCTATGTGATCGCCACCACCACCGACGGCGCGCGCCTGAAGCTGGAGCCGACAGCCGAGCAGCGCGAGGCACTGTTTGTGCGGTTCTACGCGGAAGGCGATGCGCCGGGCGTGGTCAGCACCCGAACCTCTGCGGTGATTGCAGATATCGCGCGACGCATCAGCTTCGGCCTGCCCGGCTGACGCGCCGCACTGCCTTCAGAACACGTGGCGCTCAGAATGTGTTGACCGAAAAGCCGATGAAGAACTCGCCCGAGATGAAGCGATAGCCCGCACGCAGGCTCACCGGCCCATCGTAATGCTTGTTCACCGCGAAGGTTGTGTCGAGATAGCTGTCACTGCCACCGCGCGAAAGCTCGGTGTTGAAACCGCTGTCGCCCCAACCGAAAGAGACCAGCCCGAACCAACTGTGTTCGATGCTGTTGAGCTCACCCAGATAGTAGAACGAGCCGAAAGACGTGGGCATCCAGTGGTCCAGCGAGGCACGCACGCCAAAGTCATATTCGTCTTCTTCGCCATCCTTGTAGACCCCGCCCACCGCCGGGCCGATCTTGAAGCTGGCACCAATCGGCGTGTCGAACCCGTAGGTGAGGCTGCCGACAACCGAATACCCTCCGTCCCAATGGCTCACCACTCCGCCGTAGTTCAGCTTGTCGCGGTTCACCGCCAGCACGGCGCCCGAGGTGCTTTGCGCCTGTTCGAGCTGCACGAAGGTGCCGTCCGCCGCTGCCGGCAGCGCCGACAATGCCAGAGATGCCGCAAGACCGGCCGTAGCGAGAAAGCCAGAGGTCGTCATGTTCAGTTCCATTTTTGTTGATTGTCTGCCCGCCAGAGGGTCGCCCGGATTGACCTAGGGTTCGCAACGCAGGCACGCCGACGCAAGTGGCCGGGCCAAGCGCAGGTCACGCCGTGTCATTATCGAGACATTAATCCCTGACATAGCGGCATGTTTCCGCCAGCCATCTTTTGACGCAGAAAGGGCGGAGGTTGCCCCCCGCCCCTGACATGCCCTTGCAGAGCAGATGGTTCAGCTGTTGCCTACGCGCCTTCAAGCGCGATGGCGATGCCCTGACCCACGCCGATGCACATGGTCGCCAGCGCCTTCTGGCCGGGCTTCAGCTCCAGCGCGGCGGTGCCGGTGATGCGCGCGCCCGACATGCCAAGCGGGTGGCCAAGCGCGATGGCACCGCCGTTGGGGTTCACCCGCGGGTCGTCATCGGCGATGCCCAGATCGCGCAGCGTGGCGATGCCCTGAGACGCGAAGGCCTCGTTCAGCTCGATCACGTCGAAGGCGTCCTGCGTTAGACCAAGCCGCGCCATCAGCTTCTTCGACGCCGGTGCCGGGCCAAAGCCCATGATGCGCGGCTCGACGCCTGCGGTGGAGCCGCCGACGATGCGCGCGATCGGGGTCAGCCCATGCGCCTTCACCGCCGCTTCCGAAGCGATGATCAGCGCCGCGGCCCCGTCGTTCACCCCCGAGGCGTTGCCCGCCGTGACCGAGCCGCCCTCGCGGAACGGCGTCGGCAGCTTGGCGAGCTTCTCCAGCGAGGTCTGGCGCGGATGCTCGTCGGTGTCTACGATCAGCGGATCGCCCTTGCGCTGCGGGATGGTCACCGGGGTGATCTCCTGCGCGAGACGGCCATTGGCCTGCGCAGCCGCCGCCTTTTCCTGCGACCGCATGGCAAAGGCGTCCTGATCCTCGCGGCTGATGCCGAACTGCGCGGCCACGTTCTCGCCGGTTTCGGGCATGCTATCCACGCCGTATTGCGCCTTCATCAGCTTGTTGACGAAGCGCCAGCCGATGGTGGTGTCGTAGATCTCGGCATTGCGCGAGAAGGCCGAGGACGCCTTCGGCATCACGAAGGGCGCGCGGCTCATGCTCTCGACGCCGCCCGCGATGGCCAGCTCGATCTCGCCCGCCTTGATGGCGCGCGCGGCGGCGATGATCGCATCCATGCCCGAGCCACAGAGGCGATTGAGGGTGGTGCCCGGCACCGTCACCGGCAGCCCCGCCAGCAGCGAGGACATGCGCGCGACGTTGCGGTTGTCTTCGCCCGCCTGGTTGGCGCAGCCGAAATAGACTTCGTCCACCGCCGACCAGTCGATGTCGTGCTTGGCCATCAGCGCCTTCAGCGGGATGGCCCCCAGATCGTCGGCCCGCACCGCGGACAGCGAACCGCCGAAGCGGCCGATGGGCGTGCGGATGTAGGAACAGATATAGGCTTCGGTCATCTCAGAGCTCCGGGCAGATCAGGTCGGCAACGTCACCCTCGACATGCAGCGGCGCGCCGGTGAGCGCCTGCAGCTCGTCGAAGGAGATGGCGGGGATCTTCTCGCGCAGGACGAATTTGCCGCCCACCACGTCAACCACTGCCAGCGAAGTGTAGATGCGCGTCACGCAGCCCACGCCGGTCAGCGGCAGCGAGCAGCTGGCCACCAGCTTGGGCGCACCCTTCTTGGTGACGTGATCGGTCAGCACCGCCACACGCTTGGCGCTCTGCACCAGATCCATCGCGCCGCCGACGGCGGGCACGCCGCCCTTGCCCGTGGACCAGTTGGCAAGGTCACCGTTCTGCGCGATCTCGTAGGCGCCAAGGATGGCCACGTCGAGGTGGCCACCGCGCACCATGGCGAAGCTGTCGGCGTGGTGGAAGAAGGCGGTGCCCGGCTTGATGGTGATCGCCTTCTTGCCCGCGTTGATGCAGTCCCAGTCTTCCTCGCCCGGCTTCGGCGCTTCGCCGAAATCCAGCACGCCGTTCTCGGTGTGGAAGATCGCCTGCTTGCCCTCGGGCTGGAACTTGGCAACCATCTCCGGGAAGCCGATGCCGAGGTTGACGTAAGCGCCATCCTCGATGTCCTGCGCCGCGCGCCATGCGATCTGGGCGTTGCTCAGTTTGATGGCGGAAATGTCGGTCATGGTATCACTCATGGGTAAACGGCCTCCGCCCGGTTCAGCTCTTCTTCCTGTGCGGGCTTTGCCACCTCGACCACCGAGCCGACAAAGATGCCGGGGGTGATGACATGCTCGGGATCGATGCCGCCCAGCGGAACGATCTGCGACGCCTGCGCGATGGTGTGGGTCGCGGCCATGGCCATCACCGGGTTGAAGTTGCGCGCCGCCATCCGGTAGGTCAGGTTGCCGTGCGGATCGGCCAGCTCGGCCTTGATCAGCGCGTAATCCGCCTTGAGCCAGCGCTCGCGGACGTAGTGCTTGCCCTCGAATTCCTCGACCGGCTTGCCCTCGGCCAGTTCGGTGCCGTAGCTGGTGGCGGTATAGAAGGCCGGGATGCCCGCGCCGCCCGCCCGGATACGCTCGGCGAGCGTGCCCTGCGGCACGATCTCAAGCTCGATCTCTCCGGCCAGATAAGCCTCGGTGAAGACCCGCGGGTCCGCCGAGCGCGGGAAGGAGCAAATCAGCTTCTTGACCCGCTTCTGTTCGATCAGCGCGGCAAGGCCGACGTGGCCATTGCCGGCGTTGTTGTTGACGACGGTCAGGTCTTTGGCGCCGTGGTCGATCAGCGCGTGGATCAGCTCGATCGGCGCGCCGGAGCCACCGAAGCCGCCGATCATCACGGTGGCGCCATCGGGAATGACCGAAACGGCCTCCGCGGCGCTGGCGATGCTCTTGTCCATGAAAATCCTCCTGTGGGCGCGGATCGCCCTCGGAAGGGGAAATATGACCTGCGGGTAACAGGGGCTATGGATTTCGTGCGCATGTTGACATTTGTTCAGATACCGCCGCAAATCGTGCGCATGTTGAACAAACCGACCGATTACATCGCCTCTCTGGCGAAGGGCCTGCAGGTGATCGAGTGCTTCCGCGCCGAAACCCCGCGCCTGTCGATCGCGCAGGTGGCCGAGATGACCGGCCTCGACCGCGCCACCGCGCGGCGCTGCCTGCTCACGCTGCACCGGCTGGGCTACGCCGATTACGACGGGAAATTCTTCCAGCTCACCCCGCGGGTGCTGCGCCTCGGCATGGGGGCGCTCGCCGCCCTGCCCCTGCCGCAGCTGGTGCAGCCCTGGCTCGATCAGCTGTCGGAACAGATCCATCAGTCAAGCTCGGTGTCGATCCTCGACGAGACCGAGATCGTCTACCTCGCCCGCGCGGCGCAGCGCAAAGTCATGAGCATCGGCCTGATGCCCGGCTCGCGCCTGCCGGCCCATTGCACCTCCATGGGCCGGGTGCTGCTCGCCGCCCTGCCCGAAACGGAGATGCGCGCCCTGCTCGACCGCTCTGACCTCACGCCGCGCACGCCGCGGTCGCTGACCGACCCCGAAGAGATCATCGCCCGCATCGCGCAAACCCGCGCGCAGGGGTTCGCCATTATCGACCAAGAGGTGGAGATGGGCCTGCGCTCCATCGCCGTGCCGCTCTACAACGCGCATGGCAAGGTGGTGGCCGCGCTGAACACCGGCCTGCCCGCCATGCAGGCGGAGCCGGAGGATCTGGCGCAAGACTATCTGCCCGCCCTCCTCAAGGTGCAGGCGGGCCTGCGCCGGGTGCTGCCCTGAGCCTTTCATTGTTCCAAAAATACGCGGCTTCGGCGCTGGCGGCAGGTGCCGACTGCGTATTTGCAGAACAATGAAGGCCAAAGGCCTCGAGAAAAAGCTGCCGACAAGAAAAGGGGCGAGGGTTTCCCCCCGCCCCGTTTTCATGAGCTTGGCCTGTGGAACCTAGCGGCTCACTCGTCCGTGTCGAGGCTCAGGGCCACGAAGCGCGGATCCCCACCGCGGCGCACCAGCAGCAGGATCGACTTGCGTCCGGCGTCCTTGGCTTCGGTGATGCGATCCTCGAGGTCATTGAGGCTCAGCACCTCGGTCTGACCGGCTTCGGTGATCACGTCCCCGGCGCGCAGGCCCTTTTCATAGGCTTCGGCAGCGGGGTCGACATCGGTGACCGCAAGACCCTTGGCGCTGTCCTGCAGACCCAGCTCGCTGCGCAGTTCGGCGGTGAGCGGCGACAGGGTGAGGCCCATCAGGTCCTTGGTGGCGGGCTCTTCGATGCCCTCCTGCTGTTGCGAGGCGGGCACGGCGGTCTCGGTTTCCTCGCGGCGGCCGAGGGTCACCAGCAGCGTCTCGGTGTTGCCGTTGCGGTTGACCACCACACGGACCGATTTGCCGACCTCGGTGTTGCCGACGATCCGCACCAGCTGGCGGGTGTCGGAGACCGATTTGCCGTCGAAGGAGACGATCACGTCGCCCGCCTTCATGCCTGCGTCCTTGGCCGGGCCATCGGGCACATCCGAGACCATGGCACCTTCGGCGCTGTCGAGGCCAAGCGCCTCAGCCATATCCGGGGTCACGTCCTGAATGCGCACGCCGAGCCAGCCGCGGCGGGTCTCACCATATTGCTTGAGCTGGTCGACCACTTTGGTCACCACATTCGAGGCCATCGAGAAGCCGATGCCAATCGAGCCACCATTGGGCGAGAGGATCGCGGTGTTCACGCCAATCACGTCGCCGTTCATGTTGAACAGCGGGCCGCCCGAGTTGCCGCGGTTGATCGCCGCGTCGGTCTGGATGTAGTCGTCATAGGTGCCCGAGAGCGCGCGGTTGCGGGCCGAAACGATCCCGGCCGAGACCGAGAAGCCCTGCCCCAGCGGGTTGCCCATGGCCATCACCCAGTCGCCGACCTTGCTGTCGTCGGAGTTGCCGAACTTGACGAAGGGCAGCGGCTCGTCCGCGTCCACCTTCAGCAGCGCGATATCGGTGTTGGGATCGGTGCCGACCAGCTTCGCGTCCAGTTCCTTGCCGGAGAAGAACTCGATGGTGATCTCATCCGCGCCTTCGATGACGTGGTTGTTGGTGACGATATAGCCGTCTTCCGACACCACAAAGCCCGAGCCGAGCGCCGAGGAGCGGCGCGGGCGGTCGCCTTCGGGGCCATTGCCGTTGCGATCCTGAAACTCGCGGAAGAAATCCTCGAAGGGCGAGCCTTCGGGAACGATGCCCTGCGGGCCGGTGCGCCCCGCGACCATCGTCGAGGTGGTGATATTGACGACCGAGGGGCTGACGCGCTCGGCCAGTCCCGAGAAGCTGTCAGGCGCGCTCTGCGCCTGCGCCATCAGCGACTGCGAGACGATCATGAATGCGGAGATCGTGGCAAGCCAGAACAGCCGCACCGGGCTCGCACCCTCCGTCACTGCAAGATTTTGTGGTTTCACAGGGAACTCCTTCTGTTCGGCAGCCTTGATCGCGGTCTTGAGCGCGGTGCCCCACGCGGCGCGCTGCCTCCTCATGAACAAGCGTAACATAGGTGCTTTGAGCGGCCACCAAAGAAAAGGTTTCAAGGTTTCAAGCCCATGTGACAGGGCAGTGAAAATTTCGGCGGCGCGCCGCCGGCAGGCTCGGCGCATGCCCGCTCAGCGGCGCGCGATCCACAGCAGCAGAACCCCAGTGATCAGCGTCGCAAGCCCCAGAAACCTGCGCATCTCCAGCGGCATGTCGCGCAATGCCTCGAGCATGCGCTCCACAAGCGAAGGGGCCAGTGCGTACACCAGCCCCTCGATCACGAGAACCAGAGCGATCCCCGTCAGTATGTCGGTGCCGCTCACTCGGTGGCGGTGGCGCCGGTGGTGGCGCTTCCACTGGTGGAAGAACCGGTGGCCGTGCTGCCCGAAGTAGAGGGGGCCGCAGGCGCCGCCGCAGCGGAATCCTCGCCCTCTTCCGAGCTTTCCGCGAGCGGTGCCGGAGTGGCCTCACCCTGATTGCGGAAATAGTCGAAGAACTCGCCGGTCGGGGTCATGACGATCGAGGAATTCTCGCCCGGCAGCGCTTTGCGGTAAGCCTGCAGCGACCGGTAGAAGCCAAAGAACTCGGGATCGGCGCCATAGGCCTCGGCATAGATGCCGTTGCTTTCGGCGTCGGCCTCACCGCGGATGATGTCGGCATCGCGGTTAGCTTCCGATTGAGTCTCGACCACGGTCCGGTCGGCCAGCGCGCGCACGCGCTGCGCGGCCTCGTTACCACGGGCGATCTCGTCGGCGGCTTCCCGTTCCCGCTCGGCGCGCATCCGGGCGAAGGTCGCTTCGAGGTTCTGCGACGGCAGGTTGGTCTGCTTGAGACGCACGTCCACCACATCAAGGCCCAGAGACAGCGCCTGTTGGCGCGCCTGGTCGCGAATGCGGTTGGTCAGCCCGCGACGGTCTTCCGACAGGATGACGTCCGAGGTTACCTGATCGGCACCCAGAACTTCGCGGATCTGCGCGTTGAGGATGCCCGACAGGCGGTCCTCGGCGGTGCGCAGACCGCCCACGCCCACGGCCTGACGGAAGCGCACCACATCGGCGATGCGGTAGCGCGCGAAGGCGTCCACAACGAGGCGGCGGTCATCCGACGGCGTCACCTCGATGGTGTCGGTGTCGAGCGACAGGATGCGGTCGTCGTATTTCACCACTTCCTGGATCAGCGGCACTTTGAAGGCGAGCCCGGGCTCTTCCTTGACCGATTTGATCTGGCCGAACTGCAGCACGAGAGCCTTCTCGCGCTCGTCCACCACGAAGATCGACGAGAGGGCAATCACCGCCAGAACGACGATCACCGGCAGCACATAAGTCGACTTGCGCATGTCAGTTACCTCCCTCTGTGGTGGTTCGGCTGCGGTTCAGCTCGTTGAGCGGCAGGTAAGGCACAACGCCGCCCTCGCCGGTCACGCCCTCGTCGAGGATCGTCTTGTCGACCCCGCCCAGCACGTTCTCCATCGTTTCGAGGTAGAGACGGCGACGGGTGACCTCGGGGGCCTTGGCATATTCCTCGCGCACGGCAGAGAAACGGCTGGCTTCACCCAGCGCCTCGTTGACCACTTGCGCACGATAGCCTTCGGCCTCTTCTCGGATCTGCGCCGCTTCACCCCGGGCCTCGGCGACCACGCGGTTGGCGTAGGCATCGGCCTGACGTTCGAGGCGGTCACGCTCCTGCTCGGCGGCCTGCACCTCGCGGAAGGCGTCGATCACCTCGCGGGGTGGATCGGCGGTGTCGAGGTTGATCCGCACGATGTTGATGCCGCTCTCATACTCGTCCAGCGTCGCCTGAATCTCTTCGCGCGCGGTGTCTGCAATGATGCCGCGATCGCGGTTGAGGATCGGGGCGAGGTTGCTGGCCGCGATGATCTCGCGCATCGTCGCCTCGGAGACCGCCTGCACGGTCAGCTGCGGGTCGCGGATGTTGAACAGCAGTTTCGCCGGATCGTTGATGTTCCAGACCACCTGAAACTCGATGTCGACGATGTTGGCATCGGTGGTCAGCATCAGGCTGTCCGCCGAATCACGCCCATTGCCGATGGTCTCGGTCCGCTCCGAGGTCACATTCACCACCTCATGGGTGACGAAGGGCCAAGGTGCGAAGTTCAGGCCGGGATTGCCGGTCGAGGAATATTTGCCGAGGAAAAGCTCCACCGACTGTTCTTCGGGCCGGACGGTGTAGAAGCTCATCCAACCCCAGACACCAACCGCGACCAGCGCGATCAGGGCCACGGTGCTGCGGTTGAACTTGGGCCCGCCCGAGCCGCCACCGGTGCCACCGGTGCGCCCGCCGTTGTTGCCGCCGCGCCCGCCCATCAGCACGCGCAGCCGCTCCTGGCCCTTCTTCATCAGCTCGTCGATCTCGGGGATCTGCGGATCCTCAGGACGTCGGCCACCGTTGTTGTTGCCTCCGCCACCGCTGGGCGGCCTGCCGCCACCCTGATTGCCACCGCCGCCCCAGGGGCCGCCGCCGTGTCCTGCCATTAGGTTCCTTCCCTCTCACTCACGTCTGTGTGTTCCCCTACCTGTGCATTTTCACCGCGAATTCAAGCGGTGCGCACCGGGGACTTCAGCGTCACGATCTCTTCCGACATGGTCGGGTGCACTGCCACGGTACGATCGAAATCCTCTTTCGTCGCCCCCATCTTTACGGCAATCCCCGCCAGCTGGATCATTTCCCCGGCGTTGGGTGCGACGATATGGCAGCCCAGCACCTTGCGGGTCTCCTTCGAGACGACCAGCTTCATCATCACCCGGTCTGGCCGACCGGCAAAGGCGGTCTGCATCGGGCGGAACGAGGTGGCATAGACCTCGATCGGCTCCTGCTCGGCCGCCTCTTCCTCGGACAGGCCCACCGTGCCGAACTCGGGCTGGGTGAAGACCGCCGAGGGGATCAGCTCGTGATCGACCTTGGTGGGGTTGTCCTTGAACACCGTCTCGACGAAGGCCATGCCCTCGCGGATCGCCACCGGGGTGAGGTTCACCCGGTCGGTGACATCGCCGATGGCGTAGATCGAGGGCACATCCGTGGCGCTGTAGTCATCCACCAGAATCTCGCCCTTGCGGCCCAGCTTCACGCCAGCCTCTTCGAGCCCCATGTCGTCGGTGTTGGGCAGACGGCCGGTGGCGAAGAACACCTTGTCAAAGACCTTCACGTCGCCGTTCGACGCCTTGACCCAGACCGGGCCGTCGCCGGGCTTGCCGCCGCTGTGATCGGCCAGCATTTCCTGCATCCGTGCGCCCATGGGCACGCCGGCGATCTCATGCTCTTCGAGATCCTCGGCGGTGGCGAGGCGCATTTCAACGATGTCGGTGCCGCAGTGCAGCTGCACGCCGTTTTCCACCATGCTCTCGGCGATCAGGCCGCGGGCCTGCTCGTCAAAGCCGCGCAGCACCTGCGCGCCGCGGTAGTATTGCGTCACCTCGACGCCAAGCCCGTTGAGAATGCAGGCAAACTCGCAGGCGATATAGCCGCCGCCGACGATCAGGATCGAGCTTGGCAGATCCTCGAGATGGAAAATATCGTCCGACACCAGACCCAGCTCGGCATTGGGGATCTCGGGGCGCATCGGGCGGCCGCCGGTGGCGACGAGGATGTGCTTGGCGGTGATCGTCTCGCCAGTCGACAGCTCGACCGTATGCGCGTCCTTCACCTTGGCCCGCGCATCATAGGAGGTGACGCCCGAGTTCTTCAGCAGGTTGCGGTAGATGCCTTCGAGCCGGTCCAGCTCGTTGTTGAGCCGCTCGCGGAAGCTGCCCCAGTTGAAGCTGCCCTCCGCGATGTCCCAGCCATAGCCCTTGGCGTCCTCGGCAACCGTGCCGTATTCGGACGCGAAGACCATCAGTTTCTTGGGAACGCAGCCGCGGATGACGCAGGTGCCGCCATAACGGTCCTCTTCGGCGAGGGCCACTTTGGCGCCGGTCTCGCCCGCCGCAACGCGGGCCGCACGCACGCCGCCCGAACCGCCGCCGATCACAAAGAGATCAAAGTCAAAATCGCTCATGGGTCGCCTCTGGGTCGCCTTGTTTTCTGTCGGCGGGAGGTAGACCACAGAGCCGGGCGGATGACCAGAGCGACCGGGCCGGATGGCCGCGGCGCTCTGCGACGTGCGCGCTGTGCGTGCAGAGGTCAGGCGGCGAGGCGGGGGCCAGCCCCCGCGCCCCCGGAGTATTTTTGGAAAGATGAAAGGCCGCCCACGGATGATCCATGGGCGGCCTGTCTTTTTGGTGTCGTCTGGTTGGTGTCAGTCTGGGCGCGGGGCTCAGAGCAGCGTCTGGGCCTCGCTGAGATCGACCGTGCTCTCGCCCGCTTCGCCGCCGCGCAGCTCGGCGCGGCCATCGGCATGGCCGATCACCACCGTGTCGCAGATGCCGAGGAAGAGGCCGTTCTCCACCACGCCGGGGATCTGGTTGATCGCCAGCGACAGCGCGCGCGGATCGCCGATGCGCTTCAGGTGCAGGTCGAGCACATGGTTGCCCTCATCGGTGATGAAGGGCTGCTCGCCCGCCATGCGCAGGGTGGTTTCGCGCCCGTCCACATCCATGTCTGCCAGCGCGCGCTCGACCAGTTTACGGGTCGAGGCGCCGCCGAAGGGGATCACTTCGAGCGGCAGCGGGAAGGCCCCCAGCGTCGCCACATCCTTGGCCGCATCGGCGATCACCACCATGCGGTCGGAGGCGCAGGCGACGATCTTCTCTTGCAGATGCGCGCCGCCACCGCCCTTGATCAGGTTCAGCGCCGGGTCGAACTCATCGGCGCCGTCGATGGTCAGATCGAGCCAGCCGGCCTCGTCGAGGCTGATCACCTCGATGCCCACCTGACGCGCCAGATCCGCGGTGCGGCTGGAGGTCGGCACGGCACGGATTTTCAGCCCGTCCTCGCGCACCCGCTTGCCAAGGCTGCGCACCAGCCAAGCGGCGGTGGAGCCGGTGCCGAGACCGACGCGCATGCCGTCCTCGACGAAATCCGCCGCACGGCGGGCGCATACGAATTTGGCCAGATCGCTGGCCGAAAGCTGGTCGGACATCGCCGCGACTCCCCTCTTGTGATATCGGGGGCGCTTATAGGAAAGATCGCGCCCGCGGGCGATAGCCAAAATCCCCGCCAAGGCAGGCCCGCGCTTGGCGCCGCAGCGTTTTTCCCCGGCGGAATGCCGCTTTCCGCAGGTGACATCGCCGCGCCAGAGGATAGGGTCGCCGCAAACAGCCCAACGCCAACCGAGGTTTTTGCATGTTTCTGTCCGTCTTCGAGATGTTCAAGGTCGGGATCGGCCCGTCATCCTCGCACACGATGGGGCCGATGGTGGCGGCCGGGCGCTTTCTCGACCGGCTGCGCGCCGCGCCTTTCGCCGCCCATGGGCTGCGCGGCTCGCTGCATGGCTCGCTGGCGTTCACCGGCGTCGGCCATGCCACCGACCGCGCCACCATCCTCGGGCTGGCGGGCTTCCTGCCCGAGACCTTCGATGCCGAGGCCGCCGAGGCCGCGCTGGCGGAGATCAACGAGACCGGCATGGTGCATCCCGAAGGGCTGGCACCGCTGAAGTTCGACCCCGCCAAAGACCTGCGCTTCGACTACGACCGCAATCTGCCCGGCCATGCCAACGGCATGATCCTGATGGCCACCGACGCGCAGGGCGACGTGATCGCGCAAGAGACGTATTATTCCGTCGGCGGCGGGTTTGTGCTGACCGAGGACGAGCTGAGCTCGGGAGAGGACAAGGACCACGGCCCGGCCGTGCCCTACCCCTTCAAGACCGCCGCCGAAATGCTTGAGATGGCCGCGACCTCCGGCCTCGGCATCGCGGAAATGAAGCGCCGCAACGAGCTGTCGCGCCGCCCCGCCGCCGAGCTTGATGCCGGGCTGCTGCGCATCTCGGAGGTGATGATGGGCTGTCTCGAACGCGGGCTGGAAGGCGGCGGCATCCTGCCCGGCGGGCTGAACGTGAAGCGCCGCGCGGGCAATATCCACGAGCAGCTGCAGGCCGAGCGTGGCCGCAATCTCACTGCGCCGCATGTGATCAACGACTGGATGAGCTGCTACGCCATGGCGGTCAACGAAGAGAACGCCGCTGGCGGACAGGTGGTCACCGCGCCCACCAATGGCGCGGCGGGCGTGGTGCCCGCGGTGCTGCGCTATTGGCTCGACTTCGTGCCCGGCGCCGCCTCCTCGCGCATCCCCGAGTTCTTGCTAACCGCGGCGGCGATCGGCGGGCTGGTGAAATACAACGCCTCGATCTCCGGCGCCGAGGCGGGCTGTCAGGCCGAGGTGGGCAGCGCCTCGGCGATGGCCGCCGCCGGGCTCTGCGCCGTCATGGGCGGCACGCCTGCACAGATCGAAAACGCCGCCGAGATCGCGCTGGAGCATCACCTCGGCATGACCTGCGATCCGGTGAAGGGCCTCGTGCAGGTGCCGTGCATCGAGCGCAACGGGCTGGGCGCGATCAAGGCGGTCTCTGCCGCCTCGCTGTCGATGCGCGGCGACGGCACGCATCTTGTCTCGCTCGACGCCTGTATCGAGACGATGCGCCAGACCGGGCGCGACATGGGCCACGAGTACAAGGAAACCTCGCTCGGCGGGCTGGCGGTGAACGTGCCCAACTGCTGACCCTCTCCGAACGGATTAGTGGGACATCCGCTTGCCCCCTCCGCCTGTCCGCCGCCGGAGCGGACGAGAGCGCCCGCCGCACCATAACATGCTGTGATACGCATGTTTTTAGCGACGGTTTCCATGGCACGCTCTTCTTCGAGAGACTACCCGGAATTCTACCTCGTCGGCGCGGCGAAAGCCGGGGCCGAGACGCTGGGCACTTGGCTGGCGCAGCACCCGGAGGTCTTTCTGCCCGAGAACCGCGCGCCGAGATACTTTACCCATTCGGGCAATGATCCGCGTCCGACCGCCGGCCCCTACGACCGCGAGACACTGGCGACCGCGGTGACTGATGCGGCGGAGTACCTCGCGCTATACGCCGGGCGCGGCGCGGCGATGCGCGGCGATGCCTCGCCCTGCTACCTTGCCCATTGCGAGGCCGCCAGCCGCATCGCCGAGGCCCGTCCCGACGCGCGGATCGTCATCACCCTGCGCGACCCTGTGGCCCGCGCCTTCGCGCATTATGCGGATTACCGCGTGCAGGGGCTCGACCCCAGCCCCAGCTTCGAAGAGGCGCTGGCCGCCGAGCCGCAGCGCCTCGCCAGCGGCTGGAGCGCGTGGCACGGCTACGCGCAACAAAGCCACTACGTAACGCAGCTTCAGCGCTATCTCGACGCCTTCCCCCGCGAGCAGATCCTGTTCCTGAGCTATGAGGCGCTGCGCGAGACGCCCGCCAAGGTATGGGAGCAGCTGTGCGCCCACCTCGGGCTCGCGCCCGCCGCGATTGACCTCGCCCCCGCCGCCGCGCCCGAGCCGTCCCAGCCCGGAACCGTGCAGCGCCTGCTCGACCGCGCCCTGCCCGGGCGCACGGCCCCCGCGCCAGCGCTCAGCGAGCGCACCCGCCGCGCCTTGGCGGGGCGCTATCTGTCGGAACATGCGCCGCTGCGCAGGATGACCGGGCTGGCGCTGGAAAGCTGGTCGACGCCGACCGGCTGAGGCTCAGCCCAGCCGGTACATGAACAGCGTCGCATCGCGCCGCGCGCCGCCCTCGGGCGCAAGCGCATATTCGGGAATTTCTCCCGCGGGCAGAAAGCCGCAACTGGAATAGAGATGCTGCGCCGCGTCGCCGCTGCGCGTGTCCAGCGTCACCAGATCGCGGCCCATCTGCTTGGACCGTTCCAGCAGCGCCTGCATCAGCGCCCGCGCGATGCCGCGGCGGCGGAACGCCGGGTGCACCAGCATCTTCGACACTTCGGCGCGGTGGGTCTGGTTCGGCATCCCCGCGGGCACAAGCGATCCGGTCCCGACCAGACGCCCCTCAAGGAACGCACCAAAGAGCAGACGCCCGCCAGTGCCGACCTCGGGCAGCAGGCCCCGCCAGAACCCCTCTGCCTCGGCCAAAGAAAATGGCATCACGAAGCCGACGCTGGCACCATCGGCGACGCAGGCCTGCAAGACCTCGGCGAGAGCGGCCAGATGGCTCTGCGCCTCTGCCAGCCCCAGCGCGCGGATCTCCACCCCGGTGGTCACATCGCTCATGGCGTCACCAGCACAAGCACATAGTCCGCGGGCTTTTTCTTGCTCAGCGCGGTGAAACGGCTGGCTCCCTCGAGCCGGTAGCGCAGCGTGTCCCCCGCCGCCATCTCATGCGCCGCGCCTTCGACCTCGACCCGCAGCTTGCCCGACAGCAGATGCAGGTGATGCTCCAGCCCCGGCACCGGCGAGGCGTCATAGGCGATCTCGGCTCCCGGCGTCAGCGTACAATGCAACATCTCGGCGGCGAGCCCGGTTGCGCCGGGCGAGACCACGCGGCGGGTAAAACCGGTTTCGGCATCCTCCCAGACCGGCTGTTCGGCGGCGGGCACATGCGCGGTGAACCCCTCTTCGACCATCGCCATCAGCCGCGACATGCTGAGCCCATAGGCAAGGCAGAGCTTGCCCAGAACCTCGGCAGTGGGGCTGGTCTCACCCTTCTCGAACCGCGAGAGCGCGGCGCGCGACACGCCGCTCTGCTCGGCCAGTTGGTCCAGCGTCAGCCCGCGCTCGCCGCGCAGCGCGGCAAGACGGCGGGCAAGCCGCGCGGCAAAGCCTGACAGGTCATCGGGCGGGGGCAGGGTTGCTGCATCGGGCATGGGATCGGCTCCGGGAATCCATCTCTGATACGAGAAAGATTCCCGAATTTGCACGTGAAAGCAAGTCCCGTAACGTAGCCCCCGTCTCAGCAGATGCGCGGCAGCTGCTCTCCGACCAGCATGTCGACGATCCGCGTGCCGCCAAAGGCGGTGCGGCAGACCACCGGGATCGGCCCCGCCGCCGCGGCATATCCGATGATCGCCGCGCCCTGCCCCTCGGGCCGCGCGCGCATCGCCGCGAGCGCCGCCTCGGCCTGCTTTTCAGGCACGAACATCACCAGCGTGCCCTCATTGGCCAGATAGAGCGGATCGAGCCCCAGAAGCTCGCACATCCCGCGCACCTCGTCGCGGATCGGCAGATCGGCGTCTTCAAGCGTGACGGTCACCCCCGCCTCCGCCGCCATCTCATTGAGCGCCGAGGCCAGCCCGCCGCGCGTGGCGTCGCGACAGGCGCGTGCATCGGGCGCAGCGGCGAGCACCGCCTCGATCAGCGCGTTTAGCGACTGGCAGTCGCTTTCAATCGGCGACGACAACGCCAGATCACCCCGCGCGGCAAGGATGGTCGCGCCGTGATCGCCCAGCACGCCGTTGACCAGCACCGCATCGCCGGGCCGGATATTGGCCGCCGCCATGTCGCGCCCTGCCGGGATCACCCCGACGCCCGAGGTGGTGATGAAGAGCGTGTCGCAGGATCCCTTCTCGACCACCTTGGTGTCGCCGGTGACGATGCGCACGCCCGCGTTCGCCGCCTCCCGCGCCATCGAGGCCACCACCCGGCGCAAAAGCGTGATCTCGCAGCCCTCTTCGATGATGAAGGCCGCCGAGAGCCAGAGCGGCTGCGCGCCGCCCACCGCCAGATCATTGACTGTGCCGCAGACCGCCAGCTTGCCGATGTCGCCGCCAGGAAACTCCACCGGGGTCACCACGAAACTGTCGGTGGTGAAGGCCAGTTGCGCGCCAGGGGCCTGCAAGGCGCTATGCATCAGCCGCGCCTGATCCTCGGTCCCGGCGGGCTCGAAGACCGAGGTGAAGACCTCGTCGATGAGATCGCGCATGGCCTTGCCGCCGCCGCCATGGGCCAGCGTGACCCGGTCGCCGCGAAGACGCGAGGGGTGGCGCGAGGGTTTGGGAGTGAGGGCGTTCATGGCTGAGCCTCCTTGATCTTCAGGCATCTGCGGGCATCTGGGGACGGGGCCGCCCTTATTCCGCCGCCGCGACGGCACGCGCGCCGCCATAGGTCCAATAGGCCGCGCAGGCGCCCTCGGACGAAACCATCAGCGCCCCAAGCGGCGTGTCGGGGGTGCAGCCTCTGCCGAACTGAGGACAGGCGACGGGCTTCATCCGCCCGGTCATCACCGCGCCGCAAGCGCAGCCCTCGGGCTCTGCCACCTTGGGGCGCGCGCCGTAGCCGATGCCGAATTTGGCCTCGGTGTCCCACGCGCGATAGCCCTCGCGGATGCGCAGGCCAGAGGCGTCGATCTCGCCAAGGCCGCGCCATTCGAAGCTGGGGCGCGGCTCGTAGACATCGGCGATGGCCGCAAGGCTCACCGGGTTGCCATGCTCGGGCACGACGCGGGCGTATTGGTTCTCGACCTCGGCGCGGCCCTCGGCGATCTGGCGCAGCACCATCAGCACCGACTGCAGCAGATCGAGCGGCTCGAACCCCGCAACGACGATGGGCTTGCCGAACTCATCGGCGACGAAATCATAGCAGTGGATGCCGGTGACCATGCTCACATGCCCCGGCCCGACAAACCCGTCGAGGATCATATGCGGGTCTTCCAGCAGCGCGCGGATCGGCGGCGGCACGGTGATGTGGTTGCAGAAGACCGAGAAATTGCCGATCTCCTCGCGCTTCGCCTGCTGCAGGGTGAGCGCGGTCGAGGGGGTGGTGGTCTCGAAGCCGAGGCCGAAGAAAACCACCTCGCGGTCCGGGTTGCGCCGCGCCAGTTCCAGCGCGTCGAGTGGCGAGTAGACCATGCGGATGTCGGCACCGTCGGCCTTGGCCTGCAGCAGCGACTTACGCGTGCCGGGCACCCGCATCGCGTCGCCGAAGGTGCAGAAGATCACGCCGGGCTGTTCGGCGATCTCGACGCAATCGTCGACACGCGCCATGGGCAGCACGCAGACCGGGCAGCCGGGGCCGTGGATGAACTCGATACCCGCGGGCACCAGCTTGTCGAGCCCGTAGCGAAAGATCGCATGGGTGTGGCCGCCGCAGATCTCCATGATGCGCAGCGGGTCGTCGGCGGTGCAGCCGATCTCGGTGCAGACCGCTTCGATGGCCCGCAGCACGCCCTGCGCGGCCTTGGGATCGCGAAACTCCTGAACGTATCTCATGCCGTGCCCTCCCCCGCGTGCACCCCGGCAAGAGCCCTGTCGCCCTCGGCCATTTGCTCCAGCGCCTCCTGCGCCTCGCCCAACTCGCGCAGAGCGATCAGCGTCTCCTGCGCCTCATGCTCGTCGATCACCGCCATGGCAAAACCGACGTGGATCAGCACCCATTCGCCCACCAGCGCTTCGAGCGGACGGTCGGCGACGGGCGCGAGCGAGACCTCGCGGCGCACGCCCGAGACCTCGGCCATGCCCATCTGGCGGCCCGCATCGGTGATCGAGACGATCTGTCCCGGAATGCCCAGACACATGGTTCAGTCCTCCTCTGCCACGGCGGCATGCGGCTCGATGCCGTAGCGGTCGAGCTTGGCGCGCAGGCCGACGCGGCTGAGCCCAAGCTCCGCCGCCGCCCGCGACTTGTTCCACTTGAGACGGGTCAGCGTCTCGCCAAGGATGCGCATTTCCATCAGTTCCACCCGGTCCTTCAGCGTGCCCTCGAGTTGGCACAGATCCTGCCCCGAGATCCGCTCGCCGTCGCGCTGCGAGCCCGCCTGCAGGATCGCGCGCGAGATCAGTTCCGGCCCCAGCGTCATATCCTGCGCGAGGATGAGCATGCGCAGCATCTCGTTGCGCAGCTCCGGCAGGTTGCCGGGCCAGTCGTAGGCCATGAGGAATTCCAGCGCCGCACGGCTGAGCCCGCGCACCGGCTTGCCGTGGGCGCTGGCGGCGTCATGCAAGAACCGCTCGGCCAGCAGTTCCACATCCTCGCCGCGCGCCCGCAGCGGCGGCATCGCCAGTTCGGTCACCGCCAGTTCGTAAAAGAGATCACCGCGGAACCGTCCGGCCTCGACCGCCGGGCGCAGGTCGGCATGGCTGCCCGCGATCAGCCGAACCCGCGTGGTCAGCGTCTCATGGCCGCCCACCGGCTGAAAGGCGCCCTCGCGCACGATCCGCAGCAGCGCCATTTGCATGACGTCCGACAGCCCATCGACGCCATTGAGAAAGATCGTGCCCCGGTCGGCCTTTTGCAAAAGCCCCGCGCGCGCCTGCACCTGCCCCGCCATGGCGCCGCGCTTCACCCCAAAAAGCTCTGCCGCCAACGCCTCATCCGAAAGGCCCGTGCAGTTGAGCTCAAAGAACGGCCGGTCGGCGCGCAGCGAGCCGTAGTGCATGGCGCGGGCAAGGTCGGTCTTGCCGGTGCCCGGCTCGCCGGTGATCAGCACCGCCACGTCGAAACTGGCCACCTGCCGCGCATGGGCAATGGTGGCATTGAGCGGCGAGTTCGCCCCGCGCAGCACCTTGTCGAAGCCAAGCCCCGCCTGCGCCTGCCGTCGCCGTTCCTCAAGCTTGGCGGTGGCGGTATTGCCCAGATAGCGCATCTCGAGCGAGATCCGCTCGTGGTCGCGCGCCAGTTCGAACAGCCGCGCCGCGTTGCGCACCGACATCAAAAGCTGATCGGGGTGCCACGGCTTGGTGATGAACTGATAGATCCCCGCCTCGTTGATCGCATCGATCATGTCGCCGGTCTCGGTATAGCCGGTGACAATGATGCGCACGGTCTCGGGCCAGCGGTCGCGGATCTCGGTCAGCAGCTCGATGCCGGTCTTGCCGGGCATGCGCTGGTCCGAGATCACCACCTGCACCCAATGCTCTTCCATCAGCCGCCACGCCTCTTCGGCGCTGCCCGCCTCGAGCACCGAGAAGTCATCCTCCAGCGCCATGCGCATGGCGGCGACCGAATGCGGCTCGTCGTCGACGACCAGAACGGTGGGAAGCGCCGGGCCCGCCATCACTCCGCCGCCTTGACCTGTGCCTTGGCCCGACGCTTGGCCTGTGCCTCGCTACGCAGCCAGCCGAGAACCTGCTCCAGCCCCTCGCCGGTGCGCGCCGAGACGCGTATCACCTTGATGGTCGGGTTCACCCGCTTCAGGTTGGCCTCGTAAAGATCGAGGTCCACATCGCAATGCGGCGCAAGGTCCACCTTGTTGAGCAGCGCCAGCCGCGCGGCGGTGAACATATCTGGGTATTTCAGCGGCTTGTCCTCGCCCTCGGTGACCGAGAGGATGGCGATCTTGGCATCCTCCCCCAGATCGAAAGCGGCGGGGCAGACGAGGTTGCCGACGTTCTCGATAAAGAGCGTGGTTCCCGGCCTCAGGTCCAGATGCTCCATGGCGTGGCCGACCATATGGCCGTCCAGATGGCAGCCTTTGCCGGTGTTGACCTGCACCGCGGGCGCGCCGGTGGCGCGGATGCGGTCGGCGTCATTCGAGGTCTGCTGATCGCCCTCGATCACCGCCACGGGTGCCTGCCCAAGTGCGCGGATCGCGGCGCAGAGCAGCGTAGTCTTGCCCGAGCCGGGTGAGGACACGAGGTTCACCGCGAAGGCATCCAGCTCGGCCAGCCGCGCCCGGTTGGCCATGGCGTAGCGGTCGTTCTGCGCCAGGATGCCGGTCTCGATCTCGACCAGCCGCTCCTGCGACATGCCCGGCACCTCGACACCCGCCGGACCCTGCCCGAAGTGAATGTCGCCATGGGGATGCGCGTGGGAATGGGCATGCGTGTGGTGGTGGCCATGATCATGACTGTGGTCATGGTGACCATGTTGATGATGATGGTGATGCCCATGCTCCCCATGGGAATGCCCCTCGAGCCTTGCATCGCCGCAGCCGCATACCGTGCACATCAGATCACCTCCATGTCCTTGATCCGCATTTCATCGCCCCCGTCGGGCATCAGCTTGCCCCCGCCGCAGTTCGGGCAGGGATCGAGCCGGTTGTCGATCTCGACCTGCGCCATGCAGTCGTAGCAGAGCGCGCGGCCCGGCAGGTCGATCATCTCCAGCGCCGCGCCTTCGGCCTTGGAGCCACGCATGACGACCTCCCAAGCGAAGGTCAGCGCATGTTTTTCCACCCCGGCGAAGCGGCCGATCTCCAGCCGCACGCGGGTCACCTTGGCGATAGCGGGATCAGCGGCGGCCTGATCGACCACCTGCCGGATCCCCTCGCAAAGCGACATCTCATGCATGCTGCACCTCTTTCAGCCGAAGAGGGCAACAGGGATCGAGAATGTCCAGCAAGAGCGGCCCCAGACCCGATCTTTCCGGCGGCAGCGTGGCGAGGCTGCGCGCCAGAACGCCGCCCTGCGCCAGCAGCGCATCGGTGGGCGTGCGGCGCTCCAGCGCGGTCACCTGCCCCGCCGCAACCGTCACGCGCACTGCATAAGCGCCGCGCGCCGCCGGGACCATCGCCCAGCCCGCGCCCTGCAGCACGGCGGGCAGCCTTCCCAGCGCCGCCGCTTCGAGATCATAGAGCCGCGCACAGGCGCGCCAGAGCGGCCCCCGCCCCTCGCGCGCGGCCAGCGCCGCCAGCGCCGGGTGATGCATGTGCCGCGCCGCGACCGAGTTTTCGACCGGCACATCGTTCCAGACGCTGGCCGCGTCCACCACTGCCAGACCTTCGGCCACCGCCTCTCCGGGCGCAAAGCATGACCCGATGCGGTAGAGCGCCCGCGCCGCAGGGCGGTCCGACGCGATGAAGGCATCAAGCTCGGCCAGCCTCTCGGGCGCGCGTCCGGCGGGGCCGAAGAGCGACGTAAGCAGCGCCCGCCCGCCCTGCTGCCAACCCTCGGGCAGCGGCAGCGGCGCAAGGCCGAACTGCCCCGGCCAGCTGACGTGCAGTTTAAGCAAGTGATCGCGCAGAACCTCCGCCGCGATGCCGCTGCTCTGCACCTCTCGCCCCAGCGCCGCCGCCAGAGCCGCCGCCTGCGCCGCGCGGCACAGGTTGAAGAGCCGCGGCATCAGCGCCAGCACCTCCTCCACCGACCGACCGGCGACCAGCCGGGCGACCGGCAGCCCCGGCGCAGCCTGCGCCACGAGGCGCGGAGGGGCGGCGTCGTCAAGCATCAGCCCTGCTCCACCGACGGCTGCTCAGCCGCCCCGCTGTTCGAAAGCCCCGCGGTCAGCACCGCGCGCCGCGAGGGGGCTCCGCGCAGGTCCGGCACCTCACCCGCATCCATCGCCGCCTCTTCAGCGGCCATCTCGGCCAGATCCGCCTCGCGCTGCGCCCGGATCTCGGCGGCGCGGTCGGTTTCGGCACGGTTGGCCTCGTCGAAAAGCGCCGCCATCACCGCGCGCGCCACATCGGTGGCGTCCTTCTGGCGGGTAAACTCCCCCATCGGCGAAAACAGCGAGCAGGCCTTGTAGGGGCCGGTCATCTCGCGGCTGTTGTGCAGGAATTCATACTCGCCCGAGGGAAAGCCGATCACCTCCTTGTCCCCGGCGCGGAGCTCACGCCACTCCGCGCCCTCATCGGGCAGCAGCACAAGGTTCATGAACCACGGCGAGACCAGCACTCCAAGCAGGCAGTCGCCATGGCGCTGAAAGCCCACCGCCTCGACCCGCAGCGCCTTGTTGACGATCGGCACGTCGCGCATCTTGGCATGATACACCTCGGCGAAATCGGCCTCGAGCCGGTCCGTCACCGCCTTGATGCGCGCCGCTTCGAGCAGGTCCGCCGCGCCCGGATCTTCCAGCACCATGAACTGCTCCTTGGGGGCCGAGCAATTCGGGCAGGACCAATCCTCGGGCAGATCGGCAAAGGCGGTGCCCGGCTCGACCTGCCGGAAATCGTCGCCCTCGGCCGGATCATAGGGCGTCCAGCAGATCTTGCACTCCATCACCGCCTGCGCGCTGATCCGGTCGTTGGCACCCAGATAGGACCCTTCAAAGCTCATCGGATCGCCTCCAGCACTTCACGCAGACGCTCTGCGCTGTCCGTCAGATCTTCGGGCGCCGCCAGCGCCACCTCGGGCATGGCGGTCACCTCGAAGGTGTCGAGGATCAGCTGATCCATCGAGTTGTAGAAGCGCACGCGCCAGACGTGGGGCGTGGCGGTGGCGGTGACCCGGCAATTGCCATAGCCGCGCGACAGGATGTCGACAGAGCCCTCGCCAAGCCGCGCATCGAGCCATGCCAGATCGCCCTCGGTGTGCGGCAGCAGCGTCATATTCACCACATGGGTCGCGCCCGCGTAGGCGGCGCTCTTGTCCAGCAATTCGGCCAGCAGCGCCGGGGCGTTGACCACCCCCACACCGGCCTTTTCGGAGTTGCCCCGCCGCGACGGCTCGAACGCCCGGCTGCGCGCCGCGCCCGGCACCGCGCCGATCTCGATCGCATCGAGCCCCGCCCCGCTCAGCATCCAGACACCCGCAAAAACGCTCTCCTGCACGCGGATCGCCGGGATGCCGCGGATCTTCATCGCCACTTCGCCTTCCAGCATGGTGTCGGCGACGAGCCTGCGGTTCGCCGCGTCCAGCGGGCTCAGATCGAAGCGCTCGGGCGCGCCGCCCCCAGCGACACGCTCGGCGGCCTCCGCCAGCGCCGCCAGCAGCCCCATCGCAGGGGCCAGCGCGGCGCTGGCCTCCACATCCGGCACATGGGCGGTGAAGGTGCGCATGTCCTGCGGCAGCGACATATACTGCAGCTCGGCCTCATCCTCGGGCTGCGAGCCGGGGCCGTAGCCGACGGGCGGAAGGTGGAAATTGCTGACCATGGGGATGTCCTTTCGGCTCAGGCCGCGGAGGTGGCTTCGGAAGCCGGAGGAAGCTCGGGTGTGATCGCCAGAAGATGCGGGATGCGGGCCATGTAGTCGTCCCAGTCGCGCACCTTGGGGATGCCGCCGACACAGGTGCCGCCGCGGTAGAAGATCAGCGAAGGCGTCTTCAGCACCCCGGCGCTCTCGCGCAGTTCGGCCTCGATCGCATCGCCCACCACAGCGCAGTCGAAAGCGCCTTGGAAGGTCATGCGCAGCTCGGGCAGGATCACCGCCACATCGGCGCTTTCAAGGTTGCGCTTGGGATCGCCGGGCACAAAGAGCACATGCGCCCCGTCGCGCGCGGTGAAGGCACGCAGCGCCTCCATGCTCTCCAGCAGCGGCATGTTCATCTCGGTGCTCAGCCGGTCGATCAGCGGATGGCCCATGTCAGTCACTCCTCGTATTGCGGCCTCAAGCCTTGCTCAAACCGGCCGCGCGGGCCGCTTCCAGATGCGGGGGCAGCGCCGGGCTGCGGTTTTCCAGATCGGCAAAGGCCCCCTCGGCGCTGCCCCCCGCCATGAGGCTGCGCAGCCCCGCCAGCGCCTCGGCGATCAGCGCCGCCTCTTCGGGCGAGATCACCTCGCGGGCGCAGCCGAGATGGGTCAGCACCCATGTGCCGGGGGCCAGCGGGCCGGTGAGCGACAGGTCGATCAGCGCCTCGCCCTCGGCGCCCGTGGCACGGGCGGCGATGCCCTCGACCGAAAGAATCTGCATGGGGATGCCGACGCACATCAGCCGCGTCCGCTCTGCGGGAAGAAGCGCGCGTCGCCGCTGCGGCAGGCCTCATCCTCGGTCGGGCGGCCCGCCTCATAGGCGTCCATGCGCAGCGAGGCATCGGCGAGATCTGGTGTCTCGGTGCTGCCTTCGGCGGCCACAAAGCCGCGCGCCGCCAGCCAGCCGCGGGCGATGGCCACCGCCTCGGGGATGCGCGCCGTCACCTCGGGCCGCAGCGATCCGCCGTAATCCTCAAGCTCGACCGGCTGGCAGCCGATCAACACAAGCTCGCCGGGGCAGTAGCCCATGAGTTGCGCGGTGGCGATCACATCCTGAAAGCCGGTCTGGTGCAGGCTCATCTTCTTGGCGCCCATGAAGGCGGGCACTTCCTCGCCCTCGACGATCTTCATGGTGCCGGGCTCCAGCCCGTAATCCACCGCGTCAAAGACGACCATCACGTCAGCCTCTTCGAGGAAAGGCAGCAGGTAGAGCCCCTGCGTGCCGCCATCGAGCACCGTCACCTCCGGCCCATAGGCCAGCGTCGCGGCCACATGTTCGACGCAGCGCACACCAAAGCCCTCGTCCGCCCAGAGCACGTTACCGATGCCGAGAATGAGCGCCTTTTGCGCCATATGTCCCTCCCTCCGCTTGCGCGCCGAAAACCGTGTTTTCAGCTGCTGGCCCTTTCGAAATTAAGGGCATCGTTCCGCCACGGCAGCGAATTTCCACCCACCCGGATAAAATCCGCATCTGCATGATATGTTTAACAAAAACCTAAAAATCGCCCCGAACTGACCTACGCTAACCGGAATTCATCTTTCCACAAATACTCAAAATTGGAAAACCACCTTCCACACAAAGAAACGGACCCCGAAGGGTCCGCTTCCACGTCTTCCGTCTTGGGAGGGGAGTCAGTCCGGAAGATCGTCCTTGAAGGTGCGGTGGCCCGAGATCATCGTCGAGACCATCGACTGCCGCGACATGATGTCCTCGCGGATCGCGGCGTAGATGTGGATCATCATGAAGATCACGATGAACCACATGCCAAGGTGATGAAGGGAATGCAGAATTTGCGTATTCCCCACCAGCGCGATGAGCCAGCCCATGACCAGATCGGGCAGCGATCCCTGCCCTGCACCCTCGGCATAAAGCGCCCAGCCGGTCAGCAGCATGAAGGTGATGCCCACCGTCATGAAGAAGAACATCGCCACCTGCGCCAGCGGGTTGTGACCCACGTATTTCTTCGGCACATCCTCAAGGAAGGCGTACCAGCGCAGCTCGTGGACAACTTCTTTCCACCAGCTTTTCTTCCAGACCGGCACATAGAACAGCTGCTTGGCATGATGGTTGCCAACAAAGGCCCAATAGACCCGGCCAAGGAAGGCCACGGTCAGCATCTGCCCGGCGGCGAAATGGCCAAAGCGGATGTAGCCCATGACGAACTGATGCGTGGCCTCGGCGAAATTCATCGTCGGCAGCGGCGAGGCGATGAACCAGCCGGTGCCGATCAGCACCATGATCAGCGCCGCGTTGATCCAATGCCAGAGCCGCACCGGCCATTCGTAGACAAAGACCGAGGTGCGGCGGCGGACGGTTTCGATGTCCGAGGCTCGCGCGTCGCCGGTCAGCGGGCGGGTCGACAGGGTCTGGCCCTGCCCTCCTTGCGTATGAAGCGTGTCCTCCGGCATGGGCTCACTCCCGGCGCGCGGCGTAAAGCCGCCAGACCAGCACGCCCGCCAGCGCCAGAACCCCCAGCCCATGCAGCGGCGAGAGCAGCCAATGCGCCGCGCCATCCGCAGGCAGCGCCGCGTCGTGACCGGGATGGGCCGCCGCCACAGAGGCGGAGGCGGCCCAGATCAGGATTGCCTTTTTCATGATCGCTTCTCCTCTCAGCGAACCTTGACCTGCGCCAGTTCGGCGCCGTCGGGGGACATGACATGGGTGGAACAGGCAAGGCAGGGATCGAAGCTGTGCAGCGTGCGCAGGATCTCCACCGGCTCCTCGGGGCGCTCGACCTTGGTGTTCATCAGCGAGGCCTCGAAGGCGCCGATATTGCCCGCAGTGTCGCGCGGCGAGCCGTTCCACGTGGTCGGCACGACACATTGATAGTTCTCGATCCGCCCGTCCTTGATCTTGATCCAATGCCCCAGCGCGCCGCGCGGCGCTTCGGTCATGCCGACACCCTTGGCCTCTTTCGGCCAGGTCGACGGATCCCATTTCTCGATGTTCGCCGTGCTCTCGTCGCCGTTGCGGATATTGGCGATCATCTTGTCGAAGAAGTGCCGTTGCAGACGGCCGCAATATTCGGATTCCAGCGCCCGCGCCGCGGTGCGGCCCAGTGTCGAGAACAGCGCCTCCTTGGGCAGGTCCATATCCGACAGCAGCCGGTCGACCTGATCGCGGATGTCCTCATGGCCCTTGGCGTAGCCGACGATGTAACGCGCCAGCGGGCCCACCTCCATGGCATGACCGCGCCAGCGCGGGGCCTTGATCCACGAGTATTTCGCCGCCTCGTCAAGCTCTTCGATGCGGGTCTTGGTGCCCTTGGCGTTCGGCCCCAACTCGTATTTCGGCTCGGTGACGCCATCCCACGGATGCAGCCCCTTGCCCGCCTCGCCGTAGGTGTACCACGAGTGATCGACGAACTCCTGCACCTGCTCGGGATCGCGCGGATCGACGTCCAGCACCTCGTCCATATTGCCATTGATGATCGCGCCGCGCGGCAGATGCAGCTGCTCGGGCGAGAAATCGTTGGGATGCTCGGGGATGTCGCCATAGGCGAGGCACGCCTTCGAGGACAGCCCGCCACCGTACAGCCAGTTGCGGTAGAAGCCGCCGATTGCCTTCACATCGGGGACATAGACGTTGCGGTTGAACTCCTGCGTCTGGTCGATGATGGAGCTGACCATATTCAGCCGCTCCATGTTGATCGCCCCGACCGAGCCCACGCCGTCCATGTTGATCGGGCACGGCACGCCGCCCACAAGCCAGTTCGGGTGCGGGTTCTTGCCGCCAAAGATCGTGTGCACCTTGACGATCTCCTTCTGGAGATCGAGCGCCTCGAGGTAGTGGGTCGTCGCCATCAGATCCGCCTCGGGCGGCAGAAGATAGGCGGGATTGTCCCAATAGCCGTTCTTGAAGAGCCCGAGCTGGCCGCTCTCGACGAATTTCTTCAGCCGGTTCTGCACATCCCGGAAATAGCCCGGGCTCGACAGCGGGTGGTTCGGCCCGACGGTCTGCTGCAACTCCGAGGTCGCCTTGGGATCGGCCTTCAGCGCGTTGATCGGGTTAACCCAGTCGAGCGCATGCAGGTGATAGAAATGCACGACGTGGTCGTGAATTTCGAGCGCCAGCTGCATCATGTTGCGGATCGAGTTGGCATTGTCGGGGATGGTGATCCCCAGCGCATCCTCGACCGCCCGCACCGAAGTCAGCGCATGGGTGCCGGTGCAGACGCCGCAGATGCGCTCGGTGAAGGCCCAGGCGTCGCGCGGGTCGCGGCCCTTGAGGATCACTTCCAGCCCGCGCCACATGGTGCCGGTAGAGACCGCGTTGGTGATCATGTTGTTCTCGTCGACGTTCACCTCGCAGCGCATGTGACCCTCGATCCGAGTGACCGGATCGACCACGATGCGCTGGCCGGAAGTGTCGAGCGTAAAGCCGTTGGGGGTTTGCACGACCATGGATCAGACCTCCTCGTGGGACGCTTTGGACTGCGTCTTCTTCTGTGCAGATTTCAGCGCCGAGACGGCGGCGTGCAGCGCGATGCCGCCGCCCACCACACCCGCCGCCGTGAGGCCCACCTTGTCGGCATTGGCCTCGATCCCGAACTGCGTAAGATCGGTGACGCGGTTGTAGAAACTGCCCTGATCCCAGAAGCCGTCTTCCGAGCAGCCGATGCAGCCATGGCCCGACTGGATCGGGAATGAGACGCCTTCGTTCCAGCGCACCGTCGAACAGGCGTTGTAGGTGGTCGGCCCTTTGCAGCCCATCTTGTAGAGGCAATAGCCCTTGCGCGCGTTCTCATCGTCCCAATGCTCGACGAACTGCCCGGCGTCGAAATGCGGGCGGCGATAGCATTTGTCGTGGATGCGCTGGCTGTAGAACATCGCGGGCCGCCCCTGACGGTCAAGCTCGGGCAGCCGGTCGAAGGTCAGCATATAGGTGATCACCCCGGTCATCACCTCGGCGATGGGCGGGCAGCCCGGCACTTTGATGATCGGCTTGTCGGTGATCACCTTGTGCACCGGCGTCGCGCGGGTCGGGTTGGGTTTCGCCGCCTGCACGCAGCCGTAAGAGGCGCAGGCGCCCCAGCTGATGATCGCCTTGGCGTGCTCGGCAGCCTCGCGCAGCTGCTCGACGAAGGGACGCCCCCCGACGATGCAGAACATGCCGTCCTCGTTCAGCGGCGGGTTGCCTTCAACCGCGAGGATGTAGTTGCCCTTGTATTTCTCGATGGTGTCGGCCAGCGCCGCCTCGGCCTGATGCCCCGCCGCCGCCATCAGCGTGTCGTCGTAGTCGAGGCTGATCATCGACAGCACCACGTCCTTGGCGAGCGGATGCGCGCTGCGGATGAAGCTTTCCGAGCAGCAGGTGCATTCCAGCCCGTGCACCCAGATCACCGGGGTGCGCGGCTTGGTCTCCATGGCGTGGGCGATCTTCGGCACGAAGGCCGGTCCCAGCCCCAGCGCCGCCGCCGTCAGCGAGCAATATTTCATGAAGCTGCGCCGGGTGATCCCCTGCCGCCGCATCACATCGTAGAAGGTTTCTATCTGGCTCAAGCTGGTCCCTCCCTCGCCTTCAGGTCTGGCCTCATGCTCCGGGCAGCCCACCCGGTGAGACTCTGGCGCGCCGAGAACAAAGGCGCGTGGTCCCTCCAGAGACCACGGTATGCCGGCGTGTGCGAAGGGAATGCGCGGACGCAGAGGAAGGTTTTAAATATGCATGATATTCAGGTGGTTACGCGGCATTTCTACAGGGTTTATGCAGCCGCAGCACGGATAGCGCCCTGCCAGCCCGAGAGCGCAGACGGTCAGGCGCTTTCCAGCCGTGCGAGCGCCACCAGCGCCTGACCCAATGCCAGCCCGCCGTCATTGGCCGGTGTCTTGCGGTGGATCAGCACCGGCACATCCCCCAGCGCGCGCACCGTCAGATCGAGCAGCAGCGCGTTCTGAAAGCATCCGCCCGACAGCGCCACAGCTGCCGCCTCGCCGCGGTCCACCAGCGCCCGCGCCGGGGCCGCAAAGGCCTCGGCCAAACCCGCGTGGAACCGCCGCGCCATGACGCCGGGATCCGCGCCCGCCGCCGCATCCTCCCGCCACGCGGCAAAAAGCGGTGCCGGGTCGATCACGCCCCCGTCCGAGGCAAAGGGATAGGCCCCGCACTCCGGCGCCGCTGCCGCCAGCGCCTCGAGCCGCATCGCCGCCTCGCCCTCGAAACTCTGCCCCTCGGCGCAAATCCCCAAGGCCGCCGCGAAAGCGTCAAACAGCCGCCCGGCGCTCGACGACAGCGGCGCGTTCACGCCGCGCTCGGCCATCTGCCGCAGCAGCGCCAGCGGCCGCCCCGGCAACAGGCATTCCGCCTCCGCCCCCAGCCCCGCCTGATCGAGCCGCATCACGAGGTTGCGCCAAGGCTCGCGGCTCGCCGCATCACCCCCCGGCAGCGGCGCGGGCCGCAGCCATCCACGCCGCTCGAAACCGTGATAATCGCCCAGCAAGAGCTCGCCGCCCCAGACCGTGCCATCGCTGCCCAGCCCCAGCCCGTCGAGCACGATCCCCGCCACGCGCCCGCCCGCCAGCGGCCAGAGGTTTTCGCCCAGACAGGCGGCGAGATGCGCGTGATGGTGCTGCACTTCGATCAGCGGCAGGCCGGTGGCGCGGGCGTGGAGGGAGGCGCGGAACTCGGGATGCAGGTCGCAGGCCGCCGCCTCGGGGCGGTGATCGAACAGCGCCGCATAATCCCGATCCGCCTGCAGAAACGCCTCCCATGTCAGCGCCTCGTCAAGCTCCCCTAGGTGATGCCCCAGCAGCGCAGCGCGGTTCTTCACAAGGCAGATCGCCGCCTTCATCTGCCCGCCATAGGCCACCACCTGCCGGTCCGCGAAGCCCTCGGGCAGCGGCAAAGTGCCCGGCACCCGCCCGCGCGCCCGGCGCAGCACAATGGGCCCCTGCGGCGTGATCCGCTCGACACTGTCGTCGAGCCGCCGGGCGATCTGCCGGTCATGCATCACGAAGGCGTCGGCAAAGCTTGAGAGTTTCTCGCGCGCCTCAGCATTGCCGATGACCTGCGGCTCCCCCGAAAAATTGCCCGAGGTCATCACCAGCGGGCGGCCCACCGCGGCGCAGAGCAGATGGTGCAGCGGCGTATAGGGCAGCATCCAGCCAAGCTGCGCCTGCCCCGGCGCCAACGCCTCGGGCAGGCTCTCCCCCAGCTTGGGCAGCAGCACAATCGGCGCGGCGGGATCTTGCAGCAGCGCCGCCTCCTCGGCGCTCGGGTGGGCGAACCGCTCCAGCACGTCGAGAGGCGCCATCAGCGCCAGCGGCTTGCCCGGACGCCGCTTGCGCCTCCGCAAGCGCGCCACCGCCTCCGCTTGCGTCGCATCGCAGCACAGATGAAAGCCGCCCAGCCCCTTCACCGCAAGGATCTCTCCCGCCAGCAGCGCCTTTGCCGCCAGCGCGACCCCATCGCCCAAAACCTCCGCGCCGCCGCGCTCAATCGAGAGCCGCGGCCCGCAGGCCGGACAAGCGACGGGCTGGGCGTGAAAGCGGCGGTCGCCCGGGTCCTCATATTCCGCGCGGCAGGCGTCGCAGAGCGCAAAGCCCGCCATGGTGGTCTGCGCCCGATCATAGGGCAGCCCCTGCAGGATCGTGTAGCGCGGCCCGCAGTTGGTGCAATTGGTGAAGGCATAGCCCTGCCGCCGGCCCGTGCCAAAGATCTCCGCCACGCAGTCTTTGCAGGTCGCGGCATCCGGCGCCACCCGCGTCTCGGCCCCCGCCGCCCCCGAGGCAGCGATGACAAAGCCCTCCGCGCGCCCGGACCAGTCAGAGACCTCGATCGTATCCACCCGCGCCAGAGGCGGCGCCTCATCGCGCAGCGCGGCCATGAAGCGCTCGAGATCGCCGCCGCAGGCCAGCACCAGCACGCCCTCGGCATCGTTGGACACTTCGCCCGAAACGCCAAAGCGCCGCGCCAGCGCCCAGACGAAGGGCCGGAACCCCACCCCCTGCACCTGCCCGCGGACCCGAATGCGCCGCCCGCTCATGTCTTCCTCTTGGCAAAAATATCCCGGGGGGTGCGGCGCGCAGGCGCCGCAGGGGGCAGCGCCCCCAAAACCCTCACCCCGCCGGACCTCAATGCACCGTGCAGACCATGCATGGATCGAAACTCCGCACCACATGCTGCACCGACACCGGCGTGTCCTCCGCCTCGCCCACCGGGCAGCCGACCAGCGCCGCCTCCACCGGCCCCGCCGCGCCGCCCGCGTCGCGCGGCGAGAAGTTCCATGTGGTCGGCGCGACGATCTGATAGCTGGCGATCTTGCCACCCTCAATCCGCAGCCAATGGCCCAGCGTGCCGCGCGCCGCCTCGACCAGCCCGACACCCGTGCCTGTACCTGAGCCCGCCTCGGGCAGCGTCCATGCGCCCATGAAACACGCCGCGGGGTCGAGCCGAGCCGCCCAATCCTCAAGCCAGATCTGCAACCGCGCGATCTCCAGCAGCCGCCCGGTGATGCGCGCCCGCACGCCGCCCTCGGCGGCCAGCGCCTGCGCCAGTGGATGGCCGTCCACCGCCTGCCGTGCCAGCGCGCCCACTTCCACCGGCTGCCCACCGAGGCGCGGCGCCTTGCACCAGCTGTAGGCCTCCTCGCGCATCTCTTCGTCGGGGGCGGTGACGCCTTGCGCCGGATGCGCCGCACCGCCCAGCATCCACGCGTGGCTGACATCCTCGACGATCTGCGCCGGATCGAACGCCGTGACCGCGCCGCCTTGCCAGACCCCGGCGCGGCTCACCCGGCCCGAAGGCATCGGATAGGCCCCTGCCGACAGATAGCGCCCCGGCCCGCGCCCAAGGCTGGCCAGATCGAGATCGCCTGCGATCTCGAGGAACAGCCCCGCATCGCCCGTGCTCCAGACGTCGAGATCGCGCAGCGAGGACAGGCCAACGAAGGCCTCCAGCGGCGCGCCAAAGAGGCTGGTCTCAAGAAACCGCCGGAACGCCCGCAGCAGCGTCTGGATGCGCACCTTGTCGCGCGCATCCGGCGCGCGGGTGACACCGCCGGGCTGGATCGCCAGCGTGTGCGGCCACTTGCCGCCCAGCATCCCGACGATGTGCAAAAGCCGCGCCCGCGCCTCCACCATGGTTTTGGCCGCCGAGCCCTCCATGGCCGTAAAGCGCTGCAGCGCGCGCTGGTGCCACGCGCGGCCCGCATAGGACGGGCGGCAGAAGTCGGGCATGAAGAAGAGATGAAAATGCGTCACATGGTCGGCCATATTCTCGACCCCATGCAGGATCGAGGCGGCCAGCGCCCCCTGCTCGGGCATCTCGGCGCGTCCCGCATCCGCCAGCGCAAAGGCCGCCGCCGCCGACTGGCTGATCGAGCAGATGCCGCAGATGCGCGGCGTCAGGGTCAGCGCGTCGCGCGGGTCCTTGCCGGGCAGCATCATCTCGAAGCCGCGAAACAGCGGCGAGTTGGCATAGGCCGCGCGCACTGCCCCGCCCTCGATGTCGAGCCGTATCTCCAGATCGCCCTCGACCCGGTTGAACGGGCCGACCAGAAGCTGTCGTTCACTCATCTCTCACTCACCCGCGGCACTTACTTGCGTTTCACCCGCAGCGTCGGCGCCACGCGGATGCGGTCGGAATGGGCGTTCACGTCGATCCGCTTGGGGGTGGCCGCCTTGCTCAGCGAGGCCAGCGCCATGAACCACGCCTTGGGCATGTCCGAGGGCAGCCCCACCGGGATCCCGGCGATGGTCGGCGTCTCGGTGAACGGATGGTTCGGCTCTTCGAACTCGGGGCTGGTGCAGGCGATGCAGGGATAGCCACCACGGGTGCACGACCCCTCGCCATTCCACGGGCGGATGTTGCAATCGCCCACCGCCTGCGTGCCGACGCAGCCCAGATGCTCCATCATGCAGCCCATCTCGGACAGGCTGCGGGCGCTAGCCTTATACTCATAGAACTCGTTCTTGGTGCAGCCGTGGTGCACCAGATGATCGGCGTAGAAGCGCGGGCGGCGGAACGGGTCGAGATCACCCTCACTCATCGCCTCCCCGGCGAGCAGCAGCAGCGTCTCGGTGACCCATGCCGGATGCGTCGGGCAGCCCGCCACATTGATCACCGGCAGGCCCGAGGCCGAGCGGAACGCTCCGGGCAGCGCCCCGCCTTCGAGCGTGCCATCCCATTGCAGGCCAAGCGCGCCCGCCGGGTTGCCGCCCGCCGCGGTGATCCCGCCGAAGGCCGCGCAGCTGCCCACCGCCACCACATGCCGCGCCTTGGGCGCCAGCGACTGCACCCAGTCGAGCATCGAGCGCCCAGTGCCTGCGAGCATGTGGTATTTGCCGGTGCCGCGCGGGCCGGTGACGATCGAGCCCTCGACGCAGAGCACGTCGAGCGGGGTCTCTCCGGCCTCGACGCTTTCAAGGATGCGCCGCGCCTCGGCGCCGGTTTCCAGCGAGAAGGACGGGTGCCACAGAAAGCGGATGCCCGCGTCGCCCAGCGTGTCAAAGACATTGGGGTTCTCGGCGCAGAGCAGCGACATGGTGCAGCCGCCGCAGCCCGCCGATTGCAGCCAGAGCACGTTCATTGCGGGGGCTCCCTCTTGTCTGCTGGCCTCTCTGCTGGCCCCTCCGCAGGCGCGTCCAGCGGCAGCTCCAGCCGGAACGAGCTGCCCGGCCCGTCCTCCAGCACCAGCCGCCCGCCGTGCTCCTGCGCGATCTTGGCGCTGATGGCGAGGCCGAGGCCGGTGCCCTGCCCCACGGGCTTGGTGGTGAAGAACGGATCAAAGATCGCCGCCCGCACCTCCTGCGGCACACCGGGGCCATTGTCGGACAGGGTGAGCAGCGCCCTGCCACCCTCGGTCGCGACGCGCATCACCAGTTCCGGCGCCGCATGGCCTTTCAAAGCGTCCATGGCGTTCTGCACGAGGTTCATGACGATCTGCTGCACATGACCGGGGGCGCCCCAGATCTCCAGATGCTCGGGCCCCTCGTAGCGCACGGCGATGCCGCTTTTCGAACCGCGCTCGACCCAGCGCGCGGCGACCTTGGCGGTCTCCACCAGATCAAAGCGCACACGCTCGCCCGAGCCATCCGCCGACAGCCGCCGCAGATCGGCGACGATGTCGCGCACCCGCTCGGCGCCTTCGCGGGCACCATGGATCGCCTCGCGCAGATTGCGCAGGTCGCGCTCCAGCTTCAGGTCTTCGCGCAGCGCCACAAGCTCTTCGCGCGTGGCCCCGGCCTGCACCCGCTCGAAATAGGTCTCAAAGCGAGTGACATATTTCTGCAGCGCATGGGTCGAGGCGTAGACAAAGCTGATCGGGTTGTTGAGTTCATGCGCCACCCCCGCCAGCAGACGGCCCAGCGTCGCCAGCTTTTCGTTGCGCACCAGCTGGCCCTGCGCTTCCTTGAGTTGCCGGTGCGAGCGTTCAAGCTCCGCATAAGCGCGGCGCAGCTCACCCAATGGCCGCCCGGTGAGCACCGCACCCACATAGCGCCCCCGATCCGACAGCCGCGCCGACAGCGCGATGTCGAAGGGCTGCGCGCCCGAGGGCGAGACCAGATCGGCCTCGAAAGACGCGGTCTCACGCGAGAGCCGCAGATCGGCCAGCGCGCCTTCGATCCGCGCCGCGCCCTCGGCGGTGAAAAGCTCGGCCACACGCCGCCCCGCCAGTGCGCCGGGCTCTGCCTCGGCAGCGCGCATGAGCGAGGCGCTGACCTCTTCGATCACCCCGTCGCGGCCGACCACCGCCATGATGTCGCTGACCGAGCCCAGCACCGAGCCGATGAAGCGCCGCGCCTCGTGCAGCGCTTCGTTCTGGCGCTCGAGCCGTTCCTGATATTCCACCAATTCGGCATAGGTCCGGTCGACCGCCGAGAGCACATCGCCCCAGCTGTCCTCGGTAAATCCGCCGCTTGTGGTATGGCTCTGGCCCATGGCGCCTCCTGACCTGACGATAGGGCCGGGTATCGGCGGCGGCAAGGGGCGCGCCGATCCCGGGGCGCGCGGCGGGTGGAGAGTGCGGGACCGCCTCCGGCGGGCGTATTTTCAAAGAGAAGAAGCGGGCGGCGGCGCGCCTCAGGCCTGCGCCTTCTCGCGTCCTGCCGAGAGCGATTTCACCGCCGAGGAGGCGATCACCTCGCCGGTGGCGGCAAAACGGTCGTGGTAGGTCTCGACCTTCGGCAGATCGTAGAGATAGTTGACCATCGCCCCGCCGGACTGGCGCTGACCGTTCTCGGACGTGTCTGCCCCGGCATGCACCGCATGCACCATGGCGCCATTGCCGAGGTGAAACCGCGCCACCGGATCGCGCGGCCGCCCGTCGCCGCGTTTGGCGGTCAGCAGGTAATGCGCGGCCAGCTGGCTCATCCGTTTGGCGTCCTGCGGATCGAAGGCGGTGCCCTGCTCGTCGAGCCAGGCCACCAGCCCCGGGATCGGCGAGAGCGTGACGAAGGTCTTCAGCCCCGGCAGCGCGCTGGAGAGATCCGAGGCCACCTGCTTGATCAGCGAATTGCCAAAGGAGATGCCCGCCAGACCCGGCTGGCAATTGGAGATCGAGTAGAACACGGCGGTGTCGGCGCTGGCCGCCTCCATAGGTTCGCGGTCCTCGCTGAGCAGCGCCTGCACCGAGCCGGGCACGCCGCGGGTCAGCGCCACCTCGACGAAGATCAGCGGCTCGTCGGGCATCGCCGGGTGGAAGAAGGCAAAGCAGCGCCGGTCCGGCGGCGCGAGGCGGCGGCGCAGATCGTCCCAGCTGTGGATCGCATGCACCGCCTCATAGGCGATGATCTTTTCCAACACATGCGCCGGGCTTTCCCAGCTGATCGGCCGCAGCACCAGAAAGCCGCGATTGAACCAGCTTTTGAACAGATGGCGGAAATCCTCGTCGAGCGCCTGCAATTCGGGCTCGTCGCGGCTGCGCCGCAGCAGGTCCGAGCGCATCCGCACCAGCCGCTCGGTCGCCCCGGGCACCATGTTGAGGCGGCGCAGAAGCTCGGCCCGCGGCGGCTCGGCAGCCCCCATGAACGCGCGGTAGCTGCCGCCCGAGGGCGCGGCCTCATAGGCGTCGAGCGCGCTGCGCAGGGCGGCGGCGTCGATGTTGAGCGCCGCCAGCCCGCGGAAGGCTTCGAGCTTTTCCGGCCCCGACATGCTGTCGTAGCGCTGCAGCACCTGCCGGGCGAGCGCGGTCACCACGCCCTCGCTGCGCGCCTCCAGCAGGTCCGAGACAAGCGTCGGCAACGGGCGCGGATCGCGGCGCAGGCGCGGCGCGGCGCCCATCCGGCGCTCGAAGATCGTGGTCAGCAGATCGGCAAAGAGACTCATGGCAGGCTCCTGCGGTTCTCTATCAGCGGTGCGTGCCCCCCGGCCCTGCCAAGGGTGCGCAGCGCCGCGCCGCAAGGCAAGCCTGTTCGCGCCAACGCCCCGCACACGCGGCACTCCGCCGCGCCGCACCCGCCGTTGCTGCCCGGCGCCGCTTTGCCCAATTCCTAGGCAGCGCGCCGCCTCCGGGCCATCCGGCGGGCGAATAGTGCAAGCTGGCGCCCGCCCACCGATTGCCCGAATCGGCGCATTCCTTACCGGTTGGTAAAAAAACCAAACAATGCACAGGGATGGATAAGGACCGAAGATGAAATTCACCAACACCTACGGGCAGATGACCCGCAGACAGATGCTGCTCAGCACCGGCGGGCTCGCCGCCCTCGCCAGCACCGGCCTCGCTGGCAAGCTGATGGCGCAGGAGCCGATCAGCGTTGCGGGCATCTACACGGTGCCGGTCGAGCAGCAATGGGTGAGCCGCATCCATGTCGCCGCTGAGGCCGCCAAGGAGGCCGGGCTGATCAGCTACAGCTTCTCGGAGAACACCGCCAACACCGATTATCCGCGCGTCATGCGCGAATATGCCGAGAGCGGCGCGCAGCTGATCATCGGCGAGATCTTCGGCGTCGAGCAGGAGGCCCGCGAGGTGGTGCTCGACTATCCCGAGACCGCCTTCCTCATGGGTTCGAGCTTCATGCCCGACGAGGATTATCCGAACCTCGGGGTTTTCGACAATTACATCCAAGACGCCTCGTACCTCTCGGGCATCATCGCCGGCGCGATGAGCGAGAGCGGCAATATCGGCATGGTCGGCGGCTTCCCGATCCCCGAGGTGAACCGGCTGATGCATGCCTTCATGGCGGGCGTGAAGGAAGTGAAGCCCGAGGCCACCTTCCAGGTCAGCTTCATCGGCTCGTGGTTCGATCCGCCCAAGGCCAAGGAGACGGCCTTTGCGATGATCGAAAGCGGCGCTGACATGCTCTATGCCGAGCGCTTCGGCGTCTCGGACGCGGCGCAGGAGAAGGGCGTTCTGGCGATCGGCAACGTCATCGACACGCAGGCCGACTACCCCGAGACCGTGGTCGCCTCGGCGCTCTGGGACTTCGGCCCGACGCTGGCGGCGGCACTGGCCAAGGTCGGCGACGGCAGCTTCTCGGCAGAGAACTACGGCATCTACAGCTTCATGAAGGAAGGCGGCTGCTCGCTGGCCCCGCTCGGCACCTTCGAGGGCAACGTCCCGCAAGAGGCGCTCGATCTGGTGGCCGAGAAGGAAGCGGCGATCAAGGACGGGTCCTTCACCGTAGAGATCAACGACGAAGAGCCGACCTCCTCCTGATGACACAGACACAAGAGGCGCAGGAGATCGTCCTGCGCCTTTCCGGCATCACCAAGCGGTTCGGCGCGCTCACCGCCAATGACGGCATCAACGTCGCGCTGGCGCGCGGCGAGGTCGTGGCGCTCTTGGGCGAGAACGGCGCGGGCAAGACCACGCTGATGAACATCCTCTTCGGCCATTACACCGCCGACGCGGGCACGGTGGAGGTGTTCGGCCAAACCCTGCCCCCCGGCCTTCCCGGCGCGGCGCTGGCGGCGGGCGTGGGCATGGTGCACCAGCATTTCACCCTCGCGGGCAATATGACGGTGCTGGAGAACATCCTGCTCGGCACCGAGCCACTGTGGCGCCCCAGCCTTGGGCGCGGCGCGGCCCGGCAGCGCGTGCAACAGCTGTCGCGCGATTTCGGCCTTGCGGTGCATCCCGATGCGCGCGTCGCATCGCTCTCGGTGGGCGAGCGGCAGCGGGTCGAGATCCTCAAAGCGCTCTACCGCGACGCCCGCATTCTCATCCTCGACGAGCCCACCGCCGTGCTCACCCCGCAGGAAAGCGAGGCGCTCTTCGAGACGCTGCGCAAGGCGGTGGCGCAGGGGCTGTCGGTGATCTTCATCTCGCACAAGCTGCATGAGGTCATGGCGGTCTCGTCGCGGGTGCTGGTGCTGCGTCACGGCAGGCTCGTGGGCGAAGTCGCCACCGCCAAGACCGACCGCCATCAGCTTGCCGAACTGATGGTCGGGGCCGAGATCACGCCCCCCGCCCCCGCCGAGGCCCGCCCCGGTGCCACGCTTATGAAACTGCAAGCGGTCTCGACCCCGGCGCGCGGCAACCGCACCGGGCTGCGCGGCGTCGATCTGGAACTCAGGGCAGGCCAGATCCTCGGCCTCGCAGGCGTCTCGGGCAATGGTCAGGGCGCGCTGGCGGACCTTCTGTCGGGCCTCGAGACGCCCAGCGCGGGCGTCATGGTTCTGGCCGATGAGACCGTCACCAACTGGTCACCGCAGAGCGCGCTCAAAGCCCGCATCGGGCGCATCCCCGAAGACCGCCACAAGACCGGCACGATCGCCGATTTCAGCCTCACCGAGAACGCTGTGCTGGAAAGCTATGCCGAGCCCCCGATGGCCCGCCGCGGCTGGATGGACTGGTCCGCCGCGCGCCGCGCCGCCGAGCAGATCATCGAGACCTACGACGTGCGCTGCCCCGGCCCCGACACCCGCATCCGGCTGCTGTCGGGCGGCAATATGCAAAAGCTCATCCTTGGCCGGGTGCTCGACGCGCAGCCGCGGATCATCCTCGCCAACCAGCCGGTGCGCGGCCTCGACATCGGCGCGGTCACCTATGTGCAAGAGCGTCTCATCGCCGCCCGCGACGCCGGTGCCGCCGTGCTGCTGATCTCAGAAGATCTCGACGAGGTGCTGAGCCTTTCGGATGTGGTGCGGGTGATCTGCGAGGGCCGCCTCTCGCCGGAATTCCCGCGCGGCAGCAAGACCCCCGCCGAACTGGGCCAATGGATGGCCGGACAGGGGTTCGACGATGCCGCCTAAAATAGCCCCCGAGATCCTTCCCGAGAATACGCGCCACCTCCCGCCTTCTTCTCTTTCCAAATACGCATATCCCGCGCCCTCCGCCCACGCCTCAGGCTGGGCAAAGGCACCCTTCATCAGAGCCCCCTATGCGCCTTGATCCCATCACCGCCCCCTCGCCCGCCCGCACTTTGGGGCTGCCCGCGCTGGCGCTCGGCGCCACGGTGCTGGTCGCCATGGGGCTGGCGCTCATCGCCGGGGCCGATCCGCTGGCCACGCTGGGGCTGATCATCAAAGGCGCCGCTGGCTCGAAATTTGCCCTGCTGGAAACGCTCAACCGCGCCACGCCGCTTATCTTCACCGGCCTCGCCATCTCGGTCGCCTTCCGCGCCAAGCTCTGGAACATCGGCGCCGAAGCGCAGCTCTACGCGGGCGCGCTGGTCACCGTGGTGATCGGCACGCAGCTTGGCCTGCCGGGGCCTCTCGCGCTGCCGCTCATGGCGCTTGGGGCCATTCTGGCAGGGGCGCTGGTGCTGCTCGGCCCGGTGCTGCTGAAGACACGGCTCGGCGTCGACGAGGTGGTCACCACGCTGCTGATCAACTTCATCATGGCGCTGTTCATCTCCTACCTGCTCGAAGGCCCGCTGAAGGATCCCATGGGCATGGGCTGGCCCAAGTCCCCAGCCCTGCCGCGCGACGCGCGCCTGCCGCGCATCGTCGAGGGGCTGCGGCTGCACTGGGGGTTCGGGCTGGCGCTCCTCTCGGCACTCGCGGTCTGGGTCATGCAGACCCGCAGCACGCTCGGCTATGAGATCCGTGCCACCGGCCTGAACCCGGAGGCGGCACGTTTCGCGGGCATTCCGGTGGGCCGCGTGCTGGTGAAGACCGCGCTGATCTCCGGCGGGCTCGCCGCGCTCGCGGGCTTTTCCGAGGTCGCGGGGATGAAGGGCAATCTCACCGCCGATCTCTCGCCCGGTTTCGGCTATACCGGCATCGTCGTCGCCATGCTGGCACTGCTGCACCCCTTGGGGGTCGTCGTCTCTGCGCTCTTCGTGGCGGGGGTCTTCGTCGGCGCCGACAGCATGTCGCGCGCCGCGGGCGTGCCGACGTACATTGCCGACATCCTGCTCGCCACGGCGCTCCTGTTCATGGTGCTGGCGATCCTGCTCACAAAAGTCCGGGTGGTGCGCGGATGACCGAGATCATCGACATTCTCATCTCCGCCAGCTTCTGGGCCGCCGTGCTGCGCATCGCCTCGCCGCTGATCTTCGCCACGCTCGGAGAGCTGATCTGCGAGCGGGCGGGCGTTCTGAACCTCGGCATCGAGGGCATCATGGTCTTTGGTGCCTTCGCGGGCTGGATGGCGGTCTACGCCGGACTCGGCCTCTGGCCCGGCGTGCTGGTGGCGCTGCTGGCAGGCATGGGGTTTGGTGCGCTCCATGCGCTGCTGACCGTGCCCTTCGGGCTGTCGCAGCATGTGGTGGGGCTTGGCATCACCATGCTCGCCACCTCCTCGGCCTATTACGCCTACCGCCTCGCCCTGCCCGAGGTCACCAGCCCGCCGCGCATCGACCCCTTCCAGCCGCTGCACATCCCGGTGCTGTCGGACATCCCGTGGCTCGGGCAGGCGCTGTTCTCGCAGACCGCGCTCACATGGGCTGCCTTCGGCTGCGCGGCGCTGGTGGCGCTGGTGCTCTACCGTACGCCGCTGGGCCTTGCGGTGCGCGCCGCCGGAGAGAACCCGCAGGCGGTCGAGGCGCAGGGGCTTTCGGTCGCCGCGATCCGCATGGGCGCCGTCATAGTGGGCTCCGGCCTGATGGCCGTGGGCGGCGCTTTCCTGACCATGTCGGCCTTCTCGTCCTTCTTCTTCGAGATGGTCAACGGGCGCGGCTGGATCTGCATCGCGCTGGTGGTCTTCGGTGCGTGGAAGCCGGGCAAGGCGCTGCTCGGCGCGCTGCTCTTCGCCGGGTTCGATGCGCTGCAGATCCGCCTGCAGCAGACGCCCATGGGACAGCTCGTGCCCTATCAGGTTTTCCTGATGATCCCCTATGTGCTGTCGATCCTCGCGCTTATCCTCATGTCGCGCCGGGCCGAGGTGCCCGCAGCGCTGATGACCCCCTTCAACCGCGGAGAGCGCTGAATGGCCACTTTCGACATCCTCGTCACCGGCGGCACCCTGCCGGACGGGACCATTGCCGACATCGGCATCACCAGCGGCCGCATCGCCGCCATCGGCGATCTTGCGGGCTCCGACGCAGGCGAGACGATCGATGCCACGGGTGACCTCGTGTCGCCGCCCTTTGTCGATCCGCATTTCCACATGGACGCCACGCTCAGCTATGGCACACCCCGGATCAACGCCAGCGGCACCCTGCTCGAGGGCATCGACCTCTGGGGCGAGCTGCGCGAAGAGGCGACCATAGACGAGATGGTCGCGCGCGCACTGGAGTATTGCGACTGGGCGGTCTCTCTGGGCCTTCTGGCGATCCGCAGCCATGTGGACACCACCCCTGATCACCTCAACACCGTGACGGCGATGCTGGAGGTGCAGGAAAAGGTGAAACCCTATCTCGACCTGCAACTCGTCGCCTTCCCGCAGGACGGCTTCTTGCGCAGCCCCACGGGGCGCGAGAACCTGATCCGCGCGCTCGACATGGGCGTCGAGGTGGTCGGCGGCATCCCCCACTTCGAGCGCACCATGGCGGACGGTGCCGCCTCGCTGAAAGAGCTTTGCGAGATCGCCGCAGACCGGAGCCTGCTGGTGGACATCCACTGCGACGAGACCGACGACCCCCTGTCGCGCCATATCGAGGCGCTGGCCTATGAGACACAGCGGCTTGGCCTGCATGGGCGGGTGGCGGGCAGCCATCTGACCTCGATGCACTCCATGGACAACTATTACGTGTCCAAGCTTCTACCACTGATCGCAGAGGCGGAAATCTCTGCCATCCCCAACCCGCTGATCAACATCACCCTGCAGGGACGGCACGACAGCTACCCCAAACGCCGGGGCCTCACCCGGGTGAAAGAAATGCAGGCCATGGGCATCCGCGTCGGCTGGGGACAGGACTGCGTGCGCGACCCGTGGTATTCGCTCGGCACCGGAGACATGCTCGACGTGGCCTTCATGGGGCTGCATGTGGCGCAGATGACCTCGCCGCAGGAGATGGCGCGCTGCTTCACCATGGTGACCGAGGAGAACGCCAAGATCCTGCATCAGGATGGCTACGGGCTGGCGGTCGGCAATATGGCCTCGCTGGTGGTGCTCGACGCGGGCGATCCGATCGAGGCACTGCGGCTTCGGCCCGACCGGCTCTGCGTGATCTCAAAGGGCAAGGTGGTCTCGAAACAGGCCCGCAACGACGCGCGCCTCGCCCTGCCCGGCCGCCCCGCCAGCGTGCGGCGGCGACACAAGGTTCCAACCTGAGCACGCGCGAAGCGCTGTCCCTGCGGGGACAGCAGCTTTCGCATGCCCAACGGCAGTGCCCACAAACGCAAAAAGGCACACGGAAATACGTATGCCTTCGGCGTATGGTTCATGGTGGCTGGTGCGTGAGTGGTGGAATGGCAGCCCGTAGGGGAATCGAACCCCTCTTTCCAGGTTGAAAACCTGGCGTCCTAACCGATAGACGAACGGGCCATTGCAACGCGACCGCCGAAAACTCTATCCGACGGAGAGGCTGTTGCGAACCTCATGAACCCCAGCTGACCCGGTCTCTGACCCCTGATTTTGTCTGTCCCCGCGGGGACAGAAACAAAACCAGTGGCAGCCCGTAGGGGAATCGAACCCCTCTTTCCAGGTTGAAAACCTGGCGTCCTAACCGATAGACGAACGGGCCGTGCCGGCTGGTGAGGGGCGTTCTAGTCAAAGCGCCCCCCCCTTGCAAGCGGAATTTTACGGTTTTTTGAGCCTCAGGTGATTTTTTCTCAAGCACCTGACAAAAAACAAAAATTCCTCTCGAAACTCATTTACCCTGCGGCAGGCGCGGCATCCTCCAGGCGCATCTGCACGGTGCGCCGCCCGTTCCACTCGTTGATCTCGAAACGACCCGCGAGGTGGAATCGTGCGCCCTTATGCTGGCTCAGCGCCTGCCCCATGGGCGTGTCGAAAGCGCCAAAGCAGATCGCGTCGACCTTGGCCCCCATGCCGTCCCCGGCAGTGATCTTGAGGTGCCCCGTGCCGACCTCCTTGGCAAAGAGGATCTGCGCATCGGGCATGGCAAAGCGCGGCCCCGGCGCGCCCGCGCCGAAGGGTCCGGCCTGCTCCATCCGGTCGCAAAGCTCGGTGCTGGCCACCCCGGGCATCATCAGCCCGTCGAGCCGCAGATCCGCCGCACCGCCCTGCCCCGCGCCCTGTTTCGCCAACAGTTCCGCCAGCCGCTCCATGGCCGCTTCCAGCTTGTCCTCGGCCACGGTGAGACCCGCCGCCATCTTGTGCCCGCCGCCCTTGATCAGCAGCCCCTCGGCGGCCAGCTTCTGGATGCTCGCGCCCAGATCGACGCCCGAGACAGAGCGGCCCGAGCCCTTGCCCTCGCCGCCGTCGAAGCCGATGACGACCGACGGGCGGTTGGTCATTTCCTTGAGGCGCGAGGCGACGATGCCCACCACGCCCGGATGCCAGCCCTCGCCCGCCGCCCAGACCAGCGGCGCGTCGAGCCCGCGCTCTTCGGCCTGCGCCAGCGCCGAGGCGCGCACCGCCTCCTCGACCTCGCGGCGCTCGGAGTTGAGCTTGTCGAGACGCTCGGCCAGCGCTTCGGCCTCATGCCGGTCGCGGGTGGCGAGCAGCCGCGCGCCAAGGTCGGCCTGCCCGATCCGCCCGCCGGCGTTGATCCGCGGCCCCAGCACATAGCCAAGGTGATAGGACGAGGGCGCCGTGTCGAGCCGCGCCACATCCGACAGCGCCACAAGGCCCGGGCGCTCGCGCCGCGCCATGACCTGCAGACCCGAGCGCACGAAGGCGCGGTTGACCCCGCGCAGCGGCGCCACATCGGCAACGGTGGCCAGCGCCACCAGATCGAGCAGCGACATGAGGTTGGGCCCGGGCGTGCCGGCCTCGCGCATCAGCCGCCCGCAATCGACCAGCACCATGAAGACCACGGCGGCGGCACAAAGATGCGCAAGCGCACCATCCTCGTCCTGCCGGTTGGGGTTCACCACCGCGACACAATCTGGCAGCGTCTCGCCGCCAAGGTGGTGGTCGAGCACCACCACATCGGCGCCCTTGGCCGCCGCGATGGGCTCATGCGAGAGCGTGCCGCAGTCGACGCAGATGATCAGATCATGCGCGCTGGCAAGCTGCTGCATGGCGGGCACATTCGGGCCATAGCCCTCGTCGATCCGGTCGGGCACATAAAGCGTCGCCTCCAGCCCCAGCTGGCGCAGCCAGTCGATGAGCAGCGCCGCAGAGCTGCCGCCATCCACGTCGTAATCGGCAAAGATCGCGATGCGCTCGCGCCGCTGCACCGCCTGCAGAATCCGCCCCGAGGCCTTTTCCATGTCGCGCATGCTGCGCGGGTCGGGCATGAGGTCGCGCAGTTTCGGCTCGAGAAACCCCGGCACCTCTTCGCCCGCCACGCCAAGCCGCGCCAGCACCGCGCAGAGCGGGCGCGGCAGATGAGTCATCTGCGCCAGCGCCTCGGCCTGCCGCTCGACCTCCACCGCCGGACCAACCCAGCGCCGCCCGGTCAGCGACTGCTCCACACCCAGATAGCTCATGCGCCCCTCGCGTCTTTTCATTCTGCCCGCAATCGGCCCCCTCGTAGCGCGAAACGGCGGGAAACGGAACGGGGCGCGCCTGCCCGGCGTCACATGGGCGGCACGGGCGCGGCGGCGTATTTGGAAAGAGAAGAAGCCGGGACCTCTCGAAAACGAAAAAGGGCCCGCGCCGCGAGCCCTCTTCTTCTCTTTGAAAATACGCAAATCCGGCGCTGGCCGGCCCGCGCTCAGCCCTCGAAGGGGTTGCGGTATTGCACGCGACGCACCGAGCCGGTCTTCGAGCGCATCAGGATGGTCTCGGTCTCGATCCAGCCCGGCTGACGCTTGATGCCCGACAGGATCGAGCCGTTGGTCACGCCGGTGGCGGCGAAGATCACATCGGCGGTGACCAGTTCGTCGCGCTTGTAGACCTTGTCGAGATCGGTGATCCCGGCCTTGGCGGCGCGGCCGCGCTCGTCGTCGTTGCGGAACAGCAGCTTGCCGTACATCTGGCCGCCCATGCACTTCAGCGCAGCGGCTGCCAGAACGCCTTCCGGCGCGCCGCCCGAGCCCATGTACATGTCGATGCCGGTGATCTCGGACTCGGCGCAATGCATGACCCCCGCCACGTCGCCATCGGTGATCAGCCGGATGCCGGCGCCGGTGGCGCGCACTTCGGCGATCAGATCTTCGTGGCGCGGACGTTCGAGGATGCACACGGTGATGTCGGTCATCGCGCAGCCCTTGGCCTTGGCCAGCGCCGCGACCCGCTCGGAGGGGCTCATCTCGAGGGTGACGGTGTCTTCCGCATAGCCCGGCCCGATCGCCAGCTTTTCCATGTAGACGTCGGGCGCGTGCAGCATCGAGCCGCGCGGGCCCATGGCGATCACGGTGAGCGCGTTCGGCATGTCCTTGGCGGTGAGCGTGGTGCCTTCGAGCGGGTCGAGCGCGATGTCCACGCCCGGGCCGTTGCCGGTGCCCACTTCTTCGCCGATGTAGAGCATCGGCGCCTCGTCGCGCTCGCCCTCGCCGATCACCACCACGCCGGCGATGTCCAGCATGTTCAGCTGGTCGCGCATGGCGTTGACCGCAGCTTGGTCCGCGGCCTTCTCATCGCCGCGCCCGATCAGGCTTGCGGAGGCGATGGCGGCCTGCTCGGCGACCCGGGCGAGGCCCAGCGAAAGCATACGGTCATTAAAATCTGTGGGAGCCGACATGGAGTCTTCCTTGAAAAATTTACCGTTGGGAAGGGTGTAGCGCGCGCGGTTGCCGAAGGGCAAGCCCGCTCGCGCTAACCGCCGCCGCGCAGGACAGCGCGGCGGCGGCTCGGTGTCAGCGCGGTATCAGCCCGGTATCAGCGGGATGACAGAGCGCTCCTTTGGGACGCAGAGCGCGGTCAGACTGCCTCGATTCGCAGCGCCACGGGGGTGCCATGCACCACGCCGGTCTCTGCCATCGCCGCGAGGGCCGAATCGAGCGATGCGCGCGTCGTCTTATGGGTCACGATCAGCACCGGCGCGGTGTCCGCGGTGGTGCTCTGCCCGTATTGACGCAGGCGGTTGATCGACACGCCCGCCTCGCCGAGCGCCGCGGCGACCTTGGCCAGCGCGCCCGGGCGATCGGCCAGCGCCATGCGCAGATAATAGGGTGCGGGCGTGGTGGCCTGCGCCGAGGGCGCCGCCACCAGCGCAGAGGCCGGGGCGCCGAAGGTCGACAGCCGGGTGCCGCGAGCAATGTCCATGACGTCGCCCATCACCGCAGAGGCGGTCGGCCCCTCGCCCGCACCGGCGCCGCGCAGCACGATCTGGCCCACGTCATCGCCCTCGATCACCACCATATTGGTGCCGCCTTCAAGCTGGCCCAGCGGCGAGGTCGCGGGCACGAGGCTCGGTGCCATCGACTGCTCGAGGCCGCGCTCGGTGAGGCGGCAGACGCCCAGCAGCTTGATGCGGTAGCCCATGTCGGCGGCCTGACGGATGTCGTCGATGGACACGCGGCCGATGCCTTCAAGCTCCACCGCGTCAAAGGCCACCTGCGTGCCGAAGGCGATGGACGACAGCAGCGAGAGCTTGTGGCCCGCGTCGATGCCGCCCACGTCAAGCTCGGGATCGGCTTCGAGATAGCCCAGACCATCGGCCTCGGCGAAGGCTTCCTGATAGGACAGACCCGCGCCTTCCATCCGGGTCAGGATGTAGTTGCAGGTGCCGTTCATCACGCCCATGACGCGGGTGATGCGGTTGGCGGCGAGCCCTTCGGTCAGCGCCTTGATCACCGGGATGCCGCCCGCCACGGCGGCCTCGAAGCGCAGCACCGCGCCGGTGCTTTCGGCCAGTTCGGCCAGCGCCTGACCGTGGTGGGCCAGCAGCGCCTTGTTGGCGGTGACCACATCCTTGCCCGCCTTCAGCGCGGCCTCGGTGGCGGCCTTGGCCGGGCCGTCCGAGCCGCCCATCAGTTCGACCAGCAGATCGACGTCGTCGCGCTTGGCCAGCGCCACCGGATCGTCTTCCCATGCGTAGTCGGCGAGCGAAACGCCGCGGTCCTTGTCACGGTTGCGCGCCGAAACCGCGCTGATCACGATCTTGCGGCCCGAGCGGGTCTGCAGAAGATCGGCCTTCTGCTGGACGATCTTCACGACGCCGGCGCCGACAGTGCCAAGGCCCGCAATCCCCAGGCGCAGAGGTTCAGACATATGCGGGATCCTTCTATCTTCGAAACGAGGTTTGTGGCTGTGATTTGGTGTGCGCTGCCTTAGCCGTAACGTCGCGGCTGTGCAACGGCGTCTGGCTGGGGAATGGCTGGGGAATGGACCGGAGAGCGGGCTGGTCTGGGCGGCGGCGGCGCGCTTGGCGGAGCGGCGGGGCGCGCGGGGCAAGCCTATTGGCCGGTCTGGTCGCCCGTCTGATCGCCCACCTGCTCTTCCGTCTCGGAGATGCTTTCGGTGGCGCTTGGGTCTGCGCTTTCGGGCGCGATCAGCAGATCCGTCCGCACGCCTTGATCCATGCGCGTGCGGGCGCTGGACTGGACCACATCGCCCTGCAGGCTGCTCGCACGGCGGCGCAGCGCTTCGGCCCGCGCCGAAACGGTCTCGGTCACTTCGGGCTCTGCGCGGATCGGCGCCGGGGCGGCAAGAAGCCCGGACAGAGGCACCAGATCGGGGAACGGCGCGGTGGCGACGCCGGGGCTCTGCGCGCCGTCGAATTCGGGAAAGTTGGTGCAGGCCACCAGCAGGGCGCTAAGGCAGATAGGCACGAGGCTGTACGAGAGCACGGGGCGCATGGCGGTAAGACGTCTTTCGCTGGACACTGTGCCCGTCTTGCCGCAAGCGGTGGCGCAGGGCAAGGGCACGGCGTATCGCGCTTGATCTGAACAACCGTTCAGATAATAGTGATCGCATGGCCCGTACCGCTGGATCGCATTCCGACATCACCGGGCCGCGGATCCGCGAGGCGGCGCTGCGGCTCTTTGCCAAGCACGGCTATGCCGCCGTTTCGATGCGCAAGATCGCGTCGGATGTGGGCGTGCAGGCCGGGGCGCTTTACAATTACATCCCCGACAAGCAGGCGCTGCTGGTCTCGCTGTTGAAGGGCCATATGGATGAGCTGCTCGAGGCGTGGCAGGCCGAGCCGCGGCCTAACGATCCGCTGGCGCGGCTCGAGGCCTTCGTGCGGTTCCACATCGGCTTCACCCTGCGGCACCCGGAGTCGATCTTCATCTCCTATATGGAGCTGCGCAATCTCGAGCCCGAGAACTTCGCGGTGATCGAGGCGCTGCGCGGGCGCTATGAGGCGGTGCTGGAAGAGATCCTGCGCGACGGGCGCGCCGCCGGACAGCTGTCGGTGCCGGATACGCGGATCGCCGCCTTTGCGCTGATCGCCATGCTGACCGGGGTCAACACGTGGTACCGCGAGGGCGGGCGCCTGTCGGAAGAGGAAGTGGCGACGCTTTACTGGGACATGGCGCGGAAGGCGGTGGGCGCCTAGGTCTGCCCCTGCCCCGCGGACCGGAGGCAGGAGACCGGAGACTGGGAACCGCCGCGCGTGTTCAGCGCGGCGGGGACAAAAGCCTTCGAAGGCTTTTACAACGTCCTTCGAAGGACGTTGGCCTTAGTCAGCCACCTGAATCGATTCGAGGTATTCGAGCAGCGCCACCATCTTGCGCGGCGTCGGCGTCAGCACCCCGTCGCCGGTGTCGAGCGGCAGTTCGTCCCCTTTCAGCAATTCGCCGAACTCGGGCATGCCGGGACCATCGAGATCAGCGCTCGTGTAGCCGTCGATCTTCGACAGCACCTCGGCGCGCGGAAAGCTGCCCCCGCGATGCGCGGCGATCAGCGTCAGATCCGCCGGCACCACCCCAAGATCGGTCGCCAGCGGGCCGTCGCCCTTGGCCGAGTTGCCATGGCAGGCCGCACAATATTCCACGAAGAGCGCCTGCCCGTCCGCCGGTTCCGGCATCGCGGCCTCCATGCAGGCGCCGAGCGCCAGCAGCGCCGCCGCGCCCAGTGCCCAGACCCGCGGTTTCAGCGGCGCGCCCGTGGTTTGATCTGTTATTTGGCCCGTAGTTTGATCTGTGGTTTCTGTCAGTTCGGTGCTCATCGGCGTATCCCTCGTCTTGCCTGTCGCCTCATGTCTCGCCCGCCGCGCCCGGCGGATCAAGGCCGCAGCGCCGCTTCGCGGGTCGACAGGCGGCGGGGCGACCTGCAACATGGCGCTCTGCGGTGGGGTGACATTCGCGCCGCGCCGGGCCAGTGTCGCGCGGAATCTGACGTTCCCGGAGATCCCCATGCCATCCCAAGCCCTCATCATGCTCGCAGCCGGGATCGGCATTCCGGTGCTCGCGGCGCTCAATGCGCGGCTCGGGGGCTGGCTGGGCTCGCCCGCGGCGGCGGCGGTGATCCTGTTCTGCGTGGCGCTGAGCGCCAGCCTGATCGTGCTCTTCTCGCTTGATCCGCGGCCCATCGCGCGCGCGGCGGATGCGCCCAAGCACCTGTTTCTTGCCGGGCTTTTCGTCGCTTTCTACGTGCTGAGCATCACCTATGTGGCGCCCACTTTCGGCGTCGGGCGGGCGGTGTTTTTCGTGCTGCTGGGGCAATTGATCAGCGCCGCGCTGATCGACCATTTCGGTCTGCTCGGCGTGAAACCCGCGCCGATCTCGGCGCAGCGCGGGCTTGGGATCGCGATGATGGCGGCGGGCGTTTTCCTCGCGCAGCGTTGAGCGCGCGGCTCAGCTTTCGGCGATGAAGGCGAGGCTGGCCGAGGTGATCGGCGCGCTGCGCCCGATCAGCGTCACCGAGGCGCCATTGTCGAGCGTCACCACCAGACCGCTGGAGCTTGCCACCTGCGAGGCGATGCCGGGCGCGGTGCTGCCGCTGTAGCTGAAGACGATGAGGTCTTCCTCCTCGTCGAAATCCTCGACGATCGCGCCATCTTCGAGCGTGAAGGTATCGGCCCCGGCACCGCCAAGCCCAATGTCACCTTCGCCGAGCATCAGCGTGTCGTCGCCGGTGCCGCCGATCAGCAGATCGCTCTCGCCATCGTCCTCATCCTCGTCCGAGCCCCAGAGCAGATCGTCGCCCGAGCCGCCGAGCAGCGTGTCGGCACCGGTGCCGCCTTCGAGCGTGTCGCCGCCACTGCCGCCTTCGGCGTAATCGTCGCCCGCCTCGCCCGACAGGCTGTCGGAGCCACCGCCGCCGCTGAGCACATCCGCACCATCGCCCGCCGCGAGAATGTCGCCGATATCGGTGCCGGTGAGCGTGTCGTCTCCGGACGTGGCGCCAGAGGTGGTGTCGTCGGAGGTGTCTTCGGTGGTCTCGTCAGCAGTGTCATCAGTGGCACCCGAGGTGCCGCTGTCCTCGCCCGCCGTCTCGTCCACTGTGTCGTCCGCCGCATCGTCCCCGATCAAGTCCGCGGGTGTGCCGGTCTCTTCGTCCGAAGTCTCTTCATCTGTGCTGTCTTCGTCGGCATCGGACGCATCCGCGTCGGTCGCGTCTTCGGCAACGTCGCCGGTGCTGTCGTCGGTGGTTTCTTCGGTGGGTTCTTCGGTGGGTTCTTCGGTGCTGTCGTCGGTCAGACCGTCTTCGGTGTCGGTCTCCTCCTCCACCGGCAGGATCATCCCATCGCCGAGGTCAAGCTCGTCGCTGTCGTCCGAGGTGTCCTCTTCGTCATCATCATCGCCCATGGGAAAGGCGACGGCGGCGAAGGGGAAAAGCGCCGCGAGCGCGACAAGAAGTTCCAGCGGCATGAAAGCGGCTCCAGAGGGTTAGTCCCCGGAACCCTGACGCTCAAAATTGACAAAAATCAGGCGGGGCCGCGGCCCCGCCGGGGTCTTCTCGCGGCGCTCAGAGCGGCACGAGCTGGCCGTCACGCATCTCGACCTGCCGGTCCATACGGCCCGCAAGTTCAAGGTTGTGCGTGGCGATCAGCGCCGAGAGCCCGGTCTCGCGCACCAGCGTCATCAGCGCGCCGAACACCCGGTCCGAGGTGGTCGGATCGAGGTTGCCGGTGGGCTCGTCGGCCAGCAGCAGCTTGGGCGCATTGGCCATGGCGCGGCAGAAGGCGACGCGCTGTTGCTCGCCGCCCGACATCGCGGCGGGGCGATGCGCCACCCGGTCCTGAAGCTCGACGCTGGCGAGCAGATCCTTGGCCCGCGCCTCGGCCTCGGCGGCGGGCACCCCATTGGCCAGTTGCGGCAGGGTGATGTTCTCGAGCGCGGTGAACTCGGGAAGCAGGTGGTGGAACTGATAGACAAAGCCCACCTCCTGACGGCGCACGATGGTGCGGCGGCGGTCGGACTTGCCGCCCAGCACCTCGCCCGCGATCGCGACCTCGCCCGCGTCGGCGGTGTCGAGCAGCCCGGCGATATGAAGCAGCGTCGACTTGCCCGCCCCCGAGGGCGCGACCAGAGCCACCACCTCGCCGCGCGCCACCTCGAGCGAGGCCCCGCGCAGCACCTGCACCTCATTGGGCGCGCCGCGGTTGTAGAATTTCTCGATGCCCGACAGGCGCAGAACGGGATCACTCATAACGCAGCGCCTCCACGGGGTTCATGCGCGCGGCGCGGCGCGCGGGAAAGATCGTCACGATGAAGCTGAGGCCGAGCGACAGCGCCATGGCGCTGAACACATCGCCCCACTGCAGCTTGGCGGGCAGCGCATAGATGCCGCGCACCGCCGGGTCCCAGACGCCGCCGCCCGCGACGTAGTTCACAAAGGAAAAGATCGGGTCGATGTAGATGGCGAAAAGGCAGCCCAGCACCACGCCCATGATGGTACCGATCACCCCGGTGAAGGCGCCGCAGATGAAGAAGACGCGCAGCACCGAGCCTTCGGTGAGGCCCATGGTGCGCAGGATGCCGATGTCGCGGCCCTTGTTCTTCACCAGCATGATCAGCCCCGAGACGATGTTCATCGTGGCGATCAGCACCAGCACCGAGAGGATCACGAACATCACATTGTCCTCGACCTCCAGCGCGCGCAGGAAGCCGCCCGAGGCGTCCTGCCACGTCCAGACCAGCGCCCCCTGCCCGGCGGCCTGCTGGATCGCCGTGGCCATGCCGTCGACCTGCTCGGGGTCTTCGACCATCACTTCAAGCTCGTCCGCCACGCCTTCGCGATTGAAATAAAGCTGCGCCTCCTCGAAGGGCATATAGGCGCGGGTGCGGTCGATGTCGTAGCGCCCGGCGGTGAAGATCCATGTCACCTCATAGGCTTTGACGCGCGGCGAGACGCCGAAGGCGGTCTTCACCCCGTCGGGCGAGATCAGCTTGATCTCGTCGCCCACATCCACGCCCAGTTCACGCGCCACGCCCGAGCCGAGCGCAATGCCCTCGCCAAAGCGCGCCAGATCGCCGCGGCCGGTCTCGGGATCGACGATGCGGCGGATGCCCTGCAGATCGTCCGCCGAGATGCCAAAGACCTCGATCCCGGCGTTGCGGCCATTGGCGTTGCCCATGACCTGCCCCTTCACCAGCGGTGCGGCGCGGGTGACGCCCGGCACTTCGGCCACCGCGTCGGCGCGCTCGGCGTAATCGGGGAAGGTGCGCGCGGTGCGGCCAAACTCATCCTCGCGCGCGGCGGCATAGACGGTGACATGGGCGTTCGAGCCAAGGATCGTATCGACGAACTCGGCCCGAAAGCCCGACCGCACGGCCAGCGTGGCGATCAGCGCAAAGACGGCCAGAGTGATGCCAATCAGGCTGATCCAGGTCATCACGCTGACCCCGCCCTCGGCGCGCCGGGCACGCAAGTAGCGCCAGGCGATCATCCATTCGAACGGGGCAAAGGGTGGCGGGGTACGGGCCATCGGCAATCTTTCCGGGTGATCTCTTCGCGGCGGAACCTGACCTCAACCCATGGCGGGGTCAATCCCTCGCTCCATGCTAGGGCTGCGCCGCGGCATATCCAGCACCGGTGCACATCCGCAGAAGTCCAGTGTTCGATTTTCAACAGACCCTGTGGGCGCAGGCCGAATTGCCGCGACGCAGCGCTTGCCCCCATGTTCAGGGCATCGAAAACGCAAAACCCCAGCGGAGTTATCCGATATGAAATCCCTTCTGCTTGCCGGCGCCGTCGCGCTCGCCCCGATCGCCGCAGTTGCAGCGCCCGAAAGCTATGTCTTCGACGCCAGCCACACGCAGATCGTGTTCTCTTACAACCACCTCGGCTTCTCGACCGGCTACGGCATGTTCGGCGGCTTCGAGGGCGAGATCGAGTATGACGCCGAAGACCCCGCCGCGTCGACCGTGACCACGTCGTTCGACGTCACCTCGATGATCACCGGCTGGCAGGGCCGTTACGACCACTTCATGAGCGAAGATTTCTTCGGCGCGTCGGACGACAAAACCGTCTCGTTCACCTCGAAGTCGATCGAAGTGACCGGCGACGACACCGGCCTGATCACCGGCGATCTGACGCTGAACGGCGTGACCAAGGAAATCGTACTCGACGCGGTTCTGACCCAAGCCGGCGAGCACCCGATGGAAGGCAAGCCGTGGCTCGGCTTCCACGCCACCACCACGCTGATCCGCTCGGACTACAACCTCGGCATGTTCGCCCCCTACGTCAGCGACGAGGTCGAAGTTGAGATCTCGGTCGAGGCGATGAAAGCCGAGTAATCCCTCATTCCGGCCTCCGCCCCGCGCGGGGGCCAGAACGGTAACGAGTGACGCGTCAAGATCGTTTTACCTGTACGCCCCCGGAGCCCACGGCTCCGGGGGTTTTCCTTGGCCCGTGCACCGCACGCGCAGGCTCTTGCCAGAACCCGGACGCTACGGCATATCTCCGGCCCATGACTGGACCTCGCTACACCCCGCTCGTTGCCTCCCTTCCCGAGACCGTGCCCTTCGTCGGCCCGGAAACGCAGGAGCGTGAGCGCGGCGCGCCCTTCCGCGCCCGCATCGGCGCCAATGAGAACGTCTTTGGCCCCTCGCCCCGCGCGATCGAGGCGATGCAAAGCGAGGCGGCGGAGATCTGGAAATACGGCGACTCGACCAGCTTTGATCTGCGCAACGCCATCGCCGCGCATCACGGCGTCGCACCCGAGAACGTCATGGTCGGCGAAGGCATCGACGGGCTCTTGGGCTATCTGACCCGGCTTGTGGTGGCGCAGGGCGATGCGGTGGTCACCTCCGACGGCGCTTATCCCACCTTCAACTACCATGTGGCGGGCTTTGGCGGCGTGCTGCACAAGGTGCCTTATCAGGACGACGCCGAGGATCTGCCCGCGCTGCTGGCCAAGGCCGCCGAGGTAGACGCCAAGCTGGTCTATTTCGCCAACCCCGACAATCCCATGGGCTCGTGGAAGACCGGCGCCGAGATCGCGGCGCAGCTGGATGCCGTGCCCGAGGGGACGCTGCTGGTGCTCGACGAGGCCTATGTGGAGTTCGCCCCGGACGGCACGGCTCCTAAGATCGACATCGAAGACCCGCGGGTGATCCGCTTCCGCACCTTCTCGAAGGCCTACGCCATGGCGGGCGCGCGTGTCGGCTACGCGCTGGCGGCGGCACCGCTCATTCGCGCCTTCGACAAGATCCGCAACCACTTCGGCATGAACCGCACGGCGCAGGCCGGGGCGCTGGCGGCGCTGGAAGACGGTGCATGGCTGGCGCAGACCATCGACAAGGTCGCACAGGCCCGCCTGCGCATTGCCGAGATCGCCAAGGACAACGGGCTGACCGCCCTGCCCTCGGCCACCAATTTCGTCGCGGTGGATTGCGGCGGCGATGGCGCCTTTGCCAAGGCGGTGCTGGAGGGTCTCGGCAAGCGCGGCGTCTTTGTGCGCATGCCCTTCGTGACCCCGCAGAACCGCTGCATCCGCATCGGCGCGGGCACGCCCGCAGACCTCGACGCGCTGGCCGAGGCGCTGCCCGGCGCGCTGGCAGAGGCGCGCGGCAGCAGCGCCGCCTGACCCCCGATCATCTGCACAAATTTTGCGCCGGAGTGTGGCAGCACTTCGCCGCGCAACGATTTGGAAACAAGTTTTGAGCAGCCTGATGCGTGACCCAAGGGAAGGTTGCGCTACCCTTCCTTTATTGACCTTTGTCTTTGTGCCCGTCTCCGACATGGCCCGTCCGAGGAACGCATCATGGCCCCCTATTCCGAACCGCCGCGCCCCGACTTCTTCAGCGCCAATCTCGTCCTGCTCTTTGTGGTGATCTTTTCCCTGCTGCTGCTTTTGTGGATCAGCTATGGCCTTGGAATCGCTATGATTGCCGGGGTTGCGATGAACCACGTGATCTCGGTGATCGACCATCGCCGCAATGGCAGCGAGACACCGCCGCAGACCTGAGCGCGCAGGCCATTTCGAAAAGAAAACGCCAGCCCGTAGGAACGGGCCGGCGCTCTGTATCTGAGAATCGCAGCGCTTGCCGCGTGTAAGGCTCAGCCCTTGGCGATCTCGGCCGCGGCGGCGGACATGGCGCCTTGCCCGTGCGGGATGCCCAGCGAGGTGAACCCCGCCTCCAGCACACCGAGCAGGCCAAGGATCATATGCGCGTTGACGTGGCCCATGTGACCCAGCCGGAAAAAGCCGGTGCCCGCGGGATCATCGGGCTCTGCCATGCCAAGACCAATGCCCAGCGTCACGCCCGCCTCGGTCTCGCACCATTTGCGCAGCTGTGCGCCATAGGGCTTGCCGAGCCGCAGCGCGGTGACCGCATGGCTGCGCAGCGCCCGATCCTCGATGTTCAGTGTCAGCGGACCGCCCTCGCCCCAAGCCTCTGCGGCGGCCCAGATCGCGCGCGCCAGCACCGCGTGGCGGTGCCAGACCTGTTCGATGCTCTCTTCGCGGATCATGTCGAGCGCGGTGCGCAGGCCGAACAGGTGATGCGTCGGCGCGGTGCCGCCAAAGTACTGATAGAAGAAATCGGGCGCGCCGCGCGCCGTCCAGTCCCAATAGAGGCTGACGCGCTTCATCTCGGCGCGCCGCGCCTCGGCCTTCTCGTTGAAGAAGACAAAGCCCAGACCCGGCGGCACCATCAGGCCCTTCTGCGAGCCGGTGACCATCACGTCGACGCCCCAAGCGTCCATGCGAAACTCTTCGACGCCCAGCGAAGCGACGCAATCGGCCATCAGCAGCGCCGGGTGGCCGGTGCTGTCCATCGCCGCGCGCAGGCTGGCGATGTCGTTGCGCACCGAGCTTGCGGTATCCACGTGGCTGACCAGCACAGCCTTGATCTCGCGCGCCGTATCCGCGCGTAGCGCCGCAGCGACCAGTTCAGGATCATAGGTGGATTTCGTGCCGAACTCGATGATCTCGGGCTCGACCCCAAGGCCGCGGGCCATCTCGGCCCAGCCATGCGCGAACCGGCCCGTCGCGGGCACCAGCACCTTGTCGCCCTCGCCCACCACATTGGCCAGCGCCGCTTCCCACGCACCGTGGCCGTTGGCGATATAGATCGCCACTTTGGCCACCTCGGTCTGCGCCACATAGCGCAGGTCGGGGATCAGCCCGGCGACCATCTCGACAATCGCGCCCTCGTAGATATTGGGCGAGGCGCGGTGCATCGCACGCAGCACCGCGTCGGGCATGACGGACGGACCGGGAATGGCCAGATAGGGGCGGCCGTGGGCTAGAGACATGGGGAAACTCCGAAAGCACCCCTTGAAATTCCGGGGCGAGAGCCAACCTAACGGCGGTTGCGCCGAGGTCAATCACCCCCGGACCGCAAGACGCGCGGCGCTTGCCAGCAGGGGCCTTAGCCCGTAAACCGCCGCCCGACAGCTACAGGAAGTGAGCAATGCTGACCAAGCTCTGGGAGAAGATCGAGAGCGCCGAGCGGCGTTTCCGCCGGTCCTTCGGAAAGGATATCTCGACGCCCCGCGCCCGGGCGCTGTCGAAACTGCACTACCATGTGTTCGACCACGCTTTCCTGCGCATGTTCTGGACCAACTTCTGGCAGCTCGCCCCCGGGGTCTGGCGCTCGAACCAGCCGACGCACGGGCGCTTCGAGAAATATGCCGCCATGGGCATCAAGACCGTGATCACCCTGCGCGGCGAAGAGAAATACGCCCATTATCTCTTCGAGAAAGAGAGCTGCGAGAAGCTTGGGCTGACGCTGCTGCATGCCAAGCTTTGGGCCCGCATGGCGCCCAAGCGGGAGCGGGTGATCGATCTGATCGACACACTGCGCAGTGCCGAGCGGCCGATGATCTTTCACTGCAAATCGGGTGCCGACCGCGCCGGTTTCGCCTCTGCCGTCTACCTGATGGTGTTCGAGGGCGTGCCGGTCGAGGAGGCGCGCAAGCAGATGGGCCTGAAATACGTCCACCTTGAATTCACCAAGACCGGTATTCAGGGTTACATTCTGGACACTTACGCCGCACGCAACCGGCGCGATCCGATCTCTTTCGAGGATTGGATCCGCACCGAGTATGATGCCAAGAAACTGCAGACGGGCTTTGACGCAAAGCGTCCGCCGGAAGAGATGGCATGAGCGCAGACAGTAGCAACAGCGACGTCACTGAAACCCAGCCGCCGCGCACCGCCAGCGGAAATTCGCGACACCTGCTGGTCTGGCTTGGGCGCAATTACCTGTGGCGCTACCGCTGGCAGATCTCCATCGCGCTGGTTTTCATGATTCTCGAAGGCTCGATGTTCGGCTTTCTGAGTTACATGATGAAGCCGATGTTCGACGACGTGCTGGTCGGTGGAAGCCGCGCCGCGCTGTTTGGCGTCGGGATGGCGATCTTTGCCATTTTTGCGGTCCGGGCCATCGCGAGCATCCTGCAGAAAGTGGTGCTGACGCGGGTCTCGCAGCTGACCGTGGCGGATATCCGCAACGATCTGCTGGCGCATCTCATGACGCTCGATGGCAGCTTTCACCAAAAATACGGCCCCGGCTATCTGATGCAGCGGGTCGAGGGCGACGTCGACTCGATCAACAAGGTCTGGCGTATCCTGATCACCGGCGCCGGGCGTGACGTGATCGCGCTGGTCTCGCTGTTTGGCGTGGCGCTGGGGATGGACTGGCGCTGGACGCTGGTGGCGATGATCGGCGTGCCGATCATGGTGGCGCCCTCGATCGTGCTGCAGCGCTACGTGCGCAAATACGCCCGCCGCGCGCGCGACATTTCGGCGGGCCTGTCGACGCGCCTCAACGAGGTGTTCCACGGCATCGTCCCGATCAAGCTCAACCGTCTCGAAGGCTATCAGGCTGCGCGCTACAAGGCGCTGACCAAAGAGCGCATCCGCACCACCGTCGCCTCCAGCCTCGGCCAGTCGGCGATCCCCGGGCTGATCGACATCATGTCGGGCATCGGCATCCTTGGCGTGCTGATCTACGGCGGGGGCGAGATCATCTCTGGCCAAAAAACCGTCGGCGACTTCATGGCCTTCTTCACCGCCATCGGCCTTGCCTTCGAGCCGCTGCGCCGTCTGGGCGCGATCAGCGGCACGTGGCAGATCGCTGCGGCCTCGATCGAGCGGATCAAGGAATTGCTCGACATGCAGCCCGAGCTGCGCGACCCGCCGCATCCCCTGCCCGCGCCGCAGGGCGTGCCCGAGATCGTGCTGGACGATGTGGCGCTGTCTTACTCCGGCTCTGCGGTTCTGCGCGGCACCAGCTTTACCGCCGAGGCGGGCAAGACCACCGCATTGGTGGGGGCCTCGGGCGCCGGGAAGTCCACCGTGTTCAACGTGCTCACCAGGCTTGTCGATCCCGAGACCGGCGCAGTCACCATCGGCGGCATGGGCACCGACGCGATGCGGCTGGCGGATCTGCGCGGCATGTTCTCGGTGGTCAGTCAGGACGCGCTGCTGTTCGAGGACAGCCTGCGCGAGAACATCCTGCTGGGCCGCGAGGATGTCTCGGAAGAGCAGCTTCAGGAGGTGCTAGAGGCGGCGCATGTGTCGGACTTCCTGCCGCGTCTGCCGCAGGGGCTCGACAGCCCCGCCGGGACGCGGGGCAGCAACCTTTCGGGCGGCCAGCGCCAGCGCGTCGCCATCGCCCGCGCGCTGCTGCGCGACACGCCCATCCTGCTGCTCGACGAGGCCACCTCAGCGCTTGATGCAGCGTCCGAGCAGGTGGTGCAGGCGGCGCTGGACCGGCTCTCGACCGGGCGCACCACGCTGGTCATCGCGCACCGGCTGTCGACCATCCGCAACGCCGACAAGATCGTGGTGATGGATGCAGGCCGCGTGGTCGAACAGGGCACACATGATGAGTTAATCGCCCGCGAAGGTGCCTATGCGCGGCTGCACGCCATGCAGTTCGAGGATGAACAGCCGGGCTGAGCCTCGCCCCCTGTCACCCACCGCGCGTCACGCCTATACTCTGGCTGAAAGATTCAGGTCCCAAAGCCTCGTGGCCGCAGCCTGCGGTGGCGAGGCAGTCACGACGGAGTTCCCATGACCGCCACCAATGGAACAGAGCGCAGCGTCCTGCGCGTCAGCGGCCCCGAGGCGCGCGACTTTCTGCAAAACCTCGTCACCAATGACCTTGGCAAACTCAGCGGCGGACTGGTCTATACCGCGCTGCTGACACCGCAGGGCAAGTACCGGGCGGATTTCTTCCTTGTTCCGCGCACGGATGGCTCGATCCTCATCGACGTGGCCGAACCGCTGGCCGCCGATCTGACCAAGGCGCTGACGCTCTACAAGCTGCGCGCCAAGGTCGATCTGGAGCCCACCGACATCACCGTCAGCCGCGGCACCGGCGCCGCGCCCGAGGGGGCCTTCGCCGATCCGCGCGACGCCTCGCTGGGCTGGCGCGGCTATGACGGGCAGCCCTCGACCGAGGCCGACTGGGACGCGCTGCGCGTCGCCGCCTGCGTGCCGGAAAGCGGTGTCGAGCTGACCCCGGATACCTTCATCCTCGAGGCCGGGTTCGAACGTCTCAACGGCGTCGATTTCAAGAAGGGCTGCTATGTCGGGCAGGAAGTCACCGCCCGGATGAAGCACAAGACCGAGCTGCGCAAAGGGCTGGCGACCGTCGAAGTGTCGGGCGGCGCGCCGGTCGGCACCGCGATCGAGTCCAGTGGCAAGCCGGCAGGCACGCTCTACACCCAGTCGGGCGGGATGGGCATCGCCTATCTGCGCTTTGATCGTGCGGATGGCGAGATGACCGCTGGCGAGGCAACCCTGCGCCGCGCCTCTTGAGCCGCGAGGCGATTGAGGCTGCGCTTGGCGCGTCCATCACCGGCAGCCGTGCCCTGCATGGCGGCGATCTGTCGGAAGTGGCGCTGGCCGCCCTCTCCGATGGCCGCCAGATCGTGCTGAAACGCGGCGCGCTGGTCGCCGCCGAGGCCCGGATGCTGCGCGCGATCACCGCCGCCGGCGCGCGGGCGCCGCGGGTGCTGGCACAGTCAGGCGATCTTCTCGCCATGGAGGCGCTGCCCGAGACCGGTGCCAGCCCAGCCGGATGGCACGCACTGGGGCGCGAATTGCGCACACTGCATGGCGCGCCGGGCGAGACCTACGGATGGCCGGAGCCCTACGGCTTTGGCGCCCTGCCCCTCGACAACGCGCCGCGCCCTGACTGGCCCAGTTTCTGGGCCGAGGCGCGGCTGCTGCCCTTCGTTCCGCATCTGCCCGCTGCGCTTGCCGCGCGGGTCGAGGGCCTTGCAGCGCGCCTGCCCGATCTGCTGCCCATGTCCCCGCCCAGAGCACTGCTGCACGGCGATCTCTGGACCGGCAACGCGCTCTTTATGGAGGGCGATGCGGCGCTGATCGACCCGGCTTGCTATTTTGGGCACGGCGAGGTCGATCTGGCCCTGCTGGAGCTTTTCGGCACGCCGCCCGCCGCCTTCTGGCAGGGCTACGGCGAGACCGAGCCCGGCCGCAACGCCCGCCGTCCGATCTACCAGCTGTTTCCGGCGCTGGTGCATCTGCGGCTCTTTGGGGGCGGCTATGCCGGGATGGTGCGCGGGCTTCTGGATCAGACGGGCTGCTGAAAACGCTTCTCCAGCCGCTCAGAACACGCACAGGCGCCAGCGCGGCGCATCAGCGCCCCTGACGCGGCGCTCATCCCCTCCCGCTGCGCTGACCAGCCACAGGCGCCCTGCGCGGCGATCTCTGCCTCGAAGGCCGCGATCAGCCGCCGAGCGAGCCCGCGCCGCCGCCATGAAGGCTCGACCCAGATGTGATCAAGCTGCGCGCGCAGCGCCGCCGAGCGCTCCTTGGGGCCTTCCGTGGAGCTTTCCTTGCGCCAGCGCCACATCAGAACCCCGCGCGGCACCGCCTCGGCGCGATAGGCCAGCAGGCGCGCGCCTTCGGACAGCGCAGAGGCGAAGACCACCTCGGGGATGCCTCTACCGCCGCAGGGCAGGCGCGGCGCCTGCACGCCGCGCATTAGACCCGCGAGCGCGGGAATATCGGCCTCGGTGCAGACGGTGATCGGGGGATGGAACATGAAAAGGGCCTCCTGGCTTTTGCGCCGGAGGCCCTTTGGATCATCTATAGCTCGCCCCCGGATCGCACGGGGACGGAAGTGGTCGGCGCGCGGGTTATGCGCGTTCCGAATACTCCATGGTTTCGGTGTTAACGACGATGTCCTCGTCCTGCCCGACGAAGGGCGGCACCGAGACGCGCACGCCGTTGTCGAGCACGGCGGGTTTGAAGCTGTTGGCAGCGGTCTGACCTTTGACGACCGGCTCGGTCTCGACGACCTTGCACACCACCTTCTGCGGCAGCGTCGCGTTCAGCGCCTCTTCTTCGTGGAATTCGACCACGATGGTCATGCCGTCCTGCAGGAACGGGCGACGCTCGCCGAGGATCTCGGCGTCGAGTTGCACCTGCTCGTAGGTCTCGGTGTCCATGAAGATCAGCTGGCCGGCGTCCTCATAGAGGAACTGCATGTCCTTCTGCTCGAGGCGCACGCGCTCGACCTTGTCCGCCGAGCGGAAACGCTCGTTCAGCTTGGAGCCGTTGCGCAGGTTCTTCATCTCGACCTGAGCGAAGGCGCCGCCCTTGCCGGGCTTCACGTGATCGACCTTCACCGCGGCCCACAGGCCACCTTCATGCTCGAGCACGTTCCCGGGGCGGATCTCGTTACCGTTGATCTTGGGCATGGTCAGAAAACTTTACAGTAAGGTTGAAGGGGTTTTGCGGCCTCCTATATATGGCCGGTTCGCCCCGTGCAAGACAACGTATCTCGTGTTCCCAACAAGCCGAGATATGCGCGAGATGCAACGACGCTATGCGTTTGTGATGTATCCGAATCGAATGGAATGGTCCATAACGCCGCGTACGCCAGAAAAGACAAGAGCAATAATCATAAAGGTCGAAAGATGAAGGATTTCGTGGACAGCACAGCCTACCATGCCGAACAAGGCAACCGCGCGCGGAAACTTTTCGCCGCTGTGGTTCTGGCTGCGCTCGACGATGCAATCGCCGATGACAAGAAATATGGCAACGGCCCCGAGCAGATCGCCCGCTGGGCACGCTCGCGCGATGGTCGTGAAGTTCTCAGCTGCGCCGGTATCGACCCCAACGAACGGGTTGTCTCGGGCCTGATGGAATTTGTGTCGAAAGGTGTTCGTACCTCTGTTGCGCTGTCGCGCGAAGAGAGCGAGCGTCGTCACGCAGCCGCAGCCGCGGAACAGGCCGAAGCCGCCTGATCCCGGTCCGGGGGGGTTCCCCCGAACAGTCGAAGGCGCGCCCCTGCCAGGGCGCGCCTTCGTCGTTTCCAAGCGCCGCATTGGCAAAAGCCCGCCGGTTTGGGCATTGCGCGCAGGCCAAAATCCGCACAACCCAAGGATGAAAAACCCCGCGCAGCTGGGCTGGCGGGGCTTCTTGATGTGGGTTTGTGCTGCGGATCAGTCGAGATCGGCACTCATGGCGATGCGCTGGATCTCGTTCCGCACCAGCTTGCGCAGATTGCGCGAGACACGCTCGCCAATCGCGCCCTGCAGTTCTTCGCGCACCACTTCGGCGACCAGCTTGCGCAGGGTCTCCTGATCCAAAGCCGCGAGCAGATCAGCCCCTTCTTCAACTTTCCGGGCCTCGGTCACGGGCTCCTGAATGGGCTCGGGTGCAGACGCCACCTCAGCCACCTCAGCTTCCACTTGCGCAGGCGCGGCAGCCTCTTCCGGTTCGGGCGCTGGAGCTTCCGCGCTCGGCGCAGCGGCAAGCTCTTCAGCCTCGCGGCGCAGGTTGCTCTGGCTGCGTTGCCAAACCGGGTTGCGCAAAATCTTTACCGGGCGGCGCGCCGACGGCTTCGGCATCTCCGGCACGTCGCTCGCAAGCTCCGGCTCAGCGGCGCTTTCGGCGTCGGGCTCTGCAATCTCGAGCTGAGGGGCACGCTCGGACGACGAGCGGCGGAAGGCAAAGGGCGCATCCTCTTCCTCGTCGAGGTCCGGCTCGCCGGTCACATCGGTCTCGAACGGGCGGTCGACAAGCTCGGGCTCGGGCATGGGACGGCTCGCCAGTTCGGCGTCGTCCTCATCAAGCTCGGCTTGCGGAGCTTGCGGGGCCTCTGCGACGGGCGCGGACTCAGGCGAGATCACGGGCTGGTGGCGGAAGATCGCCTCGGGGGCCGCCTCGCCGGTTTCCGGCTCAAACTCGGTGGTGCTGCGCGCGATCATCTCTTCAAGCTCGGCGATCTTGCGCGCCAGACTGCCCTCTTTCGGGGTGATCTCGGCGACCGGCTCGGGCGGGGTGGCGCGCGGCGTATCGCGCAGCTTTGCCGCAAAGAAATCGGCGATCGACGCGCCCTGATCTTCGGGCTCGTCCTCTTCTGCGACCTCGATGAAGGGGGCCTCTTCGGACTCTGCCATCTCCTCGGGCGCGGGCTCAGCGGCCAGCGGCGGTTCAGAGAGGGCTCCGGGCGCGAGAAGGCTGGACGGCAGCTCAGCGGTTTCGGGCGCGTCGTCGAGGTGCGCCTCCTCCGGCTCTTGGCGCTCTTCGGTCCGCACGGTTTCGAAAGAAGCGCGGCGCCACGCCGGGGTCGACGTCTCTTCTTCGGAAGGTCTCAGCCGACGGGTGAGGCGCATCTCGTCCGGTCCCGGTTCCTCGCTGAGGGCGGGATGCACCGGGGTCGCGGGGGTCGCGGCGGGCTGCTTGGGCTCGGCAGCCGCGTCGGGAACCCGTAGCGCGGGCGTCAGCACCAGCCGTTCGGGGGCCGCGGGCCGGGTTTCGGCCTGCGGTTGGGGCGCACGGGAATCCTCGGAAACCAGCCTCCGGATGGAGGAAAGAACGTCCTCGATTTCCACATTGGTCACGGGATCGGACATATGTTTACCACTCTTGCCTGTCCCTGAAGTGTAGACGCTGATCGCGGCTCCGACAACGGTCGAGCCACGATCAACGCGCCTGTGTGGCGGGCAAGCTTACTTGCCCATCGCCTTCAGGATGCGGTTCAGGTCTGCGCCCTGACGGGACTGGACCGGAGCGGTCTTGACGAGGTTGTAGTACTCGGCCGGGTCGTAACGCGGCACGTTCAGCGCGAGGTCTTCGGTGGTCAGCTGGCCCATCGCGTAAAGCACCGTATAGGCGGCGATGGTTTCGTCGACCACAGCCGAGATCTGCGTGTTGCGCGCGTCCAGCAGTTCCTGTTCGGCGTCGAGCACGTCAAGCGTGGTCCGGGCACCGAGGGTTGCCTCTTCGCGGGTGCCGCGGAAGGCGACGGTGGCGGCGCGGACCTGCTCGTCCGAGGCATCCCGCGCGGCCTGTGCGACACGCAGGTTGGCGTAGGCATTGGCCACGGTCTGGGGCACCGATTTGGTCAGCTGAAGCAGCGACGCACGGTTCTGGTCACGGGTCGCCATCGACTGGCGCTTGGCCGAGCTGAGCGCGCCGCCGCTGTAGATCGGGCCGCTGAAGTTCAGACCGACGGTGCCGCCGCGCGAGCTTGCCTCGCTGTCGAAGCTTTCGTCATAGCCATAGGTGCCCTGCAGCGAGACCGTGGGGCTCATCTGCGCCTGCGCGATGGCGATGCCGATCTCGGAGGCAGTCACCTGATGCTGCACCTGAATGATGTCGGGGTGGTTGCGCAGCGCGATGGCCTTGGCCTCATCGGCGGTGGCCGGAATGCGCGGCAGCGAGGCGGGCGACACGAGGTTGCCCGGCAGGCGACCGACCGACGCGCGGTATTCTTCGCGGGCCTGCGCCAGCGCGCCTTCGGCGGCGGCGAGCAGCGAGCGTGCCGCGGCGCTGCGCGCTTCGGCAGAGGCCACATCGGTGCGGGTCACTTCACCCACTTCGAAACGGTCGTTCGCGGCGCGGAGTTCCTCGCCGATCACCCGCACGTTGTTCTGGCGCAGGGTCAGGGTTTCGATGGCGCGGCGCACTTCCATGAAGGCCTGCACGCCCCGCAGAAGCACGTCCTGCTCGACCGAGACGAGGCCCGAGCGGGTCGCCAGCACGGCCTCTTTCGCGGCATCGACCGACAGGCGGTTGCTGCCGCCGTCAAACAGCGTCAGCGTCGCGCTGAGGCCGATCGAGGCGGTGTCGGTGGCCGAGCCGGTGCGTTCAAAGCCGGTGGAGAGGCTTTTGGTGGTGCCGTAGCTGCGGCTGATGTCGCCGGTCCATGCCACCACTGGACGCAGCGCCGCGATGGCCTGCGCCACATCTTCGTCTGCCGCGCGCAGCACGGCGCGGTTCTGCTCGAGCAGACCGCTGGTGTTGTAGGCACCGGCAAGCGCCTCTGCCAGAGATTCCGCCGAGGCGGGCATTGCAAGCCCTGCCGCGAGGCAGACACCGGTCATCCATGTCTTGAGCGTTTTACGCGCCATCTTCCTGCCCTCTCAATCCTTTGTCCTGCACCCCTGCCCTGCGGGTCAGAGTGCGAAGGCCACCTCTTTTTCGAACCCGGTCAGCACCGGTGCGGTGGCGTTAAAAGAAAACCGCCAGGTGATGGCTCCGTCGATCTTCCAGCCGACTTTTACCGTCCCCAGCGCCCCATCCATGAAAATACAGGCAATGCGCCCGCCGTCCTTGAGTTGCCCGGCAATGGTCTCGGGCAGCTGCTCGATCCCGCCTTCGATGACGATCGCATCATAGGGGCCGTGCTGCGGCGCGCCCTCGGCGAGCGGGCCGGTGTGCTGGATCACGTTGTCCGCATGTTCCATCAGCAGCGGCAGCGCTTCACCGGCAAGTTCCTCATCATCCTCGACGGCCACCACGGCCTCGGCGATGCGGGCGATGACCGCCGCGCTGTAACCCTGCGCCGAGCCGATATCGAGCACCAGATCGTCGCCATCAACGTTCAGCGCATCCAGCATCTTGGCGAAGGTTCGGGCATCCAGCACCACGCGTCCGCCACCAAGCTCGATATTGCGCCCCACATAGGCCGCATCCTTCACTTCGTCGGGGACGAAAAGCTCACGCGGGACACGCAGCATCGCGTCGATAATGGGAAATTTGGTGACGTCCGACGGACGAACCTGTGTATCAACCATCATACGGCGAAGGGCGACGAAATCGGTCATCCGCTAAACTCTTCCGTTCAGATATCCTGTCTAAGTTTTTGCCACAGTTGCCTCTGCGGGGCAATGACCGGCTGCCGACAAATGAATGCAGCAACGCCCGACTGTGGCGCGGGCGCTTCGAAAACAGGAAAATTCCGGCGCTTCGAAATGTATCGGGAAAAAATCGTTGGGCCAAGCGATCACGCCTGCGTGTGCCCGAATGCACATTGATCGGACGGGCCCGAAAGGCCCATCCGTCATCGCCCAAAGGCTACGCCCCTACTCTTTGCGCATTGCCTCTCCCGCGGCGCGACCGGCGAGAAACGCCTCGATCATCGAGCCAACCGGGGCCGAAGCGGGCACCGGGGTCACCGGCACGCGCGGGCGCACCGGCACGTAGAAAAGCAGCAGGGCCAGCACCAGATAGATGCCGCCAAACGCCAGCGCGGCATGGATCGTGCCGTACATCTCGACCAGCGTCAGCCAGCCTGCGATGGAAAGGAAAACTGCCGCGACGGCCAAACAGACCGCCCCGGCAATGTTACGGCCGGCCCGTGTCAGGCCGGCTCTCAGTCTTGCCTCGAACAGGGCGAACAAACGCGATTACCTCCGGCTGCCGATGTAACCGATCAGGAAGCCGACGGCGGCAGCAAGTCCGATGGCTTGGAACGGGTTGGCCTGAATCTGGCCGCGAGCGTCGTTTTCAAGCTGCGCCACGCGCATGCCCGCTTCGTGCAGGGCATCCTCGCCCTTGCCGCGCATCTCTTGCGCCTTGGCCTCACCGGCTGCCTTGTATTCGGCGCCGCGGCGCTTGCCGATGTCGCCGACCAGTTCCGCCAGCGCCGACACATCGCCGCGCAGCGTCTTGATCTGTTCGCTCAGCGCCTCGCTGTCGCTGGGGGCGCTGGGCTCGGGGGTTTTGGTGGTGCCGTTCGTCTTGGTTGCAGTCTGGGCCATGGGGACGTCCTCCGTCTGCGATTGCCTTTGATAAAGCAACACTGGAAGTCTGCGCGAAGTTCCGCTCTCCGCGCAAGTTTCCTTACCATGCGGCAGGCGATCTAGCCTTGCGCCATATCAATTTCGCCGCTCGCCCCTATGCTTACTCCCCCAATGCGATCCCCTCGCGGCGCGGATCGGCGCCCCCACGGAGCGTTTCGCCCACCGCAATGACGTGAAGCCCCGAGTTGAGACCGCGGAGCTCCGTCTCAAATCCGATCTCGCCCAATGGGGCCGCCAGCGCCTCGGCCTCGGTGCCCGCCTCGATGTCCATCGTGCCAAAACGGTTGAGCACATGCGGCGCCGCCACCGCGGCCTGCGGGTCCATGCCCCAGTCGATTTGGTTGATCACCGCCTGCGCCACATAGCCGATAATCCGGCTGCCGCCCGGCGAGCCCACCACCATCACCGGCGCGCCCTCTTGCATCACGATGGTCGGCGCCATCGACGAGCGCGGACGCTTGCCCGGCTCCAGCCGGTTGGCGATGGGCCGCCCCTCGTCATGGGTGGCAAAGCTGAAATCGGTCAGCTCGTTGTTGAGCAGAAAGCCCCGCACGAAGAGCCGCGAGCCAAAGCCGTTCTCGATGGTGGTGGTCATCGACAGCGCGTTGCCCTGCCCGTCGACGATCGAGATGTGGCTGGTCGAGGGAAACTCGATGGAGCGGTCATCGGCCCAGACCTGCGCGTGGTCCCACTTCGGCTCGCCGGGGGCCACCTCGGTCAGCGCGGTCTCGCCCGACAAAAGCTCGGCGCGGTGCTGCAGATAGACCGGATCCGCCAGCCCCTCGGTCGGCATCGGGACAAAATCGCTGTCCGCCATGTAGCGGCCCCGGTCGGCGAAGGCGAGCCGCGAGGCATCGCCGATCAGCCGCCATGCTTCGGCACTGTCCGGCCCAAGGGCGGCCAGATCATAGGGCTCGAGCATCCCGAGGATCTGCCCGACGGTCAGCGCGCCCGAGGATGGCGGTCCCATGCCGCAGACCTCATGGGCACGGTAAGGCACACAGACGGGCGCACGCTCGATCACGTCATACAGCGCCAGATCGGCGCTGCTGAGCTTGCCGGGGTTGCCCTCGGCCTCGCGCACGGTCCGCACGATATCCTCGGCGATCTCGCCGGTGTAGAAGGCGCGGCTGCCCTCTGCGGCGATGGCCTTCAGCGTATCCGCGTAGGGCTGGTTGGTGATCTTCTGCCCCGCCTGCAGCGGCGTGCCGCCGGGGAAGAAATACGCCTCGGTCTCGGGAAAGCGGCGCAGGCGCTCATCGTCGCCCGCGACCAGTTCGGCCAGACGCGGCGAGACGGCAAAGCCCTCTTCTGCCAGCGTGATCGCCTCGTCGAAGAGGCCCGCCCAATTCGCCGTACCCCAGCGCCGGTGCGCCTCTTCCATCAGGCGCGGCGTGCCGGGGGTGCCGACCGAGAGCCCGCCGACCACCGCGTCAAAGAACCCAAGAGGCGCGCCAGCTTCATCCTGAAAATGCGTCGGGCGCGCATCCAGCGGCGCGGTCTCGCGCCCGTCGAGCGTGGTCAGGCTCTGGGTCTTGGCGTCATACCAGACAAGGAAGGCCCCGCCGCCAAGCCCCGAGCTTTGCGGCTCGACCAGCCCCAGCACCGCCTGCACCGCCACCATGGCATCCGCCGCGCTGCCGCCCTCGCGCAGCACCCGCGCCGCGGCCTCTACCGCGAGCGGGTTCGCCGCGGCAACCATCCAGTCGTCGGCCTCGGTGGGCACGCCCTGCGCCTTGGCATCGAGCGCCGCCTGAGCCGCCGGAGAGAGCGTCTCGAACGCCGCGCCAGTGGTGGCCGCTTCGGGCGCAACGGCATCCGCCGCCTGCTGCGCCGCGAGGGGCCCGGAGAAGGGCGGCGCAAGCGTCAGCAGCAGGGCGGCAGCGAGACCGGCGGAATATAGGGTGGCGCGCATCGGGATCCTCCAAGCTGGGCGCCTGACACGTCATTTTGCATCAGCGCTCGATGAAGGATGGTATCGCGCGCGGCGCGTTTCGCAACCGCGCGCGGGTTATCCGCAGCAGGCTCAGCCCAGCGGCGCGACCTCGACCAGCGTGGTATGCGCCGAGCAGCCCTGCCCCAGCGACGAGGTCCCCTTGTCGCGGGTCAGCACGTTGGGGTTGCCATGCGGGTCAATGTTTTCCGACGCATCTCCGTACCACGCGCCGGTCGGCAGGGCGACGACGCCAAGCCGAATGTCATCGCTGACCACCGCCCGCGCCCGCACCGCGCCTCGGGCATTGCGCAGCATCACCAGATCGCCCGACGCAATGCCGCGCGGGCGCGCGTCCTCGGGGTGCATCAGCACCCGCTCGGGCCGCGCGTCTGGCTGATCGGCCAGCGCCGCCTCAAGCTGGCTGTGCAGTTTGTCACCCGGCTGCGGCGAGACGAGATGCAGCGGCGTCTGCGCGCTGGCCGTGCCAAGCCATTCGGTGGGCGGCAGCCAGACCGGATGCCCCGGACAATCGGCGTAGCCAAAGCTATCCACCGTCTCGGAAAACACCTCGATCCTGCCCGACGGCGTGTTCAGCGCGTGCCCCTCGGGGTCGGCGCGGAAGCGGGCAAGGAAGGACGGCAGCGGCGGCTCCTGCACGATCGGCAGCTTGACCCAGTTGCGCGCGCGCAGATCGTCAAATTCGGGCACCTCGATGCCCGCCTCGGCGCCGCTGGCGCGGTAGCCCTCGTAGAGATGGCGCAGCCATTCCTCGCTGCTGCGCCCCTCGGTGAAGCGCGCGCCCGCGTCCATCCGCTCGGCCAGCCCGGCGAATATGTCGTAATCGTCGCGCGCCTCGCCGACCGGCGGGATCAGCGCGGGCATGTTGAAGAGATACTCGTCGAGATCGGTGCGCCCGATGTCCTCGCGCTCATAGCTGGTGGTGGCCGGAAACACGATGTCGGCGCGCTTGGCGGTGGCGGTCCACCACGGCTCGTTGACGATCACCGTCTCGGGGCATTTCCACGCTTCATGCAGGTGGTTGAGATCCTGATGGTGGTGGAACGGGTTGCCGCCGGCCCAGTAGACGAGGCGGATGTCGGGATACGGCGCGCGCCGCCCGTTGAAATCATAGGGCACGCCGGGGTTTTCCAGCATGTCGGCGATCCGTGCCACGGGGATGAAGGTGCCGACCGGGTTCTGCCCCTGATCGAGCGTCACGCCGCGCAGCGATTTCATTGATTTGCCGATGCCGCCGATGGCGCCATAGCCATAGCCGACACCGCCGCCCGGCAGGCCGATCTGCCCGAGCATCGCCGCCAGCACCGCCGACATCCAATAGGGCTGCTCGCCGTGCTCGGCGCGCTGCAGCGACCAGGCGACGGTGATCAGCGTGCGGGTCGAGGCCATGCGGCGGGCCAGCGCGCGGATCGTCTCGGGGTCGGCGCCGCAGATCGGGCTGGCCCATTCCGGCGTCTTCGGCAGCCCGTCGCTTTCGCCCATCAGATAGGGGCGGAATCGCTCGAAACCGACCGAGTAGCGCGCGAGGAACGCGTGATCCGTCAGCCCTTCCTGCTCCAGCACGAAGGCCAGCGCCAGCATCAGCGCGGCGTCAGAGCCGGGGCGCACCGGCAGCCATTCGCAGCCCTCGGGCGCGTCGCGGCGCTGCGGGCCGATGTTGACGCAGCGCATGCCTTTATCGTGGAACCGTTCGAACCAGCTTTGCGTGTCGTGGCGGGTGATGCCGCCCATGCTCACTTGCGCGTTCTTGCGGTTGATGCCGCCGAACATCACCAGCGTATCGGTGTTCTCGGCGATGGTCTGCCAGCTGTCCTGCGAGTTGTAGAGATAACGCAGGAAGGGCACGCCGAAGACATGCGGCATGATCGCCTGCGCGCAGCCGGTCGAGTAGCTGCCGAAGGAGGCGACATAGCCACCGATGCTGTTCAGGAAGCGGTGCACCTGACTTTGCGCATGGTGAAAGCGCCCGGCGGAGGACCAGCCGTAGGAGCCGCCAAAGATCGCTTCATTGCCGTGGGTCTTGCGGATGCGGTCGATCTCGGCGGCGGCGATGTCCAGCGCCTCGTCCCACGGCAGTTCGACAAACTCATCGTGGCCGCGGCTGCTGCGGTCGCGGCGCTCAAGCCAGCCGCGGCGGATCGAGGGACGGGCGACGCGGCTGCTGTGATGCACGGCGGCGGGCACGGCTTGCGGGATGTCGCTGGGCTCGGGATCGCCCGTAAAGGGCGCGGTGCCGGTGATGCGGTCGCCTTCGGTCGTCACCTCGAAAGCGCCCCAGTGGCTGGTGGTGACGCGGGTCTGGCGCGCGGCGCGGGGGATGTCGTTGGCGGTCATGACGGCGGGCTCCAAAGCGAAGTGTCTTGGAGGCAGAGTAACACGATATGGCGCGGCAAATGACAAGGGAGGTCGGGCGGCGCGCGGGCGCTCGGTTCGGCTTCCCTGTGGGCAAGTCGCTCCCTTCTCGCTGCCGAGAGGCCCGGCGGTCACGGATCGTCGGACATCCGGGCGGCGGAGAAGTCGAAATCGAAATCCCCGGCCTCCTCTCCCTCCTCGGGCATGGCGGCGGCGGCGTCAAAGCCGCCTGCGAAATCCGCCGCGAAATCATCCGCCCCGCCGAGCGCCGGAAGATCGGGCAGCCCCGAAGCGATCTCGTCGAGCCCAAACTCCGCCGCCTCGGAGGGGGCAGGCGCAGCATCCACCATCGGCGATGCCGCCGGTGCGGAGGCCGCCTGGGCCGGTGCGGCCGGTGCCGCGCTCGCTGCCGCGCCCTGTCCTTTCGGCCAACTGAGGCGGATCGCCCGCATGCCGTTCATCTGGCCCAGTCGCCCGCCCGCCACCGGCTTTGCCGTCACCGGCGACGCCCCGGCGTAGAGCGTCACCCGGTCGAGTACGTCGGGCGGAAGCGGCAGGATATCCCCGGGCTTCAGCGCCTGCGCCTTGCCCAGCGGCATCCGCAAAGCCCCGAGCACCGCCCGCAGCTGCGCCGGCAGCAGCTCCATCTTGCGGGCGTTGCCGCCGGTTTCGGCCTCGGCCCCCGCGCGCTGTGCGCCCGGCCTTTCGGGCAGGAAGAGGCGCAGCCCCCCCTTGCGGCGGCCAAGCGCAAGGTCGATCTCGGCCCGGAAACCCAGATAGCCCGGCGCGTCCAGCAACATCCCTGCGGCGCGGGCATCTTCGAGCATCGCCCCAAAGCGGAACCCTTCGAGTTGCGCGCGCAAAGGGTGATCTTCCAGAAACCTTGGAAACCGCTCAAGCATCCCCTCAAGCAGTGGCGCGCTCATGGCAGCGTCGGTGGCGGTATAGGGGCGCGGATCGGCGGGCATCTGTGTGACCTGCAGCATGGTCTGCACCTCGGTCAGGCCGACCACCAGATCACGTTCCAGCGACACCAGACCGACCACGCCATCGGGGCCATAAAGAAGCACCAGCAGCGCATCGGGACGCAGCTGCGCCACAACGCCATCCTGATCGAAGTGATCGAGATCGACCGCCCGTGTGACCAGCGCGAGATCCCATAGCACATCGGCGGTGCGCGAGAGCGCCCGCCGCAGCGCCTTGGCGGGCGACATGGCGCGCGCCTCAAACGCGCGGCGCGCGGCGTCCGCCTTGCGGCTGAGGACATTTCCGGCCCCCATAGGCCCGGCACCCTCAGGCCCGGAACCCTGCGGCCCGGACCCAATCGGCGATCTAGCAGCATCCTGAGGTCTGTCGGCGTCTGGCATCTTCCCTTTCGGCCCGATCTGCGGCGCACTCCCGGCACCGCTTATGGGCCAAATTGGTTACCATCGGCTTTAGCCCGGCTTCAGCCGCAGCCACTATTGCGCCGCGATCGCCAGATCGGCGGGCAGGCTCACCCGGAAAGAGGCGCCGCCCCGCCCCGGCACATAGCTGATCTCGCCGCCCAGCCGCGTGACGATCTGCCGACAGATCGCCAGCCCGAGCCCCGCGCCGCCCGCCTTCTGATCGCTGACCCGGCTGAACTTTTCAAAGATGAAATCCTGCGCCTCTGCCGACACGCCAGAGCCGTTGTCGGTGAAATCGATGGCCAGCCGCGCGCCGGGCCGCACCGAGATCTCGAGCACCGGCTTTGCCGCGTCACAGTACTTGCGGGCATTGGCGACCAGATTGATGAAAACCTGGCTGAGCCGGTCAAGATCGGTGTGCAGCATGATCTGCTCCGCCGCAGGGTCGCGGCGTATCTCCAGCCGCGCGCCCGCCTCATCCGCCGCCGCCGCAGCCACCGCCCGGTCGAGCAAGTCCGACAGCAGGCCGCTGCGCAGGTTGAGGCTGACCTGCCCGTTTTCAAGCACCGAGAGATCCAGCAGATCATCGAGCAGCCGCGTGAGGCGGATCGCCTCGTCGTGGATGATCGAGGCGTATTTGGTCTTTTCCTCGGGCTTCATGCCGCCGGTGTCGCGCAAGATCTCTGAAAAGGCGCGGATCGACGTCATCGGGGTGCGCAGCTCATGGCTGATCTGGCTGAGGAAAGCATCCTTCTGCACCGACAGCCGGGTGAGCTTGGCGTTGGCCTCGCGCAGCTGCGCGGCGGTGCGCGCCAGTTCCTGAGACTGCGCCTCGAGCCGGGCCGAATATTCCATCATCTGCGCGGTCTCATCGGCCACGGCCATCAGGTCCTCGACCGAGACCGACATGCCGCCGACGATCTGCCCGACCATGGCGTGCGCCGTTGCCGCGCCCACCGACCCGGCCAGTTCGCGCTCGAGCGTTTCCAGAAACCGCGGCGTCACATCGGGCAGCGGGCCCCGAGCGCCCTGCCGCTCGGCCTCGCGCTCGAACAGCCGCTGCGCGTCGCGCGCGCCCAGGATGCGCTGCGCCATGATCATCAGATCCTCGCTCTGCGCGACGTTGCCGGTCCAGCTGCGGGGGGAGGTAGAATGCTCGAAGACATTGACGAATTGCGCCCCCTGCAGCCGTTCGATGGGCTGCGGGAAGCTAAGCAGCGAGGCGAGGACGAAACCGCCGGTGTTCAGCGTCATCGACCAGAAAAAGGCATGCAGCAGCGGGTCCATGCCCGACAGGCCGAACATGCCCTGCGGGCGCAGCCAGCCGATGCCGAACGGCCCGTCGAGCAGCCACGCCTCGGGCAGGAAGACCCCCGGTCCGAAGGACGGCAGGAACAAAGAATAGCCCCAGCAGCAGAAGCCGAGTAGTAGGCCGGTGACCGCCCCGAGCCGGGACCCGCCGCGCCAGAAGATGCCGCCCAGCATCGACGGCAGCACCTGCGCGAGCCCCACGAAAGAGACGAAACCGATGGTGGCCAGCGCCTCGCCCCCGCCCGACAGGCGGTAGTAGAGATAGCCCAGCATCACCACGCCGATGATCGACAGCCGCCGCGCCAGCAACACCACGTGCCGTACGTCGCCCGAGACCGTCGCGCCGGTCTGCGCAAAGCGCAGCCAGAGCGGCATCACCACATGGTTCGACACCATGGTCGACAGTGCGATGGCGGCGACGATGACCATCGAGGTGGCCGAGCTGAAACCGCCGAGGAACGACAGCACCGCCAGCCCGCCCTGCCCCTGCGACAGCGGCAGGGTCAGCACGAAGAGATCGGGGTTCGACCCCTCGGGCAGCAGATCGAGACCAATCACCGCGATCGGCACCACGAAAAGGCTGATCAGCCCCAGATAGAGCGGAAAGGCCCAGCTTGCGGTGCGCAGGTGGGTCTCATTGTCGTTCTCCACCACCAGCACCTGAAAGATGCGTGGCAGGCAGAGGAAGGCCGCCGCTGAGAGCATGATCACCCCGGCCCAGCGGCCGCCGTCGATGCGCCACTGGCCAAGTTCCGAGGCGTCGATCCGCGCCAATGTCTCGGTCAGCCCGCCGCCCAGTCCCCAGACCACGAAGACCCCGACCGCCAGCAGCGCGAAGAGCTTCACCACCGCCTCGACAGCGATGGCCATGACCACACCGTTGTGGCGCTCGTTGGCGTCGAGGTTGCGGGTGCCGAAGATCACCGTGAAGAGCGCCAGCCCGGCGGCGAGCCAGAGCGCGGTATGCCCCTGCCCATCGCCCGACGCCGGATCGCCCGCCGAGAAGACCTCGAAGCTGAGCGTCACCGACTGCAATTGCAGCGCGATATAGGGCGTGGTGCCGATGACCGCGAGGATGGTCACGCCCACGGCGAGCGAGTTGGACTTGCCATAGCGCGACGAGATGAGGTCGGCCACCGAGGTGATGCGCTGCGAGCGGCCAATGCGCACCAGCTTGCGCAGGATCCACCACCAGCCGACCAGCACCAGCGACGGGCCGAGGTAGATGGCAAGATATTCGAACCCGGTGCGCACCGCAGAGCCGACCGCGCCGTAAAAGGTCCAGGCGGTGCAATAGATCGACAGCGACAAGGTGTAGACCAGCGGCGAGCGCAGCCAGCGGGCCTGCCCGCGCAGGGCGATGCGCTCGGCGGCAAAGGCGATGACAAAGAGGAACAGCGCATAGCCAAGACAGACGGCGACCAGCGTGTTGAGCATCGCCTAGTCTCCCCCGTCTCCCGGCCCCGGACGCCCCAGCGCCCAGGCGATGCCCGCGGCAAACAGCACCAGCGCCAGCCAGACACCAAAGAGATAGACGATCACCGCCGAACTGCGCACGCCCTCGGTTGGGTCTTCCTGCCAGAGCAGCGGCACCAGCCACAAAAGCGCCCCCAGGAAGGGGAGCACGCGCGCCCCGTCCATCACCCGGCGGCGGCGATAGGATTGCCGCTCGAGAAAGACCGGCGGTGTGCCGCGGCGGGGCGCCTCTTCGCTCATGCCTCTTTCGGCGCGCCGCTCAGCAGGGCGCGCACCGTCTCGAGCATTTCGCTATTGGCGAATGGCTTTGACATGAAGGCGCTGACCCCTTCGCGTTCGGCCATCTCGCGGTCGCGGGTCTGGCCGCGCGCGGTCAGCATCAGCACCGGCAATTCGGCGGTGGCCGGATCGGCGCGCAGATCGCGCAGGATGTCGTAGCCGCTCTTTCCGGGCAGCATGACATCAAGGATCAGCAGATCGGGATTCACATCGCGCAGCCGGTCATTGGCTGTGGTGCCGTCGGAATGGGTCTCTACGTCGAGCCCTTCGCGCGACAGGATGAAGCTGATCGCTTCGATGATATTTGGCTCATCCTCGATCAGCAGCACGTGTTTGGACATGCACCCCTCTCTCCATGGCCCCAGCCACTCCCCTGCCCGGCGCCATGGTTTTCTCCCCCATGAGCTTTTGTTATCGCCAATGTTTCACCCCCTGTCAAAAAGAGACGCCGCCTAAAGCACCTGCTCCGCTGCGTCACCCAGAAGCGACGGCTCGCGCCGCGCCGGGCATTGGGCACGCGGACAGATACGGCAGGTGGCGCCCACCAGTTCGGTCTCTTCGCCGCCGCGCTCGGGCCCGGCCGGGGTGATCATCATATGCGCCTCGAAGATCGGGTCGCGGTTGGCCTGCGGCAGACCCGCGGGCTGCGCCACCGCCCAGGCCCGCACCGCGCCGCCCTGCCGCCCGGCAAGCCGCACCCGGCGCGAGAGCACCGCCATGGGGCGGCTGAGCGCCGGGAACAGCGGCCAGAGCGGGCAGTCGGCACCAAAGCGCGGGATCGGGAAATCCGGCAGCGGCTTGCGGAAGGTGAGCGCGCCCGAGGCGTCGCAGATCGCCAGCCCCACCGGGCCGCAGGCCGCCTCTGCGGGCAGCGCCGCAAGCCGCCGCATGGCCCGCGCCGGATCGCAGCCGAACCGTTGCAGCAGCGCCAGCGGGTCCGCCCCATCCTGCGAGACGGCCGCGAGCAAGGGCTTCAGCGGCAGCGCGAGCGCGTCCTCGGCATAGGTGGAAAGCGCCTGCCGCAGCAGGATCCGCGCATTGCCCGACAGCTCCGCCCCAAGCTCCTCTGCCAGCGTTTCGGGGTCTTGCCCCTTTTCCAGCGCCGCAAAGTGATAGCCCGCCGCCTCAAAGACGGCGGTCACCTCTTCCTGCGGCGTGCCGCTTTCGCGCGCCGCCTTGCCCTCGGCCTCGAGATAGCTGACGAGGCTGCGGCTGCTCTCTGCAAGCCGGGCGCTGTCTTCGTGGATGTTGCGGTGAAAGCGGCGCTGCCAGTCGGGGTCGATCGCCTCGGGCTCGTTGAGGATGGTGGCCGCCGAGCGGATCGCGGTGACGGTCGAGAGCATCTCGTGCAACGCCCCGGCAAGCTGCGGGTCATGGGCGAGCCGGTCGCTGAGGGTCTCGACGCTGCGCTCCAGCGTTTCGACACGGGCATGTGCCTCGGCCAGAAGCCGCGCCCAGCCGGGAAATCTCCCGGCGAATTCATCAACCCGGTCCAATTCCGCCGCGTTGCCACGCAGGGTGCCCGCCGCCTCGCGCAGCGCGGCAATCAGCGCGGCCTCTGCGCCCTCGGTCAGGATCGACGGTTCGACCTTGAGTATTTCCGCCAGATCGAGCAGCAATTTTCCGCCGATTCTGCGGCGATTGTGTTCGATCAGGTTGAGATAAGATGCAGAAATGCCCGCCTGACGTGCAAGATCGGCCTGTTTCAAGCCCAGAATCGTGCGTCTTTCGCGGATTCGACTGCCGGTCAGCGTATCGCGGGGCATAGTGGTTCCTGAACCCTTTCAAGGCCTTTCTGCGGCGCCAAATAAATTTCTTTACACTATACCCTAATGCTTTGTGCATTTGTTGACAAAAAAATCGTTAACTCAAAAGCAGTTGTTGCGTGATTTTCTTTCGTGGCCCGATACTGATTTTGCACGGGAATGTGTTTTGCGCCCTAGGGAAGAGGAGCCCGACGGCGCAAATATCCAAATGGGAGGAAATTCATGTCCAAGTCGACTCTGACACGCCGTGGCGTGCTGAGAACTGGTGCCGTGGCGGGAGCCGGTGTGGCCCTGCCGACGATCTTTACCAGCTCGTCCGCGTCCGCCTTCACCAATGAGCCCACCGGCGGTTCGGTCACCCTCGGCTTCAACGTGCCGCAGACCGGCCCCTATGCCGATGAAGGCGCCGACGAGCTGCGCGCTTTCGAACTGGCGGTCGAGCATCTGAACGGCGGCGGTGACGGCGGCATGCTGAACACCTTCAGCTCGAAGACGCTGGATGGCACCGGCATCCTCGGCAAGAAAGTCGAATTTGTCACCGGCGACACGCAGACCAAATCCGACGCCGCCCGCGCCAGCGCCAAATCGATGATCGAAAAGGACGGCGCGGTGATGATCTCGGGCGGCTCGTCCTCGGGCGTCGCCGTAGCCGTGCAGGGCCTGTGCCAAGAGGCAGGCGTGATCTTCATGGCGGGCCTCACCCACTCCAACGACACCACCGGCAAGGACAAGAAGGCCAACGGTTTCCGCCACTTCTTCAACGCTTACATGTCGGGCGCGGCGCTGGCGCCGGTGCTGGCCAAACAATATGGCACCGACCGCAAGGCCTATCACCTGACCGCCGACTACACATGGGGCTGGACGCAGGAAGAGTCGATCAAGGCGGCCACCGAGGCGCTTGGCTGGGAGACCGTGAACACGGTCAAGACCCCGCTCGCCCAGACCGACTTCTCGTCCTACATCGCGCCGGTGTTGAACTCGGGCGCCGACGTGCTGATCCTGAACCACTACGGCGGAAACATGGTCAACTCGCTGACCAACGCCGTGCAGTTCGGTCTGCGCGACAAGCTGGTTAACGACAAGAACTTCGAGATCGTCGTGCCGCTCTACTCGCGTCTGATGGCGCGCGGTGCGGGCGAGAACGTGAAGGGCATCTTCGGCTCCACCAACTGGCACTGGTCGCTGCAGGACGAGGGCTCGAAAGCCTTCGTGCAGAGCTTTGGCACCAAATACGGCTTCCCGCCGAGCCAGGCCGCGCACACCTGCTATGTGCAGACGCTGCTCTATGCCGATGCCGTGCAGCGCGCGGGCTCGTTCAACCCCTGCGAGGTTGCGGCGGCGCTCGAGGGCTTCGAGTTCGACGGTCTGGGCAATGGCCCGACCCTCTACCGCGCCGACGATCATCAGTGCTTCAAGGACGTTCTGGTGGTGCGCGGCAAGGAGAACCCGGAGTCGGAGTTCGACCTGCTGGAAGTGGTCGAGGTCACCCCGCGTGCGCAGGTGGAATATGCCCCCGATCACCCGATGTTCGCTGGCGGCAGCCTCGGGTCCTGCAACCCGGGCGCCTGAGCCCAACCAGACAGCGGGCCGCGTCGCGTTGCGCGGCCCCCATCCAAGCGTTCCCGGCCCCGCGCCGGGAGCGCCCGCACTTCCTTTGACCTGAAGGCCGGGACATGGACGCAATCATTCTTCAAATCCTGAACGGGCTCGACAAGGGCTCGGCCTATGCGCTGATCGCGCTGGGGCTCACGCTCATCTTCGGCACGCTCGGGGTGGTCAACTTCGCCCATGGCGCGCTCTTCATGATCGGCGCCTTCTGCGCCGTCACCCTCAACCGCATCCTGACCATGTCGCATCAGGTGGTCGACGAAAGCCGCAAGGACTTCCTCGGCAACCCGCTGAAGGTCGACGTGCCCTATGTGAACGACTGGTTCGGAGAGGCCGCGGGCGCCGCGATCATCGACTGGTCGGTGCCGCTCGCCATCCTCTTCTCGATCCCGGTGATGATCGCCATCGGTGTGATCATGGAGCGCGGGCTGATCAAGCATTTCTACCGCCGTCCCCACGCCGACCAGATCCTCGTGACCTTCGGCCTCGCCATCGTGCTGCAAGAGATCATCAAGTATTTCTATGGCGCCAACCCGATCCCGACGCCCGCCCCCGACGTCTTCCGCGGGTCTTTCGATTTCGGCGTGCTGCTGGGCTTTGATCCCAATGTGATCATCTACCCCTACTGGCGCCTCGTCTACTTCGGCTTCGCCGCGCTGATCGTCGGTGCCGTCTTTGCCTTCCTGCAGTTCACCACCTTCGGCATGGTGGTGCGTGCCGGCATGGCCGACCGCGAGACCGTGGGCCTGCTGGGCATCAACATCGACCGCCGCTTCACCATCATGTTCGGCCTTGCCGCCGCCGTGGCGGGGCTTGCGGGGGTGATGTACGCGCCGATCAATTCGCCCAACTACCACATGGGGATGGATTTTCTGGTGCTGAGCTTCGTCGTGGTGGTCGTCGGCGGCATGGGCTCGCTGCCCGGTGCGGTGCTGGCGGGCTTCGTTCTGGGCGTGCTCGAGAGCTTTGCGTCGATGAACGAGATCAAGTCGATCCTGCCCGGCATCGACCAGATCATCATCTACCTCGTCGCCATCATCATTCTGCTGACCCGTCCTCGGGGCCTCATGGGCCGCAAGGGCGTGATGGAGGACTAAGACCATGTTCGGACTTGGCAAAAAAGATACCACCGTCTTCGTGGTCGTCATCATTCTGGCGCTCTGCGCGCCGTTCATCCTCAACCCTTTCCCCACCGGCAGCTCGCTGGCGCAGTTCAACGCGGGCTATCCCGACCTGATGCAGCGCTTCGTGATCTTCGGCATCTTCGCCATCGGCTTTAACCTGCTTTTCGGCCTCACCGGCTATCTCAGCTTTGGTCACGCCGCCTTCCTCGGCATGGGATCTTACGCCGCGGTGTGGATGTTCAAACTGCTGAGCATGAACGTCATCCCGGCGATCCTGCTGTCGATGATCGTGGCGGGGCTGTTCGCGGTGGTGATCGGCTACGTCAGCCTGCGCCGCTCGGGCATCTACTTCTCGATCCTGACGCTGGCCTTCGCGCAGATGAGCTACAACCTCGCCTATTCGGTGCTCACCCCGATCACCAATGGCGAGACCGGCCTGCAGATCACCCTCGACGATCCGCGCATCCTGGGCAGTTCGGCCACCGCCGACGGCGGCATCCCGGTGACCAATCTCTTCGGGCTGGAGATGCGCAACTTCACCACGCTCGACATCGCCGGGTGGAGCTTCAACTTCTCGGTCGGCTACTACCTCTGCGCCGCCATCATGATCATCGCTTTCTATGTGGCGATCCGCATCTTCCGCTCGCCCTTTGGCATGATGCTGCGCGCGATCAAGTCGAACCAACAGCGGCTTTACTACACCGGCCTCAACGCCCGCCCCTACACGCTCGCCGTCTTCGTGATCTCGGGCATGTATGCGGGGCTCGCGGGCGGGCTCATGGCCTCGATGGACCCGCTGGCCGGCCCCGAGCGGATGCAGTGGACCGCTTCCGGCGAGGTGGTGCTGATGACCATCCTCGGCGGCGCGGGAACCCTGATCGGCCCGGTGCTGGGCGCGGGCTTCATCAAGTATTTCGAGAACATCTTCTCGAAGATCAACGACAGCGTGCTGCACGGCTGGTTCGCCTTCCTGCCCGACGGGCTGGAGAATTTCATCGTGACGCTTGTCCACCCCTTCGTGGGCAAGGGCTGGCACCTGACGCTGGGCCTGCTGTTCATGCTGGTGGTGATCTTCCTGCCCGGCGGGCTGGTGGAAGGCGGTCAGCGCATCGCGAAGGCGCTCAAGCGTGACAAACCCGAAGACAATGGCGCGGCCCGCAAGGCCAGCCAAGAACCCGCAGAGTAAGGAGGCGCAGATGGGCATTCTTGAAGTCAAAGACGTCAACAAGCGCTTCGGCGGGCTCAAGGCGCTGTCGGAGGTGAACCTCAGCGTTGCCGAGAACACCGTGCACGCCATTATCGGCCCCAACGGCGCGGGCAAATCGACCCTGCTCAACTGCCTCGTTGGCAAGCTGATCCCCGACACTGGATCGGTGCTGTTCGACGGGCAGTCGGTGCTCGGCCGCAAGCCCTTCGAGATCAACCAGATGGGCATCTCCCGCGTGTTTCAGACGCCCGAGATCTTCGGCGATCTGACGGTGATGGAGAACATGATGATCCCGCTCTTCGCGCGGCGGGACGGGGCCTACCGGCTGCACGCCTTCCGCTCCGTCGACAGCGAGGCGGAGCTGCGCAGCCGTGCCGAGGCCATGCTCGAGGACGTGAAGATGCTCGACAAGCGGCACATGCATTCGGCGTCGATGTCGCGCGGCGACAAGCGGCGGCTCGAGATGGCCATGTGTCTCGTGCAGGAGCCGCGCCTCTTGCTGCTCGACGAGCCCACCGCCGGCATGGCCCGCGCCGATACCAACAACACGATCGACCTGCTCAAGGAGATCAAGGAGAAGCGCGACATTACCATGGCGATCATCGAGCACGACATGCACGTGGTCTTCAGCCTCGCGGACCGGATCACCGTGCTCGCCCAGGGCACGCCGCTGGTCGAGGACAGCCCCGAGAACATCAAGGGCCACCCCAAGGTGCGCGAAGCCTACCTCGGCGAAGCGGCGTAAGGAGAGAACCAGATGAACGTCAGACCGGATTTTTCCAAGAACGCCAACATGGCCGAAACGGCCCCGGCCTTCCTGTCGGTGTGGGACATGCATTCCTACTACGGCGAAAGCTACATCGTGCAGGGCATCAGCTTCAACGTGCATGAGGGCGAGATCGTCGCCCTGCTTGGCCGCAACGGCGCTGGCAAGACGACGACGCTGCGCTCCATTGCCCGGCTCAACTCGCCGCAGGTCCAGCGCGGCGAGATCTGGCTCGATCACAAGCCGCTGCACACGATGTCCTCTTACGAGGCGGCGACCGCCGGGCTTGGCCTCGTGCCCGAAGACCGGCGGATCATCCCCGGGCTGACGGTCGAGGAGAACCTGCAACTGGCGCAGATCGCCCCGCCCATCGGCTGGTCGATCGAGCGGCTTTATGATCTCTTCCCGCGCCTCGGCGAGCGCCGCAAGCAGGAGGGCGTGACGCTCTCGGGCGGCGAGCAGCAGATGCTGGCCATCGCCCGGGCGCTGGCGCGGGACATCAAGGTGCTGCTGCTCGACGAGCCCTATGAGGGGCTGGCCCCGGTGATCGTCGACGAGATCGAAAAGACCCTGCGCCACATCAAGGAACAAGGGATGACCACGATCTTGGTTGAACAGAACGCAGTGCGTGCGCTGCAACTGGCGGACCGGGCGATCATCCTCGACACGGGCTCGATCGTCTTTGACGGCACCGCCGCCGAAGTGCTCGAGAACGAAGAGTTGCGGGCGGAATATCTGGCGATCTGAACGCCATCCGCCCCGGGCCTTCCGCGGAAGGCCCCGCGCGCGGGTCGATGGGGACCGGCCCGCGCGCATTTCCAATCAGGGCGCCTTATCCGGGCTGCTCCGGTTGCCGCAGACCCCTCGCCATAGAGCCTGCGATCTCTCCCGCCCCTCCGCCCGCACACGCGCCTCCGTGATCCGCTTTCACGCAAAGTGCCCTTGCTTTCGCCGCCGCAAGGCGCATCCTGCTCCGCAAAACAGGAGGAGACATCATGACGGACCCTGTCCTTCACGCCCCGTCCGAGGAGTTCGCCGAGAACGCTCTGATCGGCGCCGAGCAATACGACGAGATGTACGCGCAATCGGTTTCGGACCCGGATGGGTTCTGGGCCGCGGCGGCGCAGCGTCTGGAGTGGATGGCGCGGCCGACGAAGATCAAGAACACCTGCTTTGACTTCGGCAAGGTCGACATCAAGTGGTTCGAGGACGGCGTGCTGAACGTCGCGCACAACTGCATCGACCGCCACCTGCCCGAGCGCGCCAACCAGACTGCCATCATCTTCGAGCCCGACGAGCCTTCGGACCCGGCCCAGCACATCACCTATGCCGAGCTTTACGACAAGGTGAACCGCATGGCCAACGTCCTGCTCTCGCAGGGTGTCATGCGCGGCGACCGCGTCGTCATCTACCTGCCGATGATCCCCGAGGCCGCCTATGCCATGCTGGCCTGCGCGCGCATCGGCGCCATCCATTCCATCGTCTTCGCCGGCTTTTCGCCCGACGCGCTGGCCAACCGCATCAACGATTGCGGCGCCAAGATCGTCATCACCTCGGACACCGCGCCGCGCGGCGGCCGCCGCACCGCGCTGAAATCCAACACCGACGCAGCCCTCCTGCACTGCTCGGACAAGGTGCGCTGCCTCGTCGTCAAACACACCGGCGACCAGACCAGCTGGATCGACGGGCGCGATGTAGACGTGAAAGCGCTGATGGAAACCGCCGGCCCCGACTGTCCGCCGCGGCCGATGAATGCCGAAGATCCCCTTTTCATCCTTTACACCTCGGGCTCGACCGGCAAGCCCAAGGGGGTTGTGCACACAAGTGGTGGATATTTGGTTTACGCCGCCCTCACCCATGAGATCGTGTTCGATTACCACGAGGGCGACGTCTATTGGTGCACCGCCGACGTGGGCTGGGTCACCGGGCATTCCTACATTGTTTACGGGCCCTTGGCCAATGGCGCCACGACGCTGATGTTCGAGGGCGTGCCGACCTATCCCGACGCCAGCCGGTTCTGGCAGGTTTGTGAAAAACACAAAGTAAATCAGTTCTACACCGCCCCCACCGCGATCCGCGCGCTCATGGGCCAAGGTGACGATTTCGTAACCAAATGCGATCTATCCTCGCTCAAGCTGCTGGGCACCGTGGGCGAGCCGATCAACCCCGAGGCCTGGAACTGGTACAACGACAAGGTCGGTCAGGGCCGCTGCCCGATCGTTGACACCTGGTGGCAGACCGAAACCGGCGGCCACCTGATGACCCCGCTGCCCGGTGCGCATGCCACCAAGCCGGGCGCGGCGATGAAGCCTTTCTTCGGCGTGCAGCCGGTGGTGCTCGAGCCCACCTCGGGCGTCGAGATCTCCGAGCGTCCGACCGAGGGCGTGCTGGCGATCAAGGACAGCTGGCCGGGCCAGATGCGCACCGTCTGGGGCGACCACGAGCGTTTTGAGCAGACCTATTTCCAGCAGTACAAAGGCTATTACTTCTCGGGCGACGGCTGCCGCGCCGATGAGGATGGCGACTATTGGATCACCGGACGGGTCGACGATGTGATCAACGTCTCGGGCCACCGCATGGGCACCGCCGAGGTGGAAAGCGCGCTTGTGGCCCACGCCAAGGTCGCCGAGGCCGCCGTGGTCGGCTACCCGCATGCGGTGAAGGGTCAGGGCATCTATTGCTACATCACTCTGATGAACGGCATCGAGCCCAGCGAGGAGCTCAAGAAAGAACTCCGCACCTGGGTGCGCACCGAGATCGGCCCGATCGCCAGCCCCGACCTCATCCAATGGGCCCCCGGCCTGCCAAAGACCCGCTCGGGCAAGATCATGCGCCGCATCCTGCGCAAGATCGCCGAGAACGACTATGGCGCGCTTGGCGACACCTCCACCCTCGCCGATCCCTCGGTCGTCGATGACCTCATCGAAAACCGCGCCAACAAAGGGTGAGCCGTAGAACGGCCCTTATGTCTTGTGAAGGGTCCCTCCGGGGACCCTTTGCATTCTGTCTTAAATCCGCAGTTAACCCCTTTGCCGAAAACTCCCTAAAATCCGCCGGATCCTGCTGCCGTGCGCCCTGCGCTGTGCTAATCTAGGGCCGTGGGGACCGACAGCAGACGGAGCATTTCGATGCAGTTCACCGGTGTTCCCCAAGTGGTGGCACCTCTGGCCACCGGGCATCCCCTCGGCTTGCCCGGCGCCCCGGTCAGAACGGCCGAGGAGACCAAGGTGCAACCGGTCAAAGAGCAATCGACCACCGACACGGATCAGGGCGGCGAATATGGCGCCGACGGCCAGCCGCCCGCCAGCTTCTGGCGCAGCCTGACGGGAATGCCCGATCCCTCCAGCCATGTCGCGCCGCCCTCGATCATGCAACTGCGCATTACGGCCCTGCTCGAGGAACAGGCCGAGGCGCTGCTGAAGGAATTGCACGGCAAGGCGCTCGCAGAGGGGACCGTAAGCCGAGAGCCTGCGGAACCGGAGCGCAGCGCGAAGGCGTCCAAGGGCGCCACTCAGCGAGAGACCGACGCAGAAACCGAGGTGCGGCCCGACCTGCCGCAGCCGAAGTTCGCGGCGGGCTCAAACCCTCGCGGGGGTGCAGGGGCGCAAGAGCCTTCGATCCCTTCAGGCGAACCGGGGCGCGGCGCATCGGCGATCTCCGAGCCGCCCTCGTTTACCGCACCCGCCACGCACGAGAGCACCGTAGCCAAAGCCCCGCCGCGGCCCGAACGTCTGCCCGCTGTGCCCGACAAAACCGCCGAGCGATCCGCGCCTGCCCGTCCCAGCCCCTCGGGGTCCGAGGGAACAAACGGCACCGCCGGGCCGACCACCGGCTACGGCGCTGATTCGCACGGCACTGCACCCCACACGCCAGCCGAGAGTATGGCTTAGTCGCGACGCCAGAGGTTGAGCGTCGGCTCAGCTCACGCACCGCAGCGAAGATCGCGAACCCGTCATTTGCCGGCCGTCATGGCCGGTTTTCCCGCCTCGCCTCGCTTTTCATGCGCCAAAGCATGGCCTATAAGCGCGAAATCATCAGGCCCCGCAGAGACCGGGACCAGCATAACACCGGCGAGGACCGCATGAGCAAAGATAACCATGAAGCGGACGTGGCCTTCATCAAGGCCCTGGCAGAGCTTCTGCGCGAAAACGATCTGACCGAACTGCAGGTCAAGCGTGAATATGGCGAAGAGGACAGCCTGAACGTCCGCGTCAGCCGCGCCCTGCCGCAGGCGCCGGTGGCCGCCCCGGTCGCCGTTCCCGCCGCAGCTCCCGCGGCCGCACCGGCCGCCGCAGCCGCCCCCGCCGCTGCCGAGGCCGCGCCCGAGGATCCGGCCGCGCATCCCGGCGCCGTCACCTCGCCGATGGTCGGCACCGTCTACATGCAGCCCGAGCCCGGCGCGCCGGCCTTCATCTCGGTCGGAACACAGGTCAAAGAGGGCGACACGCTGATCATCGTCGAAGCGATGAAGACCATGAACCACATCCCCGCTCCGCGCGCGGGCACCGTCAAGCGCATCCTCGTCGAGGACGGCGCCCCGGTCGAATACGGCGCCCCGCTGGTCATCCTCGAGTAAGAGGCTGCCATGTTCGATAAAATTCTCATCGCCAACCGTGGCGAGATCGCGCTCCGCGTGATCCGCGCCTGCCGCGAGATGGGCATCGCCTCTGTGGCTGTGCACTCGACCGCGGATTCCGACGCCATGCACGTGCGCATGGCCGATGAAACCATCTGCATCGGCCCTGCCTCCTCGACCGACAGCTACCTGTCGCCGCCCGCGATCATCTCGGCCTGCGAAGTGACCGGCGCGCAGGCGATCCACCCCGGCTACGGCTTCCTGTCGGAAAACGCCCGCTTCGTGCAGATGGTCGAGGATCATGACCTCACCTTCATCGGCCCCACCGCCGAGCACATCCGGGTGATGGGCGACAAGATCACCGCCAAGGACACGATGAAGGCGCTCGGCGTGCCCTGCGTGCCCGGCTCGGACGGCGGCGTCCCCGATCTCGAGACCGCCAAGCAGGTGGGCCGCGACATCGGCTATCCGGTGATCATCAAGGCCACCGCCGGCGGCGGCGGGCGCGGCATGAAGGTCGCGCTCAACGAGGCTGAGATGGAGCGCGCCTTCCAGACCGCGCGTGCAGAGGGCAAAGCCGCCTTCGGCAACGACGAGGTCTATATCGAGAAGTACCTGCAGAAGCCGCGCCACATCGAGATTCAGGTCTTTGGCGACGGCAAGGGCAAGGCGGTTCACCTCGGCGAGCGCGACTGCTCGCTGCAGCGCCGCCACCAGAAGGTCTTTGAAGAGGCGCCCGGCCCCTGCATCACCCCCGAAGAGCGCGCGCGCATCGGCAAGGTCTGCGCGGATGCCGTGGCCAAGATCAACTACACCGGCGCGGGCACCATCGAGTTCCTCTACGAAGATGGCGAATTCTACTTCATCGAGATGAACACCCGACTTCAGGTGGAGCACCCGGTAACCGAGGCGATCTTTGGTGTCGACCTCGTGCGCGAGCAAATCCGCGTCGCCTCCGGCATGGACCTGTCGTTCACGCAAGAAGAGCTCGAGATCAACGGCCACGCCATCGAGGTGCGGATCAACGCCGAGCGTCTGCCCACCTTCGCGCCCTGCCCCGGCAAGATCACCCAGTATCACGCGCCGGGCGGTCTGGGCGTGCGCATGGACAGCGCGCTCTATCAGGGCTACTCGATCCCGCCCTATTACGACAGCCTCATCGGCAAGCTGATCGTGCATGGCCGCGACCGCAAAGAGGCACTGTCGCGCCTTGACCGGGCGCTTGGCGAGCTGATCGTCGATGGCGTGGACACCACGTTGCCGCTGTTCTCAGCGCTGCTGCAGGAAGAGGATATCCTCACCGGCAACTACTCGATCCACTGGCTCGAGAAGTGGCTGGCCAGCAAGCTGGCCGACGCCTGACCCGCACGTGAGAAGAGCGGACGCACACCATTTTGCGGCCCCTTCCCAGCTTTGGGGAGGGGCCGCATGACTCTGACACCCGAGATCCTGATGCAGGCCTATCGCGCAGGCATCTTCCCCATGGCCGAGCATCGCGACGACCCCGAGATTTTCTGGGTCGATCCGCGCCAGCGGGGCGTGATCCCGATGAAAGGCTTCCGCATCTCGCGCAGCCTTGCGCGGCGTTTGCGCAAGGATGACTACGAGGTCACCTTCGACCGCGATTTCGAGGGGGTGATCGACGCCTGCGCCGACCGGCGCGAGACGTGGATCAACTCGGAAATCCGCGCGCTGTTCACCGAGCTGCACCGCCGCGGCATCGCGCATTCGATCGAGGTCTGGATGGAGGGGGAACTTGTGGGCGGGGTCTACGGGCTCGAGATCGGCGGCGCCTTCTGCGGCGAGTCGATGTTCTCGCGGCGCCGGGATGGCTCCAAGATCGCGCTGGCGTGGCTCATTGACCTGTTGCGCCGTGCGGGCTTCACGCTTTTCGACACGCAGTTCCTGACCACGCATCTCGCCTCTCTGGGCGCGGTGGAAATCCCGCGGCACCAGTACCGGGCGCAGCTTGCCATGGCCTTGGAGGTAGCGCCCGATCTAGCCGGAACACCACTGGCCGCGTCAGGTCAGGAGGTGGTGCAGCGCAGCACCCAGACGTCGTAACGCTGGTGATCCATCGGATTGAGCGCAGGCGACGAGGCGATCATCCAGCCGCGAAAGGCCGGATCGGGCTTGCCCGCTTCACGGATGGTCAGGAAAGCAAAAGCGTCGCCCGCCCGATCCCCTTCGGGGTAGCGGCATTCGCCAAGCGCGATCTCGATGCGGCCAAACTGCGTGCTGTCGCCGCTGGCCAGTTGGATATCGGTGACCTTGCCGGTGAGCTTGTCGAGCCCGCGCAGCGTGGCGCCGGTGCCCGTCTCGGTGGCTTCCTGCTGCGCAGTTGCAGCGCCCGCGGCCGCAAGCCCCAGCGCCATGATCATTGCAAATACACGCGTCATTCACTGCCTCCGGCCACATATTTGAACAGCAGCGACATCAGGCTGACCGAGCCTTGCGTGTCGAGGATTTCATCACCCGCGCCATAATAGAAGGGCGAGCCGCCGGGGCTGATTTCGACGAAATTGCCGCCAAGCAGCCCCTCGGAAGAGATCACGATCGCGCTGTCATCGGGCACCTGCACGCCACCGTTCATCGCAAGCGTCATGTCGGCGCGGTAGGTTTCGGGATTGAGCGAGATGCCGGTCACCGAGCCCACTTTGACCCCGGCAAGCCGCACGTCGCTGCCCACCGACACCCCCTCAAGCGAGCGGAAAGAGGCGCTGAGCGGGTAGCCATCGGCGCCGCCAAAGGCAAAGCCCGTAGCGCTGACCGCATAGGCGCCAAAGGCGATGGCGCCGGCAAGCACCACGCCGCCGACCAAGACCTCGGTGGCAGTGTGCGTCATGGGGTTATTCCGGGCTCCATGCCTCGTAGTCCCGGCGCGGGGCCGGTTCCGGGCGGCGGATCGAGCCCTTGGGAGCGTAGGCCAGCGCGGTGCCGGTCAGGTTCTCGATATGGGGCTTTTCCCAGCTCTTGTGCGCCAGCGGCTTTTCCGTCGGCGGGTGCGGGAAGGTATGATGCAGCCAGCCGTGCCAGTCGGGGCTGACGCGCGTGGCCTCGGCCTCGCCGTTGTACATCACCCAGCGGCGCTTGCCGTCCTTGGTCTGGTAGAACACGTTGCCCTGCTCATCCTCGCCGACGCGCTGGCCCTTGCGAGAGGTATAGAGCTGCGTGTTCAGCGTTGCCCCGTTCCACCAGGTAACGGCCCGCAGCAGCGTGTTGAGAATGCCCATGGACGACTCCTCGCTTAGTCCTGACACGTGTATGACCAAAAGCGCCGCCGAGGTCCAGCCGCGACGGCGCGGGGCAACGGCTCAGGCCGGTGCCAATGCGGTCAATTCGATCTCGATCCGATATTTCGCATCGATCAGCGCCGTCTCGATCATCGTCGCCGCCGGAGGGTTGGCTCCGAAGGCTTCGCGCAGCAGCGGCCAGCAGGGCTCGAACTCGGATGCGTCGGGCAGGTAGTAGGTCACCCGCACCGCGTCGGCAAAGCTTGCTCCAGCCTCGGCCAGCGCCTTTTCGATGGTGGCCAGCGCCGCGCGGCACTGATCGACCACCGTGTCGCCCTGCCCCACCGTTCCAGCCACATGCACGAAACCGCCGGCGACCACCGCGCGGCAATACCCAATCTTCGCCTCGAACTCGCCGCCGGACGAAATACGCCTGATTGTCATGATCTGTCAGTCTCCATACCGGATGCGCGCGGCGATCCGGTCGGTTGCGGAATAGATGTGGAGATCCGTCCCCACGCCATCGCGCATATACCAATTGCCCGGCGCGTCCAGGGCCTGCCGCAATTCTTCGGCCAATGCGACATCCCACTCACCGCTGCAGGCATCAAGAGGCTCACGACCTGTGCCAATCGACGGGGTCTGCCGCCAGTCGCCGCCGAAGCGCTCCCACCATGCGCTGCCGACCCCCGAGGTCGGCGGGGTCTGGGCGATGCCGCCGCCGGTCCGAATGATCGCATAGGTGCAGCCGCCATCCATGGCATCGGCATAGGGTTTGCTGGCCAGCACCGCCTCGACCGGCAGGAGGCCACCAAAGAGCTTGCCCGCAAGGATGTCTTCATCCGAGGACGAAGGCCCCGCGCCTGCCGTGCCCTTGCCGCCGCCCTGCGTGTGCAGGCCCGCGCCCGCCATGGGCAGGCTGCGTGCTTCGGCCTCTCGGCCTGCGAAATAGGCGAACCACGCCCATCCCCCCAAAAAGAAGATGCCTGCCACGACGGCAAGCATCCTCAAAGCGTTCTGAACAAGCTGGGCTACGATCCAGGCCATGAACTGATACCGGTGTTACCTCATCACACTGCCTTACCCGGCCGACGCAGGTTCTTTCTTGGGATCTGCGTAGATCAGGAGCGGCTTGGCATCAGCATTGACCGATTCCTCGTTCACCACCACCTCGGTCACGTCATCCATGCCCGGAAGCTCGAACATCGTGTCCAGAAGGATACCCTCGAGGATCGAACGCAGGCCACGCGCACCCGTCTTGCGGGCAATCGCTTTCTTGGCGATGGCCAGCAGCGCGTCGTCGGTGAAGGTCAGCTGGCTGTCCTCCATCTCGAACAGGCGCTGGTACTGTTTGACCAGAGCGTTCTTGGGCTGAGTCAGGATGGTGACCAGCGCGTCCTCGTCGAGGTCTTCCAGCGTTGCGATCACCGGCAGACGGCCAACGAATTCCGGGATCAGGCCGAATTTCAGCAGATCCTCGGGCTCGAGGTCCTTGAACACCTCGCCGACGCCCCGCTCCTCGGGATCGCGGACATCGGCGCCGAAGCCCATGGCCGAGCCCTTGCCGCGCTGCGCGATGATCCGGTCGAGACCGGCAAAGGCGCCACCGCAGATGAACAGGATGTTCGTGGTGTCCACCTGCAGGAATTCCTGCTGCGGATGCTTACGGCCGCCCTGCGGCGGAACCGAAGCCACGGTGCCTTCCATCAGCTTCAGCAGCGCCTGCTGCACACCCTCGCCCGACACGTCGCGGGTGATCGAGGGGTTTTCGGACTTGCGGGTGATCTTGTCGACCTCGTCGATGTAGACGATGCCGCGCTGCGCGCGTTCGACGTTATACTCGCTCGCCTGAAGCAGCTTCAGGATGATGTTCTCGACATCCTCGCCCACATAGCCCGCTTCGGTCAGCGTGGTCGCGTCAGCCATGGTGAAGGGCACGTCAAGAATGCGCGCCAGCGTCTGTGCCAGCAGCGTCTTGCCGCAGCCGGTCGGGCCAATCAGCAGGATGTTGGATTTCGCCAGCTCGATATCACCGCTTTTCTGCGAGTGGTTGAGCCGTTTGTAGTGGTTGTGCACTGCCACCGAGAGCACGCGCTTGGCCTTCATCTGGCCGATCACGTAGTCATCGAGCACGTCGCAAATCTCGCGCGGCGTGGGCACACCTTCGGAGGATTTCAGGCCAGCGCCCTTTGTTTCCTCGCGAATGATGTCCATGCAGAGCTCGACACATTCGTCGCAGATGAAGACGGTCGGTCCCGCGATCAGCTTGCGTACCTCGTGCTGGCTCTTGCCGCAGAAGCTGCAATACAGGGTGTTCTTGCTGTCGCCGCCGGAGTTCGTCGCCATATCACACCTTTCCAGGCCTTTGGGTTTCAAGCGTCAGGGCCGTTGCCCCAACAAGGCCTATCGTCTCTGCCTAGTCCGGAAAGTCTAAGACAGGGCTTTCCGGTCCACAATGTCAAAATTGCCGCGCGCGGGATCGCGCGCGGCAAAGGGTAAAGCTTACGCTTCGTCAGTGCCGCCGCGCTTTTCGACGATCTCGTCGATCAGGCCCCAAGCCTTTGCGTCCTCGGGCGACATGAAGTTGTCGCGCTCGAGCGCCCGCTCGACTTCCTCGAGGGTGCGGCCGCAATGCTTCACGTAAATCTCGTTGAGGCGCTTCTTCAGCTTCAGCGTCTCTTCGGCGTGGATCATGATGTCCGTGGCCTGGCCCTGGTAGCCGCCCGAGGGCTGGTGCACCATGACGCGGCTGTTGGGCAGCGAGAAGCGCATGCCCGGCTCACCGGCGGCCAGCAGCAGCGAGCCCATCGAGGCCGCCTGACCGATCACCAGCGTCGAGACCTTCGGCTTGATGTACTGCATCGTGTCATAGATCGACAGGCCCGAGGTCACAACGCCGCCCGGGCTGTTGATATACATCGAGATTTCCTTGCTCGGGTTTTCCGCTTCGAGGTGCAGCAGCTGCGCCACGATCAGCGAGGACATCCCGTCATGCACGGGCCCCGAAAGGAAGATGATCCGCTCCTTCAGCAGGCGCGAGAAAATGTCGTAGGCCCGTTCGCCGCGGCTGGTCTGTTCGACAACCATGGGAACGAGGGTGTTCATGTATGTCTCAAAAGGATCTTTCATCGTCGCCTGCCTGCTGTGTCTTTTCCAAATGGTGCCTATCGCGCGCGCGTTAAGCGAGTCTTAGTATCGGGTCTGGGGGGCTGCAAGGGCCGGAGCAGCAATTCGCCGCCTCAGGCCCCGCCCCAGTCCTGCGGAGCCGCACAACTGTGCCGGCTGCATTCGAGTTCAAGTGTTACCTGTGTCAGTCCGAAGCGGGTTTGCATCTCGTCCTTCACAGCACGTTTTATGCCATCCGCCCGCGCCCATGCGCCCTCGTCGACCACCAGATGCGCCTGCAGCGCGGTGGTGTGCTCGTCGATCTGCCAAAGATGGGCCTTGTGCAGCCCCGCCACGCCGTCGATGCCCTGCGCCGCCTCAAGCACCGCCGAGGGCACCATATCCGGCGGGCTGCCCAGCATGAGCACGCGGATCACCGATCCGATCTCGGCCAGCGCCATCCACAGGATGTAGCCCGCGATCAGCAGCGTCACCAGCGGATCGACCCATGTCCAGCCGAAGAGCAGGATCAGCGTGCCCGCGAGGATCACCGCCAGAGAGCCCATGGCGTCGGCCACATTGTGCAAAAAGGCCGCGCGGATGTTCTGGCTGTCCTTCGACATCGCATAGGTCAGCATCGCGGTGATCACGTCGATGACCAGCGCGACCCCGGCGATCACGATGACCATCCAGCCGGTCACCGGCTCGGGCGAGAGGAAGCGCAGGATCGCCTCGATCATCAGGTAGATGCCGATGACGATCAGCGTGGTGTAGTTGATCAGCGCCGCCACCGTCTCGGCGCGGGCGTAACCAAAGGGCATCTCGGCATTCGCCGGGCGGCGCGCGATCTTGCGCGCCAGCGCCGCGATGACCAGCGAGATCGCGTCCGAGAAATTGTGCAGCGCGTCGGCGATCATCGCGAGGCTGCCCGAGAGGATCCCCCCGACGACCTGCGCGACGGTCAGCAGCATGTTCACCCCGACCGCGATCGCCATACGCGCGTCGCCAGCCTCGGGGTCTACATGGTGATGATGGTGGTGGTGGTGGTGACCGTGACTCATGCCTGCATCAGGGACCGCTGCGGTGCCGAGGTCAAGCAGATCACAGGCGCGCGCCGCTCTCGGTCGGCGCGTCCACATGCAGAACGCGGGTTATCTCGAAGCTGGGATCACGCCTGTCGCCCTCCGGAAACAGCCCGAGCGCCGCAGTCAGCGCCAGAAGCGCGGCGATACAGACAATCCAGTGGCGAAAATTCATGCGTCATCTTCCTTGGTCAGTTCTGCCCGGGGGCTGCCAAGGATATGGAGCGCGATGGCGCGATGACCAGACGAGGGCGGAAAAAGACGTAAGGACAAGGCCTCACGTTCGCGCGACCGCCCGATCAGATGGCACCGAAAGGGCCACGCCGATGTGGCCCTGTGACGGTCATCTTACGGAGAGTCAGCTCATCTCCTGCAGGCGGGCGACGTAGCGCGCCATCGTATCGATCTCGAGATTGACGCTGTCGCCAAGCTTCACCCCGCCCCATGTGGTCACTTCCTTGGTGTGGGGGATGAAGTTGATGCCAAAGACCGAGCCCTGCACCTCGTTGACCGTCAGCGAGGTGCCGTTGAGCGCGACCGAGCCCTTGGGCGCGATGAATTTCGCCAGTTCGTCCGGCGCGCGCAGTTGCACGCGGGTGCTGTCGCCCTCGTCCTGAATCGAGACCACCTCGGCCAGCCCATCCACGTGGCCCGACACGATGTGCCCGCCAAGCTCGTCGCCGACCTTCAGCGCGCGCTCCAGATTGACACGCTTGCCCTGCAGCCAGGTGCCAAGGTTGGTCTTCGACAGGGTCTCGGCGCTGATCTGCACGTCGAACCAATCATCGCCCAGCGTCACCACCGTCAGGCAGACGCCGTCGCAAGCGATCGACGCGCCGATCTCGATGCCCGCAGTGTCGTAGGAGGTGCCGATGCGCGCGGTCAGATCGCCCGCCTGCTCCAGCGTGCGGATTTCCCCCATGTCGGTGACGATACCGGTGAACATCAGCAGATCCTCTTATGACCCAAGGGCTCTGGCCACGGGCCTTATTTTGGTCAAACAATCACGATACGGAGAGCTGTCCGGCCAGTTGGCTGGCATCCCCGATGACGAGTAGGCCGATCCTTAACGAGTGCCCATGACCATGGCAACCGCAGAGCCCCACCCCGTACAGGCCGGGCGCGTCTTCCTGTTCCTGCAGGGGCCGCACGGGCCATTCTTTCATCGCCTCGGTGCCATGCTGCGCCGCGCTGGTGCCGAGATCTGGCGTGTTGGCTTCAACGCCGGCGACCGCGCCTTCTGGTTCGACGGTGCCAGCTATCTGCCCTTCACCGAAGCGCCCGAGGACTGGCCTGCGCATCTGCGCGGCCTGCTCGACGAAAAGCGGGTGACGGATATCGTGCTCTATGGCGACACCCGCGCGATCCACGCCGAGGCCATCGCCGAGGCGCGCCGCCGCGGGCTGCGCGTGCATGTTTTCGAGGAAGGCTACATGCGCCCCTATTGGGTGACCTACGAGCGCGGCGGTGCCAATGGCCATTCGCGGCTGATGGACATGGACGTGGCGGACATGCGCAGCGCGCTCGAGCGGTCCGACATGGAAGCGCCGCTGCCGCCCGGCCATTGGGGCGACATGCGCCAGCACATCTTCTATGGCGCGCTCTACCATTGGTTCGTGATGTTCCGGAACGGCGACTACCGCAACTTCCGCGCCCACCGCGATCTGCCTGTGGCGCGCGAGTTCCAGCTTTACCTCAAACGCCTGCTTCTGATGCCGCTGACACGGGTCGAACGCTTTGTCGAAAGCCTGCGCATCCGGCGCGGCGGCTTCCCCTATCACCTCGCGCTGCTGCAGCTCGAGCACGACTCGAGCTTCCGCCAGCATTCGCCCTTCGAGTCCATGTCAGAGTTCGTTGATCTGGTGCTCGAAGGATTTGCCAAAGGCGCGCCCGGACATCACCACCTCGTCTTCAAGGCGCATCCGCTGGAGAACGGGCAGGTTCCGCTGCGCCGGATGATCGCCGCCTCGGCGCGCCGCCTTGGCACTGAGGGCCGGGTGCATTTCGTGCCCGGCGGCAAGCTGGCGCAACTGCTGAACGACGCGCGCAGCGCGGTCACGGTCAATTCCACCGCCGGTCAGCAGGTGCTCTGGCGCGGAATTCCGCTGCGCACCTTCGGCCGCGCGGTTTACGCCAAACCCGAGTTCGTGTCGGAACAGCCGCTGGCCGAGTTCTTTGCTTTGCCGACCCGCCCCGACAGCCGCGCCTATAAGGATTACCGCCGGTATCTGCTTGAAACGAGCCAGCTTCCGGGCGGGTTCTACGCCTCTCGCGGGCGCCGCCAGTTGCTGCGGCAGGTGGTCGACATGATGCTCTCGCCGCATGATCCCTATGATGCGCTGCGCAATGGCACCGCGGCACCTCGGCAACAGTTGCGCGTGGTCCGCTGACGCCGCGCGAACCCCGGACTGGTTTTTGAATCCGGATTCTCGTACCTTACGCCAAAAAGCTCAGGCAGATAAGAACAGGTCGAGGAGACCGAGCAGTGAAACAGTCCCGCTCCCGATGGGCGAAATCCGCCGCCCTTCTGGCCGCAGTGTCGATTCTGGCATCCTGCGCCCTGCCCCGCGTCGGTCCCAACAAAGATGAAATTTACGCCGGTTCGGTGATGCGCGAGGGCGATGCCTTCGTCGTCAGCGTCAATGATCGCGTGACCCGCGCCACCGCCGTCGTCCCCGCCCTCGGCTTTTCCGAACAGTTCCAGAGCGCCGGTGTCGTCGGCTCCGACACGATCCAGCCCGGCGATACGCTGGGGCTGACGATCTGGGAGAACGTCGACGACGGGCTGCTTGCCGCCGCCGAGACCAATGCCACCTCGCTCGAGGAAGTGCAGGTCGACGGTTCGGGCTTCATCTTCGTGCCCTATGCGGGCCGCATCAAGGCCTCGGGCAACTCGCCCGAAACCGTGCGCCGCATCATCACCGACAAGCTTTCGGAACAGACCCCCGACCCGCAGGTCGAAGTGCGCCGCCTTGCCGGTGACGGCTCGACCGTGAGCCTCGTCGGCTCTGTCGGCGGTCAGGGCGTCTATGCCATCGAGCGCCCCACCCGCACGCTGTCGTCGATGCTGGCGCGTGCCGGCGGCATCACCATCCAGCCCGAGATCGCCCAGATCACCGTTCTGCGCGGCGGCCAGCAGGGCAAGATCTGGTTCCAAGACCTCTACAAAGACCCGCGCTATGACATCGCGCTGCGCGGCGGCGACCGTATCCTCGTCGAGGAAGACACCCGCGCCTTCACCGCGCTCGGCGCCACCGGCACGCAGGCGCGCGTCCCCTTCGAGACGCAGACGCTGTCGGCGGTCGAGGCGATCGCGCAGGTTGGCGGCCTCGTGCCCACCTCTTCGGACCCCACCGGCGTCTTCGTCTTCCGCAACGAGCCCGCGGACATCGCCAATCAGGTTCTGGGCCGCAGCGATCTGATCGGCGCGCAGCGCATGGTCTATGTGCTCGACCTGACCAAACCCAACGGCATGTTCATGGCGCGCGACTTCGTGGTGCGCGATCAGGACACGCTCTACGTCACCGAAGCGCCCTACGCACAGTGGAGCAAGGTGATCTCGGCGCTGACCGGCACGCTGACCGCCATCGCCACCGTCTCGACCGTGCAGGACGCGGTTTCGGGCGGCTGATCCGGATAAAAGCCCTGAATACATATAACGAGGGACAGGGCAGCGCCGGGGGAGAAATCCCCCGGCGTCTCTATGTGCGCTCCGCGGGTTTCTTCACCCAAGGGCGGCTGCGCCGCATGCTTGCGCAGGCGGGCTGGAGGCTGTCGCTGGGCACACCGGGGCCTGAAGATCACATCGGTGTCTGGGGTCAGTCACCCTATGCCGCACGCGGCGAGGCTTTGGCCGCAAAGACCGGCGCGCAGATCATCCGCATCGAAGACGCCTTCCTGCGCTCGCTGCACCCCGGTCGTAAGGGCGAGCCGCCGCTCGGCCTGCTGATCGACCGCAGCGGTGTGCATTTCGACGCCTCCCAGCCGTCGGATCTGGAGGTGCTTCTGGCCACCCACCCGCTCGACGATCACGCGTTGCTGGAACGCGCGCGGGGCGGCATGGCGCGGATGCAGGAGCATCACTTAAGCAAATATTCCGGCTTTGACCCCGGCGCGCCCGTGCCCGAGCCCGGCTATGTGCTGATCATCGACCAGACGCAGCGCGACGCCTCGGTCCGCGCCTCCGGCGGCGACCGCAACCGATTTCTCGAGATGCTCTACTGGGCGCAGGACGAAAACCCCGGTGCCCGCATCCTCATCAAGACCCACCCTGAAACCGCGCAGGGCCTGCGCGGCGGCCACTACGGACCCGAGGACGCGCAGGGCCGCGTCAGCCTGTGCGCCGATGCGGTCTCGCCTTGGGCGCTGCTCGAAGGTGCGGTGGCAGTCTACACGCTCAGCTCGCAAATGGGGTTCGAGGCGATCCTCGCCGGGCACAGGCCGCGGGTTTTCGGCACGCCCTTTTATGCGGGCTGGGGGCTGACGCAGGATGAAGCGCCGCTGCCGCGCCGGGGCCGCAGCCTGACCCGGGCCCAGCTTTTCGCCGCCGCCATGATCCTCTACCCCACATGGTACGATCCCTGCCGCGCGCAGCTATGTCCTTTCGAAGACGCGCTCGGGGCCTTCGAGGCGCAGACGCGGGCGTGGCGCGAGGACCGTCAGGGCTGGGTCGCCTCGGGCATGCGCCTGTGGAAACGCCGCCCGCTGCAGGGGTTCTTCGGCGGGCAGAAGGCGATGGTCTTTGCCGAAAGCGCGACGGCGGATAAGCACCGCGAGGAGGGCCGCCGCCATATGGCATGGGCGGGCAAGGCAAGCGGCAAGGAGGTGCGGGTGGAAGACGGCTTCCTGCGCTCGCGCGGGCTTGGCGCCGAACTGGTGCCGCCGCTGTCGCTGGTGCTGGACGATCTGGGTATCTACTACGATCCCACCCGGCCCTCGCGGTTAGAGGCGCTGATCACCGGCACGCCCGACCTGCGCCCCGATCAGCGCCTGCGGAGCGAGAAGCTGATCGAGCGGCTGACCGCGGGCGGGCTGACCAAATACAACCTCGGCACGCCGCCGCCCGCCCTGCCCGAGGGGCACCGTATTCTTGTGGTCGGGCAGGTCGAGGACGACGCCTCGATCCTGCGCGGCAGCCCGGACTGCCGCAGCAATGCCGATCTGCTCGCCCGCGCCCGCGCCGCCAACCCCGAGGCGGTGCTGCTGTGGAAGCCGCATCCCGATGTCAGCGCCGGATTGCGCCAAGGCGCGGTGGAGGCGCCCGAGCGATGGGCCGATGTGACCGTCGAGGGCGCCGACATGGGGGCGCTGCTGCGCGAGGTGCAGGAGGTCTGGACGATGACCTCGCTCACCGGGTTCGAGGCGCTGCTGCGCGGCGTGAAGGTGACGACACTGGGCGCGCCCTTTTATGCCGGTTGGGGGCTGACCCGAGACCTTGGTCCGGTGCCCGCGCGGCGGCTCTCAGGCCCGCGCCCCGACCTTGCCGCGCTGGTCCACGCCACGCTCATCGCCTATCCGCGCTACCGCGATCCGGTCAGCGGCCTGCCCTGCACCCCCGAAGTGATCGCCGAGCGGCTGGAGCAGGGCACGATCCCCCATCCCGGCCTGCCGAACCGCCTGCTGTCGAAACTGCAGGGCCTTCTGGCCTCGCAGGCTCACATTTGGCGCTGACGCGCCGGGCGCACCTTTAGCGCTGAAGCTCAGCGACGGGCCTTCAGCCCGTGCAGGCTGGCGGTCACTGCGAAAATCAGCGTCGCGGCGCAGACCATGCTCGGCCCCGCCGGCGTGTCGAAAAGCAACGCGCCCTGCAGCCCCGCCAACGCCGACACAGCGCCGATGCCCGTGGCCAGCAGCGCCATCGCCTCGGGCGTGCGGGCGAAGGGCCGCGCGGCGGCGGCGGGGATCAGCAGCATCGCCCCGATCAGCAGCACGCCCACCACCTTGATCGCCACCGCCACGGTCAGCGCTAGCGCCACCGTCAGCACCCGGCTCTCGAGCCGTGGGTCGATGCCGCTGGCATGGGCGAGATCGGGCGACAGCGTCGCGGTCAGCAGCGCTTGCCAGCGCCAAACCAGCAGCGCTAGTACCAGCGCCGCGCCGCCCCAGATCGCCAGCAGGTCGGACCTCGTCACCGCGAGGATGTCGCCAAAGAGATAGGCCGACAGATCAAGCCGCGCGCCCGGCACGAAGGTGATCGCAACAAGGCCGATCGCCAGCGCGCCATGGGCCAGCACCCCCAGCACCGTGTCGATGCCAAGACCGCGCTCGCTCAGCGCGCCGACCAGCATCGCCATGATCAGCGCCACTGCCAGCGTTCCCGCGAAAACCGGCAACGACAGGGCCAGCGACAGCGCGACCCCGAGGATGGCCGCATGGGCGGTCGCATCGCCGAAATTGGCCATCCGCCGCCACGAAACGAAACAGCCCAAAGGCGCCGCGGCCAGCGCAAGACCCAGCCCCGCCAGCGCCGCGCGCACAAGAAAATCGTCCAACATCAGTGCCCCGCGTGGGATTGGTGAGAGTGATCGTGGTGCCCGTGCCCGTGTTCGTGGTCATGATCGTGATCATGATCGTGGCTATGGCTGTGCTCGTGCCGGTAGAGCGCCAGCGCCCCATGCGTGCCCGTCCCAAAGAGCGCCCGATACTCCGCCGCCTGCGCGACGGTCTCGGGGTGGCCCTGACAGCAGACATGGCCGTTGAGGCAGACCACCCGGTCGCTCGCGCTCATCACCACATGCAACTCGTGGCTGACCATCACCACCGCGCAGCCGAGCCGCGCGCGGATTTGCTCGATCTGCCGATAGAAGGCGGCGGACCCGGGCTGGTCCAACCCCTGCGTCGGCTCGTCGAGCAGCAGCACCTCCGGACGGCTGAGGATCGCCCGCGCCAGCAGCACGCGCTGGAACTGCCCGCCCGAGAGCCCCGCCATGGGCCGGTCTTCGAGCGTGCCCGCCCCGGCCTCGTCCAGCGCGGCGCGACGCGCGGCGCGGTCCACCCGATGCGGCAGCGACAGAAAACGCCCGACGGTCAGCGGCAGCGTCGCGTCGATCTGCAGCTTCTGCGGCACATAGCCCAGCCGCAGCCCCGCCTTGCGCGTCACCTTGCCCGACTGCGGCTTCACCGCGCCGATGAGCGTGCGCAGCAGCGTCGATTTGCCCGAGCCGTTCGGCCCGACGATGGTGACGATCTCGCCCGGATCCACATGGAAATCCACGCCCTGCAGCACCGGGTGCTCTCCCAGCGTGACCTGCAGGCCGTTTGCTTCGATGAGGCTCACGCCGCAGCCTCACGGCAGAGCGGGCAAAGGCCCTCGGCCTCGACCACCATGCGCTCGAGTTCGAAATCCAGCCCTTCGGCGGCCTCGCGCACCGCCTCGCCGATCGCCTGCGAGGGCATCTCGGCTACCGCGCCGCAGGCGCGGCAGAGCAGGAAGGCGGGCTTGTGGCGCTCCCCCGGATGAGCACAGGCGACAAAAGCATTCAGACGCTCGATCTTGTGCGCGAAGCCGTTGCTCACCAGAAAATCGAGCGCGCGATAAACGGTGGGCGGCTGCGCGCCCTGACCCTCGCCCCGCAGGACATCAAGCAGTTCATAGGCCCCCATGGCCCGGTGCTTGCGCAGCAGAATTTCCAGCACCCGGCGGCGCTGTTTGGTCAGCGACAGCCCCTCGCGGGCGCAGGTCTCCTCGGCGGCCTGCAAAGCATGCTCGCGGCAATGTGCGTGGTCGTGCTGGGTGAACCCAAGCGCGTCGGAATGTACGGCCATGTCGCTTCCCCTGATACCAGTCTTGCCGAACGCGTGATCAAGCACGCGTCCGATGGGGGTTGATATGTTATAGTGTTCAAAGTATCAAGCCCGCCTATTGTTATGCTATAACATCTACACTCCCCGAATTCGAGACGCATGAGGCCCCGATGTACCGTTCCCTCCTCCCTGCCCTGCTGCTTGCCAGCCCTGCCTTTGCCGAAGTGCCGAAGGTGGTCACCGACATCGCCCCCGTGCAGGGGCTGGTGGCCAGCGTGATGGGCGATCTGGGCGAGCCGGAGTTGCTGATCCCGCCGGGCGCCTCACCGCACAGCCACGCGCTCAAACCCTCCGAAGCGCGCGCCCTGCAGAACGCCGATCTGGTGTTCTGGATCGGCGGCGAACTGAGCCCCGACCTCGGGCGCAAGATCGACTCGATTGCTGCGGATGGTGCCGCCGTCTCGCTGTTCGACGCCCCCGGCACGGTACATCTGCAGGCACGCAACGACGTGCTCTTTGCCGAGCCCGGCGCGGAGGCGCATGAGCATGGACATGAGGGCCATGATGAGCACGGTGACGACGACCATGATGAGCACGAGCACGACGAGCATGGTCATGACGAAGCGCATGACGACCACGATGAACACGAGCACGAAGCGGGCCACGCGCACCATCATGACGGCGACGATCCGCATGTCTGGCTGTCGGTGGACAACGCCACCACATGGCTGCCGCTGATCGCGCAGAAGCTGTCCGAGGCCGACCCCGAGCATGCCGACACCTATGCCGCCAATGCCGAGGCCGCTGCCGCCCGCATCGCCGAGGCGCGCGCCGAAGCCCAAGATCTGCTCGCTGGCGCCACGGATAAGAACTTCGTCGTCTTCCACGATGCGTTTCAATATTTCGAGGTCAGCTTTGGGCTGAAGGTCCTCGGTGCGATCTCTCTGTCGGACGCCACGGCGCCCAGCCCCGCGCGTCTGGATGCGCTGCGCGACGCACTGCAGGGGGCCGATGCCGCCTGTGTCTTTGCCGAGCCGCAGTTCGATCCGCGCCTCATCGCCGCCGTGACCGAAGGTGCGGATACGCCGGTGGCCGAGCTTGACCCGCTGGGCCAGACGCTCGACCTCGGCGCAGAGTTCTACCCGGCGCTGATCACGTCGCTGGCACAAAGCGTGGCCGACTGCGCAGCGCAGTAAGCTCCGCGCCCCGAAACGAAGCAGCCCCCTTTGCCTTGACGGCAAAGGGGGTTTTCCTTTCCATAAATCCCGACTAATTACCTTGGATAAAGCGCGAAGCGGCGGTTTTGAAAGCCGTGCCCCTCTCCTGCCGCGCGCCCGATCCAAGGAGTTCCCATGCGAGCCCGCCTTATCGATTTCAGCCGTCGCGGCTTTCTGGGCGGCGCTTTGGGCAGCACTCTTGTCGGGACGGGCAGCCTGCTCGCCGCGCCGCAACTGCGCGCGGGCGAAGACACGCTCCGCTTCGAGCATGCTTATGGAGAGACCGTGCTCAAGGCCCCGGCCCGGCGTGTCGTCTCGCTAGGCTATACGACGCAGGACAGCCTGCTGGCGCTTGGGATCGTGCCGCAAGCGATCCGCTATTGGTATGGCGATTACCCCCACGGCGTCTGGCCCTGGGCGCAGCCGCTTCTCGGAGAGGCAACTCCGGCGCTGATGACCGGCGAAGTGTCTATCGAAACCGTCGCTGGCCTCGCGCCCGATCTCATCGTCGCCATCGGCTCGGGCATCTCCGAGGCGGAATACGCACTGCTGTCGCAGATCGCGCCGGTGCTGATGCAGGCGCCGGAGTATCCGACCTATGGCATGCCCTGGGACGCCGAGTTGCTGATGATCGCCCGCGCGACCGGCACCGAGGCGAAAGCCGAGGCGCTGATCGCCAGCGTCGCGGACGGTTTTGCCGCCTTCCGCGACCGGCACCCCGACTGGCAGGGACAGACCGCCGCCTGCGCGGCACATGACGGCGGTCAGACGAGCGCCTTCACCGGCGGCGACGCCCGCGTGCAGTTCCTGCAAGAGATGGGCTTTCGCCAGCCGCAGGCGCTCGAGGCGATCAGCTCGGCCGACGGCTTTTACACCGCGCTCTCGCCCGAAGATCTGTCGCCGCTGGACGCGGATTTGCTGATCTGGCTCTCGAGCCAAGCAAAGGCCGCCGACCTCGCCTCTCTCGCCATGCGGCGGACGCTGCGCGCCAACGCCGAGGGACGCGAAGTGTTCTGCGGCGAGGTGCTGGCGGGCGCTTTGTCCTTTGGCAGCGTGCTGTCGATGCCCTTCGCGCTGGCCCAGCTTGAGCCAGAGCTCATCGCCGCACTTGACGGCGACCCCAGCACCGCCGTGCCGAGCGCGGCAAAGGCTGGTCTGCTCTGATGCTACGCCTGTTCGGGCTCTTGGCGCTGCTGCTGCTTGCGCTGGCTCTGGCGCTTTCGGTGGGCGCGCGGCCGGTCAGCCTCGCCATGGCGCTCGAGGCCTTGCACAGCTTTGACCCCACCAACCCCGATCACGTGACACTGGCCGCGATCCGCCTGCCGCGCATGGCCGCCGGGCTGATCGCCGGTGCGGCGCTGGGGATCGCCGGGACGATCATGCAGGTGATGACCCGCAACCCGCTGGCCGACCCCGGCATTTTGGGAGTGAACTCCGGCGCCGCCTTTGCGCTGCTGCTTGGCGCGACGCTGCTCGGCCGCTCAGATCAGGCCTCGGTCGCGCTGCTGAGCCTTCCGGGCGCGGCGCTGGCCTCGGCGCTGGTGTTCATCCTCGGCGGCGGGCTGCGCGGTGACGTCGGGCCGGTGCGGCTGACGCTGGCGGGCGCGGCGCTCAATGCGCTGCTGCTGTCGCTGGTCACCGCCATCGTGCTGATCCGGCAGGACACGCTCGATCTCTTCCGCTTCTGGGTCGCGGGCTCGCTGACTCAAGCCGCAAGCCGCCCGCTGGCAGAAATGGCGCTGCTCGCCGCTGCTGGCGGTGCGCTCGCGCTGGCCATGGCGCCGCAGATCGAGGCCCTCTCGCTGGGCTCGGCCCTGTCGCGCGGGCTGGGCACCAAGCCGCGCCGGGTTCAGACAGCGGCGCTGGCGGTGGTCACGCTCTGCACCGGGGCGGCGGTGGCCGTCGCCGGGCCGATCGCCTTCCTCGGGCTGATGGTGCCGCCGCTGGCGCGGATCGTCGCAGGCCATTCCCTGCGCCGCGCGCTGATCGCCTCGGCGCTGATGGGCGCGACGCTGCTGTTGCTGGCCGACACGCTGGGCCGGGTGGTGATGCCGCCCGCCGAAGTGCGCGCCGGGATCATGACGGCGCTGATCGGCGGCCCGGTCTTCATGTGGGTCGCCCGCCGCCTGCGCCCCGGAGCCAGCGCATGAAGGGCGCGCTGACCCTTGGCCTGCTGCTGCTTGCCGCCACGCTGGCTGCGCTGGCGCTTGGGCAGGTGCGCCTGAGCCCGGCGCTGCTCTGGCAGGGGCTGAGCACCGGCGAGGGACCGGGCGCGCTGGTGTTGGGCACGATCCGCGGCCCGCGGGTGCTGACCGCGCTTGGCGCGGGGGCGGTTCTGGGCATGTCGGGCGCGCTGTTCCAGAGCCTTTTTCGCAATCCGCTGGCGGCGCCCGACGTCATGGGCTTCACCTCGGGCGCCGGGCTGACGATCATCGCCGCCATCGCGCTTGGCCTCAGCCTGCCGCTGCCCCTGATCGCGGCGGGCGGCGGTCTCTTGGCGGCGCTTTTGGTGGTGGCGCTGTCGCACCGACGCGGCCATGCGACGCCGCCGCTGACGATGATCCTCGTTGGTCTCGGCGTCGGCTTTGTCGCCTCGGCGCTGTCGAGCTTTCTGCTCACACTGCTGCCGCACACCCAGGCCGCCGAGGCGCAGCGCTGGCTCACCGGCTCGCTGGCGGCGCGCGACTGGAGCCATGCACTGCAGGTCTGGGCGGTGGGCGGCGTTCTGGGCGCGCTGGCCTTGGCGCAGATGCGCAGACTGGCGGCGCTGCAACTGGGCGAGGACTTGGCGGCGGGACTTGGCCTGAGGGTCGGAGCCGCTCGGCTGGCGCTGGCGGGTACAGGCGTACTGCTCGCCGCGGCGGGCGTCGCGGTCGCCGGCCCCGTGCCCTTTGTCGCGCTGATGGCCGGGCCGCTGGGCATACGCCTTGTCGCTGCGCGCCAGCTCCATGCCCGGCTTCTGGCCGCGGCCGCCACAGGCGCCCTTGTGCTGGTGCTGGGAGACCTCGCCGCCCGCGCCGCCCTGCCCGGCATCCAGCTGCCCACTGGCGTGATGACCGGCCTTCTGGGCGCCCCCTATCTGCTCTGGCGCCTGTCGCGCGAAATGGAGAAAGGCGAGCTATGACCTCACCTGCCGCCCCCGCCTGCCTGCAGGCCGAGGCCCTGTCGCTGGGCTATGCCGAGCGCCCGGTCATCCGCGAGCTGTCGCTCGATCTGCCCCGCGGCGAGATGACCGCGATCCTCGGCCCGAACGGCTGCGGCAAATCCACCCTGCTGCGCGCCATGGCCCGGCTGCTGCAGCCAAGCGCCGGGCGCGTCCTGCTCGACGGCGAAGACATCCACCGCCGCGACACCCGCGCGCTGGCCCGCGAACTGGCGATCCTCCCGCAAGCGCCGATTGCCCCCGAGGGGATCACCGTTGCCGATCTGGTGAAACGCGGGCGGACCCCATGGCGCGGCCTCTTCACCCCATGGCGCGACGCGGATGCCCGCGCCTGCGCCGAGGCGCTGGAGGCGGTGCAGATGACCGCCCTTGCCGAGCGCCCGCTCAGCGAGCTTTCCGGCGGGCAGCGGCAGCGGGCATGGATCGCGCTGGTTCTGGCGCAGAGCGCGCCGCTGCTGCTGCTCGACGAGCCGACCACCTATCTCGACCTGGTGCATCAGATCGACGTTCTGTCGCTACTGCGGCGGCGCAACCGCGAGGCTGGGCTGACGGTGATCTCGGTGCTGCATGATCTCAACCTTGCCGCACGTTTCTCGGACCGGCTGGTGCTGCTCGGGCGCGCGGGGCTCGTGGCCACCGGCACGCCTTGGGAGGTGCTGACCCCAGCCAATCTGCAGACCGCCTTCGGCCTTGCCGCCCGCGTCGATCCCGACCCGGTGACCGGCACGCCGATGATCATCCCGCTCTGAGCCGAAAGGAGATCGCCTCATGGCCACCGCTTCCCGCGCCGTCTCATCGAGCCGTTTTGACGGCCCGCTTCCCGCGCAGTTCGTGCCGGATCTGCGTGCCCGCCTCGATGAATACGGCATCCCCTACGAGCACAAAGGCCGCCGCCTGAAGGTCAACGCCACCGGCGCCGAGGTTGCCTTGCGGCTGGACCGGCGCGGTTTCGATGTCGAGATCGCCGCCGATGGGGATGTGCCGCTGCACCAGTGGCGCGAGACGGTGAACTATATGCTCGACGAGCTGCTGCCCGATGCCGGTGCGCGCATGGCGTGGAGCGGCGTCGGCGAGGCGAAGACCCCGCCCAATTTCCACCTCGCCACGGTGATCGGCACGCGGCGCATCACACCGAACTTCCTGCGTATCAAGATGGCCTGCGACGGCATTGACGCACTCTCTGAAGGCGGGATGCATTTCTCGTTGCTGCTGCCCCCCGAGGACACGCAGCCGCGCTGGCCGGAACTGACCGCGCAGGGGCGGACGATCTGGCCCGATGGTGCCTGCGCCCTGCACCGCGCCGCCTATACGTTCGTCTGGCTCGATGCCGCGCGCGGGCGCTTTGCCTTCGACATTTTCGAACATGAGGGCGGGCGCACAACCAACTGGGCGCGGCAGGCGCAGCCCGGTGCCACCGTCGGCGTCATGGGGCCGGGCGGCGGCGATTTTCCGGTAAGCGAGCGGCTTCTGCTCGCCGGGGATGAGACCGCCCTGCCCGCCATCCGTCGCATCCTCGAAAGGGCACCCGCGGGCACTCAAGGTCGGGTGATGATCGAGACCGGATCGCAGGCCGACCGGCCTGAACTGGCCTGCCCTTCGGGCATGGACCTCAGCTGGATCCCTCGCGGCGCAGAGGGCGGCCTCGGCGCCGCACTGGCGCGGATCACCGAGATCGAGGATGGGCTCTTCGTCTGGGTCGCCGCGGAAAAATCCATCGTCCGCGCGGCGAAGGCGCAGTTCAAAGACCTCGGGCTTCCGCGCGAGCGTGGCTATTTCTCGGCCTATTGGATCAGCGGCTAAGGTCCGGTCCGTAAGGGCGCAGAGCGGGTCAGACCCCGCCGGTCCGCCCCGGGAACACCTCCAGCGCGACGCCCGCCTCTTCCAGCGCCGCGCGCACGGCGCGGGCGATCTGCAGCGCGGTCTTGCCGTCGCCATGCAGGCAGATGGTATCCACCGCCGCCGGAATGTGCTTGCCACTTTCGGTGATGATCGCTCCGGCCTGCACCATCTTCACCATGCGCGCAGCGGCCAGTTCGGCATCATGGATCACCGCCCCCGACAGCGCGCGATCAACCAGCGTGGCATCGTCGTTATAAGCGCGGTCGGCGAAAATCTCGCCCGCCCAGCGGCAGCCCAACTCCTCGACCGCCGCCTGCTGCTGCGTCGCGGCCAGCACCATGATGATGATCTCGGGATCGACCGAAAGCGCACCCTCATAGGCGGCCAGCGCCATGGCCTTGTCCTCGGCGCACATATTGGCCAGCGCGCCGTGCAGCTTCAGATGCCGCACCTTGCCACCCGCAGCCCCGGCCATCGCCTGTGCCGCACCCAGCTGGTAGGCGGTGAGATTGCGCAGACTGGCATGCGAAAGCTGCATCCGCCGCCGCCCGAACCCCTGCAGATCAGGAAAACCGGGATGCGCGCCGATGCCAGTGCCGCGTTCCGCCGCCAGCTTCATCGTCGCCGCCATGACGTCAGGGTCGCTGGCGTGAAACCCGCAGGCGATATTGGCCGAGGTGATCACCTCGAGCAGCGCCGCGTCCTGCCCCATGACCCAAGGGCCATAGCTTTCGCCCATATCCGCGTTGAGATCGACGCTGGTCATCCCTCTGTCTCCTTCTGTCAAAGCCTGCCCGGCTCAGTGGTCGTGATAGTCGCCGTTGGAAAACCCGCTGACCAGCTTGTGACTGAGCAGATCGGCCACATCCGCCGGGTCGCGCACCAGCGGCTCGATGCGGCGCGGCAGATCTCTGAGGGCCGCGCGATAGGCGCTCTCGGCGGCCAGCGCCTCGTCCATCGACACGAAGCTGAAGCGCAATTCGGCACCCGCTGGCGCCTGCGCCACGCGCGGCAGATCGGCGGGAATGACGGTGGCAAGGCGCGGGTAGCCCCCGGTGGTCTGGCATTCGGCCATAAGCACGAAAGGCGCGCCATCGCCGGTCATCTGGATATCGCCCGGTGTGATGATCTCGGACACTACCGAGAGCCCGCCGTCGACGCCGAAGGGAGCGCCATCCGGCACAAGCTTCACCCCCATGCGGTTGGCGCGGGAGTCGCGGGTGAATGTGGTCTCGCCCAACCGGCGGCGCTGCTCTTCGGGGAAGAGGCGGGTCTGCAGGCTTTCCACCACGCGCAACGCACCGCCCGAAAAACGGTCGTCCACCGCCAGCTTGCGCGCCACCGGTCCGCCTCTGTCGGCCCCGACCGGCAGCCGGTCGCCCGCCGCGACAGCCCGGCCCAACCCGGCGGTCAGATGCGCCGAGCGCGCGCCCAGCAGTTCCTCGGGCTCCAGCCCGCCGCCCAGCGAAAGATAACCATAGGCCCCCGATTGCACCGGTCCGATCTCGAGCACCGCGCCCTTGGGCAGAGAATGCGCGGCGTTCCACACCACTGGCGCGCCGTCGATGCTGGCCCGCATGGCACCGCCGGTCAGCGCGATGCGCAGATCGCAGCCCGCCTCGAACCGCCCGCCGACACCGCCCATCTCGAGCGCAGCTGTTTCGCCCTGCCCCAGCAGCGCCGCACCCTCGGCCAGCGCCAGCCGATCCATCGCGCCGCCGCGCGAGAGCCCAAAGGCAATCCAGCCCGGACGGCCGCCATCCTGCACGGTCACCGCAGGCCCTGCGCGATGCACGATCAATTCGCGGCTCATGGCAGATCCTCCCAGCTTGCGCCGCCTTCGGGGTCGTTCTGCATCCGGGCAAAGACCTCTTCGGAGACCTGCGGGAATTCCACCTCATCGCCGGGCGCCAAAAGGAAGGGCCGCTCGGCGCCCATACGGAACAACGGCGCCGCGGTCTGGCCCACATGGCGCCAGCCGGTCGGCGCGGTGACCGAGAAGATCACGAATTGCCGGATCGCCAGCACCAGCGCGCCCTTCGGCACGCGCGGCGTAAGTCCCTGCTGGCGCGGAATGTTCCACGTCTCGGGCAACTCGCCAAGATAGGGCTGCCCCGGTGCAAAGCCAAGCGCCGTCACCCGCACCCGCGCCGTCGACAGCGAGGTCACCGCATCGGCTGCGCTCATCCCCGCCTCGGCGGCGGCTTCGGCGAGTTGCGGCGCGAGCGTGCCGCCATAAACGGTGGGGATACGGTGCAACCGGCGGCCATGCGGCAGATCGGCCTGCAGCCAGTCGCGCGACGCCATGAGCCCGCGCAGCTTGCTCTCCAACGCGGCGTGGCTCAGCGCCAAGGGATCGAAGCGCAGATAGGCCGAGACCAGCGACGAGGAAATCTCTTCGACCCCCTCGGGCGGATCGCTCTCAAGCGCGGCTCGGAAGGCCAGCGCGGCGCGGTTGGCGGGCTCGCTCAGCTTGTCGCCGAAGCTCACCAGCATCCCGTCGATACCGGCGGTGCGAAGCAGAGGGTAGGACGCCATCAGGGCCAAATCGTCAGTCATGCGCCGGACGTTAGCGCAGCCACCGGCGGCTGCAACCGGCAATCCGCCGCCGCCGTGTCCGCGCCGCCCCGTTCGCTCAGAGACCGCCCGTCCGTGCCCATCCACCGTTCCTTTTGCGCGCGGCGCGGATTACACCTGAGCCCGAGGCAGACGACAGGAGAAAACGATGCGCAGACCAATCCTTCTTGCGCTGGCGCTGGCGGCGCTGGCCGGATGCGGCGCCCCCTCGGGCAGCAATGTCTGGGGCGCCCGCTATGAGGTCTTTGGGGTCGACGAAGGCGACATGCTGAAATTGCGCGGCGGGCCGGGCACCGGTTTCGACGTGCTGGCCGGGCTGCCGAACGGCACGGTGGTGAAAGTCTATGAATGCACGCAAACCGGCGGCACCCGCTGGTGCGAGGTCACGCTGGACCGCGACGGCGGCATGAAAGGCTATGCGTCCTTCGCCTATCTGCGCGAGCTTTGAGCGCGCACAGGACCGGCCGTAGAGCCTTCGTCTAGACGAAAATATCCCGGGGGCGCCGCGCCACGCGCGGCGGGGGCAGCGCCCCCCAGATCAAATAAGGATCAGTGCCGCGTCGGGTTGTTGAGCTCGCGCTCGGCGGCCTCGATGGCCTCTTCCACATCCTGCGGATCGGTCGAGGGCACGGCGTAGCTGCCGGTCATCCATTTCGCCAGATCCACATCGGCGCAGCGCTTCGAGCAGAACGGGCGGTACTTCGGGTCGGTCGGCTTGGCGCAGATCGGGCAGCTCATGACAGCATCCCCGGCTTCAGCACCTCGCTTAGCGGCACGCGCTCGCGCTTGCGCTGCAACTCCATGAGGCCAAGCTGGGTCCAGCCGGCAAGAATGGTTTCCGTCGGATCCTGTTTCAACGCCGCACGCAGCACCGATTCCACCTGACGGCGTTCCTTCTTCGGCATCGGGGCCAGATCGACGATGATCTGCCCGCCAAGCCCGCGCAGACGCAGCTGCCGGGGCAACTCGCGCAGGGCCGCGACATTGGCCTTGAGGCCCGCCGCGGGCGAAGTGTCCCCGCCGGTGTTGATGTCCACGGCCACCAGCGCGCGGGTCGGCTCGATGCTCATCGAGCCGCCACCGGGCAGCGGCACCAGAGGACGCGCCAGCGCCTCGATCATCTCGTGCACGTTGTGGCGCTCAAAACTGCCCGCCTCGGCGTCGACATCGCCTTCGTCCCACTCGCGCCATGCCAGCGCATGCGGCCCGTCGCCCTCGACCAGCACTTCGGCCTCGCCCGAGACGTCGGCCATCACCTGCTCGCAGAGCTGCGCCATGGCGGCGACATCTTCGGCGATCTCGTCGGGGTCACCTTCCGCGCAGGACGAGCGCAGGATCAGGCCGTTTTCGGCCTCTTTCGCTCCCGGCATCACCTCATGGGCGATCTCGAGCAGGCTTTCGCGGATGTCCTCATCCTTGATCCGGCGCGAGATGTTGAGCCCCGGCGCACCGGGCGTGACGATGGCGAAACGCGATTTGAAGAGCACGCGGGTGGTCACGGGGATCGCCTTGCCCGGCTCGGCAAAGCCGGTGACCTGCACCACCAGCGGCTGGCCCGGGGACAAGCCCTTCACCTGCCGCAGGAAGGCAGAGCCTTCGGGCGTGTCGAGGAACATCCCGCCCTGCCCCTTCATCGGACGCTGCGCGATGCCGCGATAGATGGTGCCGGGGCGCGCGTGGTCGCTGTCGATCAGCAGGTCTTCGAGCTTGCCATCGACGATCAGCGCCGCCGCTTCGGCCTCGCCGAGATGGTCGAGCGCAATGGTGCGTCCCTTCATGCGACTTCTCCGAACTTGTAGAGCGGGTATCCTGCGGCGAGCAGCAGGTTCGCGGTTTCCGCCAGCGGCAGGCCGACCACCGAGGTGAAGCTGCCGTTGATCCACGGGATGAACGCGCCAGCCATGCCCTGAATGCCGTAGCCGCCGGCTTTGCCCTGCCAGTCGTTCGACGCGAGATAGGCGTTCAGTTCCTCGTTCGAGAGGTCCTTCATCTTCACCTGAGTGACCACGTCGCGCTCCCACAGCTGGTCGCCGCGACGCACGGCAACCGCCGTGATCACACGGTGACGGCGCCCCGAAAGCTTGGTGAGGAACTCCGCCGCCTCGCCCGCATCCCGGGGCTTGCCCAGAATCCGGCGTCCCAGCGCGACAGTGGTGTCGGCCGAGAGAACGATTTCATCAGCGGTGGAGGGAATCGCCTGCGCCTTCTCGCGCGCGAGCCGCACGCAGTAAGGGCGGGGCAGCTCGCCCGGCATCGGATCTTCGTCGATGTCGGGCGGGCGGATATCGTCTGCTGTCACACCCAGTTGCGCGAGCAAATCGCGCCGCCGGGGCGAACCGGAGCCGAGAACGAGCTTCATGCGCAGACCTCGCAGGTCCGGCCCCGTGCAGCGGGAACCGCCATGAGTTTCGGGACCATGCGGCGCTTACTTGAAGCGATAGTTGATCCGGCCTTTGGTCAGATCATAGGGGGTCATCTCGACCTGAACCTTGTCGCCTGCAAGAACACGGATGCGGTTCTTGCGCATCTTGCCTGCCGTATGCGCGATGATCTCATGGCCGTTCTCAAGCTCGACCCGAAACGTCGCGTTGGGCAGGAGTTCCTTCACGACACCGGGAAATTCGAGCGTATCTTCCTTGGCCATGCTTTCTCCTGAAAATGCCGTTCCGCCTCTAGGTCGCGGAACGCGCATGGATATGCGCCCAATCGCGGCGTTTTTCAAGGGTGCAATTGCAGATTGTCGGGAATAGCCGTCAGCACAGCGCCCGCAATGCAACGGGGCCGTCGCGCCCGGACTGATCGTCCCAATGGGTGCGGTTCAGCACAACGCCATCGTTACGGACCCGAGCGACGGCGTCAAGGTCCACCTCGGCATAGGTCCAGCCAGCCTTGCCCAGCACCCCTTCGGCGATCACGCCGGTGGCAGGGAAGCCCGTGTCGGGCGGGCAGAAAACCCCGCCCATGCCGGTGTTGGTGTCCACCGCTTCGGACCAGTCGCAATCGCCCACGGTCGAGGCCATCACCGCGATGCACTGCTGCTCCAGCGCGCGGGCCATGGCACCGATGCGCACGCGGGAATAGCCGGCCTGCGCCTCGGTGCACGACGGCACCAGCAAAAGATCGGCATCGCGCAGCGCGCGGCCCAGCAGCGGGTATTCCGAATCGTAGCAGATCAAGATGCCGATCTTGCCCAGAGCCGTGTCGAAAAGCTGCAGCGGCGCGCCGCCCACCACGTCCCAATCCTCGCGCTCGAAGCGGGTCATAATCTGTTTGTCCTGAAACCCCATGGCGCCGCCCGGCGTGAAGAGCCGCGCGCGGTTCACCGGGCGCGGCCCGAGGGTGTCGTCAAAGACCGGCGCCGAGGCCGCGAGAATATGCGCGCCATATTTGCCCGCGAGATCCGCATGCAGCGCATCGACCTGCGGGATACGCTCGGAAATGGCGTGGAGCGACCCTTCGAGATCTGCCGCGGCCGCTGCCCCGGCGAGCGTGGCAATCTCCATCGCGCCATATTCGGGGAACACCAGAAGCTCGGCGCCCTGCCCCGCCGCCTCGGCCACCCAAGCCTCGATCTTGGTGGCATAGGCGTCCCAGCTGGTGAGAAAATCCATCGGGTAGGCGGCGGTGGCGATCTTCATTAGGGGGCTTCCGTGATGTGTGGGTGGGGCGCGTGATGGTGCAGGCTGGGAGGGGGCGCTGCCCCCGTCGCGCGCGGCGCGACTCCCCCGGGATATTTTTGCCAAGAGGAAGTGTCTAGGACGCGGCCTCTGGAGGCTGGCTGAGGTCGCGCAGCCAGAATTGCAGGCGGTGGTCGGTTTCCTCGGGCTGATCCACGTCTTTCCAGTTGAACCGGGCGGCAACGCCTTCGACCGGCGCGTAGCCGCGCTTTTTCCAGAACGGGTCGAGCGGCGCGTAATGCGGCGGGCGCAGCGGGTGATCGAGCGGGCGTTCGACGGCGCAGAAGGTGGACCATTTGCGGCCAAGGCTGCGGGCATGGGCCTCGCGCAGGTCGAAGAAGCGATGGCCGATCCCCTGCCCGCGGGCGCTGCGCAGCAGCACCGACTCGGCGCAGTAGAAAATGTCACTCAGCGCCAGCCCGATGGCGGCGAAGGGCGCGGCGAAATCACTGGCGTGATCCTCCATCGGCGTGCCGGTGGCGGCGCCGACCAGCTGCGTGCCCTCGAAGGCACCGACCAGCACCGCGCCTTCGCTCTGGCGGTAGCTCTCGAGGTAGCGCCGCTCGTAGTCGAGATCGCCGTCGTAGAGATAGGGAAAGTCCCGGAAGACGGTGATGCGCAGCCGGGCGACATCGTCGAGCGCGGCGTCGAGCGCCGCGCCGGTGAGGACCCGGACCTCGGTCACGAGACCTGCCGGATCCAGTCGGCAAGGTTATAGTAGGTGACCACGCGGGTGATCTTGCCGCCTTCGAGCGAGAAGAACGACCCGGCTGGCAGGCGGTAGGTCTGGCCCTTGGCCTCGGGCAGGCCCGCGTCGGTGTTGAGATAGGTGCCGTTCACGATGAACTCGGCGGCGGCGCGGGTGCCACCTTCGGCCTCGAAGATCACCATGTCGGTCAGCTGCTCGCGGTAGCAGTGGGACATATGGGCGCTGAATTCGGCGAATTTGGTCTTGCCCGAGCGGATCTGCCCTTCGTTCACGTGATGCGCGATATCCGCGGACAGCAGGTCGAGCATCGCCTCGGTGTCGCCGCCGTTGAACGCGTCGAAATAGGCCTGAATGGTTTCGGTGGCGGTCATTTTTCTCCCCATCGGGTCTTGAGCTTATCGTAGATCTGGTCGCGGGTCTGGCGGTAGGCGTTGAGCTTGGTCTCGCGGGTCTCGCCGAGCCCCGTGGGATCCATGATCGGCCAGTATTCCACCGTGAGATGAAAGAAGCGGGTGAGCTCCAGCGCGGCGCGCTGCGAGGCGGGCGACATGGCGACGATGAGATCGAAGCCCGAGAGCGTCTCGCCCATCTCTTCAAGCTCCTCGAAGCTGCGTGAGCGGTGCTTGGACAGCTCGACGCCGATCTCCTGGCAGACGGAAATGGCAAACCCGTCGATCTCGAGATCATTCACCACGCCGACGGACTGCACATAGGTGCCCTGCCCGTAGAGCTTTTTCATGATCCCCTCGGCCATGGGCGAGCGCACGGCGTTGTGGTCGCAACAAAACAGAACCGATTGCGGCAGTTTCGGCACCAGGTCAGCCCCCGAAATGCAGCACGCAGATAAGGGTGAAGAGGCGGCGCGCCGTATCTGTGTCGACCTCGGCCTTGCCCTCGAGCCGCTCCTGCAGGATGCGCGCGCCTTCGTTATGGATGCCGCGCCGGGCCATGTCGATGGTCTCGATCTGGCTGGGGGCGGCGGATTTCACCGCGTCGAAATAGCTTTTGCAGATCTGGAAGTAGTCCTTCACCACCTGCCGGAAGGGCGCCAGCGAGAGGTGAAACTCCGCCGCCGGATCGCCGCCCTCGGTAGAGATGTCGAAGACCAGCCGTTTGTCGCGGATCGACAGGCCAAGCGCATAGGGCCCCTGCGGCACCTCGCGGCCCTCGCGCGGGGGCAGCGTGAAGCTGTTTTCTTCCATGAGATCGAACATCGCAACGCGGCGCTCCTGCTCGATCTCCGGGGTCGGAGGCGGCAGGTTGGCGTCGTCCAGCTCGATACGGGCGATATGGCTCATGGGCGCGTCCTCGGCTTCGGCTCCGGAATCTGTAGCCAATGCGCGGGGATGGGGCAATGCGCCTTACGCCGGAGGCATAGCAAAGTCCTGCGCCGGAGGCGAAGTAATGTCCTGCGCCGGAGGCGTTGTGACCGCAGGCGCAACGATGCACCTGCGGCCAAGTTCAGCCGTTGAGTTTGCGCAGGCGCGCCGTCACCGAAAGGCCGTGCGCCTGCAGGCTCTCGGAGGTGGCCAGCACCTCTGCCGCCGGACCGATGGCGCGCAGCGCCTCGGGCGACATCTTGGCCAGCGTGGTGCGCTTGAGGAAATCGAGCACCGACAGGCCCGAAGAGAAGCGCGCCGAGCGGGCGGTGGGCAGCACGTGGTTCGGACCGCCGACGTAATCGCCGATGGCCTCGGGCGTCCACTGACCAAGGAAGATCGCGCCGGCGTGGCGGATCTGCTGCGACAGCGCCTCAGGGTCGGCGACGCAAAGCTCGAGGTGCTCGGGTGCCACGCGGTTCGACAGCGCGGCGGCCTCGGAAAGATCACGGCAGACAATCACCGCGCCGAAATCGCGCCAGCTGGCCCCGGCGATACCGCGACGTTCGAGCACCTGAAGCTGCCGTTCCACCTCCTCGGTCACGGCGCGGCCAAAGGCGGCATCCGGGGTGATCAGGATCGACTGTGCGCTTTCGTCGTGCTCGGCCTGGCTCAGCAGATCGAGGGCGATGAACTCGGGATCATTTTCCGCATCGGCGATGACGAGAATTTCCGACGGCCCCGCGATCATGTCGATGCCGACCTTGCCGAACACCCGGCGCTTGGCGGCGGCGACAAAGGCGTTGCCCGGCCCGGTGATCTTGTCGACCGGGGCGATGCTCTCGGTGCCATAGGCCAGCGCGGCGATCGCCTGCGCACCGCCCATGCGGTAGATCTCGTCGACCCCGGCGATCTTTGCCGCCAGCAGCACCAGCGGGTTCACCACACCGTCGGGCGTGGGCACGGTGATACAGAGCCGCTCGACCCCCGCCACCTTGGCGGGAATGGCGTTCATCAGCACCGAGGAAGGATAGCTCGCCAGCCCGCCCGGCACGTAAAGGCCCGCTGCGGCGACCGCCGTCCAGCGCCAGCCCAGAGTGGCGCCATCGGGATCGGTCCATTGCTGATCCTCGGGCATCTGCCGCACGTGATAGGCGCGGATGCGTTCGGCGGCGGTCTCGAGCGCGTCGCGCTCGGTCTGCGGCACCTGCGCGCAATAGCTGTCGATCTCTTCGGCGGTGAAGCGCAGCCCCGAAGCAGCCAATTCCAACCGGTCGAATTTCGCGGTCAGTTCGAGCACCGCCGCGTCGCCGCGCGCCCGCACATCGGCGATGATGCCGCCGACGGTATCGTCCACATCGGGGCTGTCCTCGCGCTTGGCGCTGAGCAGCTGGGCGAACTGCAGCTCGAAATCCGGCTCGGTGGTGTCGAGAAAGACGGGCATGGGCGATCTCCTTGTCGCGCCCGTGCTTAGAGACAAGCCGGGCGCGGCTCAAGTGGTGCGAGAGGGGATTCGCCCCTCTCCACGATGACGTGGATCAGCGAGTGACACATGCGAATCGCCTAATATGGGGAAATCGGCACGGGAGAGCCGATGTATTTTGGAGGAGCAAAGATGTTTAAGAACAATATTACCGCGCTCGGACTGGCGCTTGGCATGGCTGGGCTGTGCATGAGTGGCAGCGCCTCGGCGCAAAGCGCCGGAGAGACCGAATATATGAACGCCTGCGCCGCCTGTCATGGCGAGAGCGGCGTCGGTGACGGGCCGCTGGCGGAACTGATGACGGTCGATCTGCCGGACCTGACGCAGATCTCTGCGAACAACGACGGCGAATTCCCGATGCTTGAAGTCATCCAGATCATCGACGGGCGCAGCGGCATTCGTGGCCACGGGTATCCGATGCCGGTCTGGGGGCAGCGCTTCAAAGAGGCCCTGTCGGTCGAGATCGGCGCCTATGCCAGCGAGATCGTGACGCGAGGACGCATTCTCGCCCTCGCGCAGCATCTAGAATCAATGCAGCAGTGAGCCGCTGATCAGTCCTTGTGATCCGGCATCTGCCCCGAAATGGCGCGGTAGGGCCGGGTCACATCCTTGAGGCGCAGTTCCAGCGCCTCAACCTCGCAGCGGAGCGCACCGTCACCGGCGAAGGTCAGTTCGACATATCCCGCGCCATCCTCGCCGGGCTCGAAACCGACAGACAGCAGCGAGAGCACCGTGTCCTTGTCGTCGCGGCTGATTCCCTGTGCCGCCACCTTCAGCACGTTCTCGACCACCAGCAGCGCGCGGACCCGCTCGGGCGGGTCCTGATGCACGCCATCTTCGCGGCGCAGGCGATTCACCAAAAGCGCCAGCCGGTGGTGGCGCTTCTCCCATGCGACATCCGCGACGGTCAGAACCGCATCCTGCGCCAGCGCCGACAGCACCTGCAGATCCTCGGGGTCCATTGCCCCGAGGTTGAGGGGCTGGCCGCCCGCGTCTTCGAATTTTGCGTCCTCGGTCACTCGCCCTTCACCCGTTCGATCTTGGCGCCCACGCCGCGCAGTTTGCGCACCACGTGCTCATAGCCACGGTCGAGATGGTAGACTCGGCTGACCACCGTGTCGCCCTCTGCCGCAAGACCGGCAAGAATCAGCGACACCGAGGCGCGCAGGTCGGTGGCCATCACCGGGGCGCCCTTCAGTTTCTCGACACCGCGCACGCGGGCGGTGCCGCCCGACACGTCGATATTCGCGCCCATGCGCAGAAGCTCGGGCGCGTGCATGAACCTATTCTCGAAAATCTTTTCTTCCAGCACGCTTTCGCCATCGGCGGTGCAAAGCAGCGCCATCATCTGCGCCTGAAGGTCGGTGGGGAAGCCGGGGAACGGCTCGGTGGTCACATCGACAGCCTTCACCCGACCATTCTTGCGCGCGACCTTGAGGCCGGTGGGCGTTTCCTCGACCGCGATTCCCGCCTCGTCGAGCTTTTCGCAGAAGCTTTTGACCAGTTCGATCGTACCGCCGAGGCATTCGACCTCGCCGCCGCAAATCGCCGGGGCCAGCATATAGGTGCCCAGTTCGATCCGGTCGGTCACCACGCGGTGCGTCGCCCCGCCCAGCGTCTCGACGCCCTGAATCTCGATGGTGCTGCTGCCCTCGCCTTCGATCTGTGCGCCCATCTTGCGCAGGCATTGCGCCAGATCGACGATCTCGGGCTCGCGCGCCGCGTTGCGGATCACCGTTGTGCCCTTGGCGAGCGTGGCGGCCATCAGCGCGTTTTCTGTGGCCCCGACCGAGGCAAAGGGAAACTCCACGATGCCGCCCTTGAGGCCACCCGACGGCGCCTTGGCGTGCACATAGCCCTCGCGCAGATCAAGCTCCGCGCCCATCGCTTCCAGCGCTCTGAGATGCAGGTCCACGGGACGCGCGCCGATGGCGCAGCCGCCGGGCAGCGACACTTCGGCATGGCCGAATCGCGCCAGCAGCGGACCAAGCACGAGAATCGACGCGCGCATCTTGCGCACGATGTCATAGTCGGCGCGGGTCGAGGTCAGCGCGTGGCTCGACATGGCCAGCACCTGCCCGTCGTTCAGCGCCTGCACTTCCGCACCCAGCGACTGCAGCAGCAGCGTCATCGTGCGGATATCGGACAGCCGCGGCGCATTGGTCAGCGTCAGCGGCTGATCCGACAAAAGCGTCGCGGGCATGAGGGTGAGGCAGGCATTCTTCGCGCCGGCGATGGGAATCTGTCCCGATAGCGGGCCATTGCCCGTGACGACGATCGAATCCATTAGCTGTCCTTTTCACTGCTCGGCCCGTCTTCGGGCTTTTTGTCGTCTTTCGAGGCGTCGCGCGCCTTCGCCTGTGCCTTGCGCCGACCCAGATTCGCCTTCAGCGCCGCCTTGAGGCGGGCATCGCGGTCCTGTGCCGGGGATTTTTGGGGGCTCGTTTTGGGCTTCATGAACTTTCTTTACCGGAGAGGCAAAAAACCGTCCAGATTGCGCTTGCACCCCCCGGCGTTTGCCCTTAGACACCGCGCCACGCCACGAGGCACACCGACGCAACCTAGCGCGGACGCCTCGAAAGGCACACCGGCGCTGCTGTAGCTCAGAGGTAGAGCACTCCCTTGGTAAGGGAGAGGTCGAGAGTTCAATTCTCTCCAGCAGCACCACTTACCTCCCTGAAAATAGATGTTTTATTCTTAGGGCGCGCCGCGTGCGCCGCGCCGTCGATGGCGGGTCACGCTTTGCTATCCTTGAGTTAAAAACATGCCGCACGCCCCAAACGAGCGCCTGGAAGAATGCTCTTTCGCTCAAGCCTCTGACCGCGCGTGGTCCGCCCGATTGTTCAGCATCGCGGCGCAAGAGAGCTGCCCCCCTGCGCCGGGATCGGCGTTCAGCTGTAGCCAAGCCGCGCAGACATTTCCGCAAAGCTCGTGGTCTTGCCCGCCACGGTCCAGCGAACCACCTGACGCAGCGCGTCTTCATTCGCCTCGCCGACGCCAAGCCCCTCCAGCTTGTCCTTATGTGACGCGCGATGCACCTCGGCGCCGCTGAAATGGCTGAGGGTCACATCATCGGGCACATCGAAGGATTCGCGGAAGTAGTCCTCTTCGGAAACCAGCCGTTCCATCTGCAGAATCTCGCAGCCCGCCTCGAGCGCTTCGATATTAAATTGCATCACATGCGACAGCGCTGCCGCATAGGCCGCGTTCGGGAAGTTTCGCGGGATCGGCAGTTTCGAGAGCAGATGCTCGTCGAGAGTGACCATCTTGCGATAGCCCACCTGATCGCCGCCAAGCGTCTTTTTCACCCACCAGGCAAAGCAGCTGCGCACGTGGCGCACGGGCTCGCGGACGATGATGCGGTGCTTGACGCCATTGGCCAGACAGACCTCCCGCCCCTGCGGCGCACTATAGAGGCAATGTACGGCATAGACCCGCTTGCCCGAGGCCGCGCTCTGCTTCATCTCGGCCACGAACTGATCGACCGGCGTGTCCTCCTCGCCCACGGCACCGCCTTTGGCAAAGTTGCGGGTGCCGTGGCGCACCTCCGCATTCGGAATGCCCGAGAGAATTTCGCTGATCGTATGCGTCGCCGCAAAGCCGATGGAATCCGCGAGGATCATCTTGCTGCCCCTGCCTGTGCTGCCGTTTCCTTATAGACATGGGTAGCAGCCGCCGGGTCCGGACCCCAGCCGCCCACCGCAGAGCCGCGCCAGTTTGGCGCAAGAGCGCCACAGCACGCGGGCGCGCACAACGAAACAGGCGGCGCGAAGGCCCGCGCCGCCTGTGCGTGTGTTCGGCCAATGAGGCGTTTGTAGCGCCTCAGCCGCGCCGCTCGGGACGCCCCGGCACGCCATCATCGGCCAGCGCGCGATTGCGGTAGCGGCGGTCTTCGGTGACATCCGCTCCGAACCAGTCAGGCGGCGTGAAGGCCCCTGCCGCCTCTGCGCTGTCGAACTCGACCTCCACCAGCACCAGCGGCGCCAGCGTCCCGGTGAAGACATCAAGCTCGAACCCCGTTCCATCGGGCAGCGCACCCACATAACGTGTCTTTTCGAGCCGTCGCCCCTCGGTCGCGGGCCAGAGCGCCTCGAACTGCGCGGCGTCGATCTCGATCTCACGCTCCATGCGCACCAGCCCGCCTTCGGACTTCAGCGTCAGAAAGAAAGCCCCGCCCTTCTCGCGCAGGCGTAGTTCCACCGAGTCGCCCGCCTGCGTGACATAGCCCTGCCGGACCGGCTTTGCTTTCAGCTCCTCCAGCACCGGCAATTGCGCCACCAGAAACTTGCGCTCGATCTCCACGGCTTCGGTTGCGTCGGTCATTTCAGGACCCTCTTGCTCAATTCGTCATGCAGTGCCGTATAGGCCGCGCTGGCGGCGCTCGACGGCGCGGTCGCCATCACCGGCGCACGATGCACGCCCATGCGTTCGACATCCGAGGTGAAGGGGATGCTCGACTTCATCAGACGCTTGCCGTGCTCGGCGCGCATCTCGTCCATGGTCTCGCCATGCAGCGACTTCACCCCCTGCACCATCGAAAAGAACCCGTGCAGCTTTTTCGGGCTCAGGTCATGGTCGCGGAAGAACTCCTGCAACTGCTCGAACGTGCGCTGCGACAGGGTCGTGGGAATGACCGGCACGACGATCGCGTCGGACGCGCGAAAGACATTTTCGGAAAGGGTCGAGATGTTCGGCGGGCAGTCCAGCAGGATCACGTCGTAATCGCCCTTCACCGCCTTCAACGCCTTCTTAAGCCGCGAGCGCGAATTGCGCATGCGGGCGAGGAACACATCGAAGTCGCGGAAGGTCATATTGGCGGGCAGAATGTCGAGATTGTCGAAATCGCTGCCCCGGATCGCCTTGGTGAAGCGCTGCACGTCTTCAAAGAACTTCGCCTCGGTCAGCTTCTTCGAGGGTTTCACGCGAAAGTAGAAGCTCGACGCGCCCTGCGGGTCGAGATCGCACAGCAGCACCCGGCGGCCACCCTGCGCCAGCGCATAGGCAAGGTTCACCGAGGTCGCGGTTTTCCCGACGCCCCCTTTGTTGGAATAGCAGGCGATGATCTTCATTTCTTTCCTCCGTGAAACAGCTCGCGGAACGTCATTTGGGTCTCGGCACTGTTGAACGTCGCGAAGCTGCCGACGACCTTGGCGCGCTCTGCAAGCTGCCGCTCGTGCAGCACGAGGATCAGAGCGCCAACGCTTTGCGCCACCTGCAGGTTGCCGCTCTCGCCGCTGTCCTCGAGCCGCCTCAGGAAGTCGATAAGGCTGCCCTGCTGCACCGAGTAATCGTTAAAAAGACCAAGGTTGTCCTGCAGGCGCTTGAGCGGCTTGATCAGCTTTTTGAACGGCCCTGCGGGGAACAGCGGGCCGAAGAACTCCATGAGATAGCGCAGCTTCTTGCAGTGTATGCGCAGCTCATGCACCTCGTGGTCGGGCGTCGCATCATCAATCGCCTCGGCGATGGTGCAGATCTTGCGGTAGCGTTTCCAGATCAGCTTGCAGGCGAAATCATAGGCCGGAAGGTCCGCGCGTTCGCCGCGCTGCAACGCCTTGCGCTTGTGGAAAATCTTGCCAAGCGCGGTGATCTCCTTGCGGTAGCCGGTGCTGCGCAGATGTTTCGCCAGCCCCGCCTGCGCGGCGGTGCGTTCCTCGGCGAACAAGGCGAACATCCGGTCGAGCCCTTCGTGCAGGTTCGCCGGCAGCATAGTATAATAGGCATCCTTCTCGAGCAGGTAGACATCGAGGTCACGCAGCCGCCCGGTCGGTTCCATCAATGCCGAAAAGCGCGCTTTCAGCTCGGCGGTCTGCTCGTCCGCATAAACGCCTTTGAACAGGCTCAGCACCGAGCGGATTTTTCGCAGGGCGATGCGGTAGTCGTGCAGAAACTCGGTGTCGTCGTCGGCGATCACCCCGGCCTCATTGGCGCGCGCCACGGGAAGATAGGCGGCGATGATATCGCTGGCGGCATCAAAGGCCTCTTCCTGCCCGTCCATCGGCACATCGGGCTTGGCCACATAGGCCGACTGGCCGGGGAACAGCAGATCATAAAGCGCGCCGTCCTCCAGCGCTGCGCCGCCCAGCCCTTCGACCAGCTTCTGCAGCCGGGTCAGCGCCTTGTCATAGCCGCGCAGCCCCTGCAGGCGGGCGATCGTCACACGCCCCCCCTCAGCCGCTTCGAGCACCCACAAAAACGCCCGCGCCTGCGTCTTTTCTTCGTCATCGAGCAGCGCCAGCTCGCCCCGGCGCATTTCGCCCGCGCCCACCGGCAGCAGGCAGCGCAGCGGCGAAAGGTCCGACAGCGCATGCTTTACCGAGCCCTCGGAGAACTCGGCGACAAAGCGCCCCGCCCCCGCCGAAGACTGGCCAAGCACCCGCCCATCGGGCTCAAGCAATTCAAACTGCTCCGCCACTTCGATAAGCACACGGCCACTCAGGCGCAATTCCTGATCGAAGGTATCGCGGATCAGGAAGGCGCTGCTCGCCTCCTGCCAGCTAAGCTGGGGTTTAAGACCGCCCAGATCGGCGGCATCGACCAGCGATGCCCCCTCTGCGGCCATGTCGGGGAGGAGGTAAAAGGCACCCTCGCCTTGAGTCATCTGGATTTCTTTCCGGTCTTGCGCAGGTAATCCTCGATCAGCGTCTCGACGATCTTCTGCACACTGCGATCCTCTTCGATGGCGCGCATCTTGAGCGCCTTGAGTGTCTTGCTGTTAAGCCGCAGGGACGTGTTCTTCTTTTCGTCCTTGGGCTTGATTTCCTTGGTCTTCGCCATGGCTGATACCCGCTAAAAGTGACGTCATGATTTCACTTTGAACCAGCAAGCGCAACGCGATTTCCCGGCACTGGCGCAACGACAAAGCCATAGCGCTCTCCAAGCCGTGATCGCAGCCCGCCTCATGGGTGACACTTTCCCCGCAAAGGATTACATAAGCGCCTTGGCTGACACAGGAGATGCAGACCATGCGGAATCTTGTAGTATTTTTCGGGCTGGTGCTCGCCGCCGCCACCCCGGCCTCCGCGCAAAGTGACAAGGCGGCACGCTGCGAAACCTCGGCCAAGATGGTCATGGAAGCAGTGCAGGCGCGTAAGGACGGCATTCCGCAAAAGCGGACCGAGCGCGAATTGCGCCGGGCGCTGGATCGCGACTCGGGCGAGATGCTGGCGCAATGGATTTATTCGCTGCCCGAAAACCAGCTCACCCTTGATGTGGGCCGCAGCTGGGAACAGCAGTGTCTCTCGCAATGACGCCGCGCTGAGGCGCGCATGACGTGACCCGCACCCGCCCGCGTCGCCCTTCCGGTCGGCGCAGGCATCGGCTATCTGACAGAAACACCAACGCGCGTGCCGAGCCGCATGGACTCGGCCTCCCTCTGCATTGATACTCCGAGCATGAGTCTACCACCCGGCTTCCTTGACGAATTGCGCACCCGTACGAGCCTGAGCCAGGTCGTCGGTCGCAAAGTCATGTGGGACACCCGCAAGTCCAATCAGGCCAAGGGCGACATGTGGGCGCCCTGCCCGTTCCATCAGGAAAAGTCCGCCTCTTTCCACGTCGATGACCGCAAGGGGTTCTACTACTGCTTCGGCTGCCACGCGAAGGGCGATGCAATCTCCTTCGTGCGCGAAAGCGAGAACGTCGACTTCATGGAAGCGGTCGAGATTCTCGCCCGTGAGGCAGGCATGCAGATGCCCGCGCGCGACCCGCAGGCCGCGCAGAAGGCCGACCGCCGCAGCCAGCTTGCCGAGGTGATGGAACAGGCGGTGCGGTTCTTCAGGATGCAGCTGCGCACCGGCGCCGCCTCTGAGGCGCGCGCCTATCTCGACCGGCGCGGGCTGACGCAGCCGGTGCAGGACCGTTTCGAGCTTGGGTTTGCGCCCGAGGGTTGGCAGCACCTTTGGGACCATCTGCGCGGACAGGGTGTCGCCGAGGATCTGATCATGGCGGCGGGGCTGGCCAAGCCCTCGCAGAAGGGCCGCGCGCCCTATGACGTGTTCCGCAATCGCATCATGTTCCCGATCCGCGATGGCCGCGGCCGCGCCATCGCCTTTGGCGGGCGCGCCATGGACCCGCGCGACAACGCCAAATATCTCAACTCGCCCGAGACCGAACTCTTCGACAAGGGCCGCAACCTTTACAACCACGCGCCCGCGCGCGAGGCGGCGGGCAAGGGCCAGCCGCTGATCGTCGCCGAAGGCTATATGGATGTGATCGCGCTCAGCGAGGCCGGGTTCGAGGCGGCGGTGGCGCCGCTTGGCACCGCCGTCACCGAGCATCAGATCGCGCTGCTCTGGCGCATCGCCGACGAGCCGGTGATCGCGCTCGACGGCGACAAGGCCGGTCTGCGCGCCGCCTATCGGGTGATCGACACCGCGCTGCCGCTGCTGATGCCGGGCAAGGGGCTGCGGTTCGCGATCATGCCCGAAGGTCAGGACCCGGACGACCTGCTGCGCGCCAAAGGGCCGCAGGCGGTCAAGGCGGTGCTCGATCAGGCGCAGCCCATGGTGCAGCTTCTGTGGCGGCGCGAGACCGAGGACAAGGTCTTTGACAGCCCCGAGCGCAAAGCGGCGCTCGACGCGACGCTGCGCGCGGCGATCAAGCGCATCCAGCACCCCGACCTGCGCCATCACTACGGCAATGAGATCAAGGAACTCCGCTGGCAGCTCTTCCGCAGCAAGCGCAGCGGCGATGGCGGAAACGGAGGCGGCAACTGGGGCGGCAAATCCGGCCAGCGCAGCCCGTTCCGCAGCGGCCAGCGCACCCAGAAATGGGGTCAGGCGGTCACCATCGCCCCCAGCGCCGCGGCGAAATCCTCGCTGCTGGTCTCGGCTGGCGAGGCCGCAGAGACGCGGCTGCGCGAGACCGTCATCCTCGCCGTTCTGCTGCGCTACCCGGCGCTGCTGCCCGAGTTCGAAGGCCCGCTCGAGACCCTGCCCTGCAGCGATCCCGATCACGCCGCGCTGCGCGACCTGTTCCTGAGCGCAGGAACGACCGACCCGGAAATCCTTCAGGAAGACGCGGCGCAGAGAATCGGACCCGAGGCCCTTGATTCCCTCCTCGGGGCACGCCATGTGGCAGTGGTACCCTGCTTGCGACAGATCGGTGACGTTGAACTCGCCCGCCTTACGGTGGCCGAGGAATTCGCCAAGATCGCCGCGCAGGCGGGACTCGTGGCCGAACTCGCAGAGGCGCTGGAGGATATGGAGAGCCTCGCGGATGAAGCCCTGACCTGGAGGCTGGGACAGGCGGCACAGGCGCGCAATCAGGCGGTTATGAACCGTTCTGAAGACGATGTGGAATTCGAAACCGGGGCCAATGGGGCCCGGGTGGACAAAGAAGAACGCAGCGCTTTCGACGCGCTGCTGCAACAGATTCGCTTTTCCAAGGGTCAGAACTAGATGACCATTTAGGGAAACTGGAGGAAAAACGGGTACACGGGTGGCCGAATCATTTGATTCCCCCCATGATTCGCAGAAACGAATCACTTCACTTGCGCGAGTGCCGGCCAGAACCGGCCCCTCCCTTTGACGGAGCACTTCATGGCAGCCAAAGACAACGACGACGCCAAGCCGGAAACTCAGGACGACGCACATAGCCTCGACATGAGCCAGGCCGCGGTCAAGAAGATGATCGCCGAGGCGCGCGAGCGTGGCTTTATCACCTATGACCAGCTGAACCAGGTTCTGCCGCCGGATCAGGTCAGTTCCGACCAGATCGAAGACGTGATGTCGATGCTTTCCGAAATGGGCATCCAAGTCACCGAAGAGGACGAGGAAGCCGAGGAAGACGCGGACAAGAACAAGGGCTCGACCGATCTGGTCGACGCCTCCAAAGGTCGTGACGTCGCGCTGTCGTCGGGCGGCTCGGAAAAGCTCGACCGTACCGATGACCCGGTGCGCATGTACCTGCGCGAGATGGGCTCGGTCGAACTGCTGTCGCGCGAGGGCGAGATCGCCATCGCCAAGCGGATCGAGGCTGGCCGCAACACGATGATCGCGGGCCTGTGCGAAAGCCCCCTGACCTTTCAGGCGATCACCATCTGGCGCGAGGAACTTCTCAGCGAAGAGATTCTGCTGCGCGATGTGATCGACCTCGAGGCGACTTTCGGCAATCAGCTCGACGAAGACGGTGAGCTGAACGAGCCGGTGGTGGACGCCGGTGCCGGCGCTGGTGGCGAGGCCGCGCAGAAGCCCAAGAGCAACGAGCCCGAGCTCGACGCCGACGGCAACCCGATCCGCAAGGATGACGACGAGGACGAGGACGATCAGGCCAACATGTCGCTGGCCGCGATGGAGACCGCGCTGAAACCGCGCGTGCTCGAAACCCTCGATCTCATCGCTGCCGACTACGAAGCCCTGTCGGAAATGCAGGACGCCCGGATCAGCGCCACGCTGAACGAGGACGGCACCTTCTCGGACGCCGACGAAGCGCAGTACCAGAAGCTGCGCTCCGAGATCGTTGTGATGGTCAACGGCCTGCACCTGCATAACAATCGCATTGAGGCGCTGATCGACCAGCTCTACGGCATCAACAAGCGCATCATGTCGATCGACAGCGCGATGGTGAAGCTGGCCGATCAGGCCCGCATCAACCGCCGCGAGTTCGTCGCCGAGTATCGTGGCCGCGAGCTCGAGCCGAACTGGATGGACCGCATGGCCGAGAAAGACGGTCGTGGCTGGCAGATGTTCATCGAGCGTTTCTCGGACAAGGCCGACGAACTGCGCGCCGATATGGCGCAGGTCGGTCAGTATGTGGGCCTCGACATCAGCGAATTCCGCCGCATCGTCCAGCAGGTGCAGAAGGGTGAGAAAGAGGCGCGTCAGGCCAAGAAGGAAATGGTCGAAGCCAACCTTCGCCTCGTGATCTCGATCGCCAAGAAATACACCAACCGCGGGCTGCAGTTCCTCGACCTCATTCAGGAAGGCAACATCGGCCTGATGAAGGCGGTGGACAAGTTCGAGTATCGTCGCGGCTACAAGTTCTCGACCTATGCGACCTGGTGGATCCGTCAGGCGATCACCCGCTCGATCGCCGATCAGGCGCGCACCATCCGTATCCCGGTGCATATGATCGAGACGATCAACAAGCTGGTCCGCACCGGCCGTCAGATGCTGCACGAGATCGGCCGCGAGCCGACCCCGGAAGAGCTGGCGGAAAAGCTGCAGATGCCGCTCGAAAAGGTCCGCAAGGTGATGAAAATCGCCAAGGAGCCGATCTCGCTCGAAACGCCGATCGGCGACGAGGAAGATTCGCAGCTCGGCGATTTCATCGAGGACAAGAACGCCATCCTGCCGCTCGACAGCGCGATCCAAGAGAACCTCAAAGAGACCACCACCCGCGTGCTCTCCTCGCTCACCCCGCGTGAGGAACGGGTTCTGCGGATGCGCTTCGGCATCGGCATGAACACCGACCACACGCTCGAAGAGGTCGGCCAGCAGTTCTCGGTGACGCGCGAGCGGATCCGTCAGATCGAGGCGAAGGCGCTGCGCAAGCTCAAGCACCCGAGCCGGTCGCGCAAGCTGCGCTCGTTCCTCGACCAGTAAGCGCAAGGAGAGAGCCATGTCCTTCTGGTCACGTCTCTTTGGCGGCGGCGGTTCCGACACCGGCGCTGCCGCGCAGTCTCAGGCCGAAGCAGTGGAATACAAGGGGTTCGTGATTTTCCCCGAGCCGCAGCCGACCGACGGTCAGTTCCGCATCGCCGCCCGGATCGAGGGCGAGGTGAACGGCGAGGTGAAGGTGCACGAGTTGATCCGCGCCGATGTCATCCGCGACCGCGACGAGGCGGTCGCCGCCTCGCTGCGCAAGGCGCAACAGATGATCGACGAACAGGGCGCGCGGATCTTCAGCTGATCCCGCCTTCCAAGACTATAAAACGCCGCCCTTCGGGGCGGCGTTTTTGCGTTCCGGGCGATGCGACGAAGTTCACTCGCGCAGGTCCCGCCGCATTCGCCAGAGCCGGTGCAGCGCGAAGATCGCCACCAACAGCACCGGGAGCGCCAGCAGCAGTTCGGTCCGGTCCATATGACCCCAGAGGCGCCGGATCACCTCGCCGATCCCATGGCCGACCAGCACCATCACCCCTGCCCAAAGCAGCGCTGAAAGACAGGTCACCGGCAGGTAGAGTGCCGCCCGCAGAGAGGTGCCGGTGGCCAGCAGCACTGGCGAGACGGTGCGCATCCCGGGGATGAAGCGAAACACCGCCGCAAGCAGCAGCGGTCGCCCGAGCAGGCGCCGCGCCACGCCCTGCGATACCGGATGAGAGAGAATACGCAGCACCCTCGGATGCGCGCGGTAGCGCCGCGCGAGCAGGAAGATCAACACATCTGCCGTCCAGCCTCCGGCCCACGCGACCGCCAGCGTCGGCCATAGCGGCAGAAGGTGGTGATGCGCCAACAGGCCCGATGTCACGGCAACCGTATCGCCTTCGAGCGCGCAGCCCAGAAAGACGATGATCAGACCGTATTTGGCAATGAGCGCGTCGATCATTGCCGCAACCGCCTCACAGACCGTAGTCCGATACCATCCGCGCCAGCCCCTCCTCGAGCGAGACCTGCGGGCTCCAGCCGAGCAGTTGCCGCACGCGCGTGATGTCGAGAACGCTCGATTTCACCTCAAGGTCCGACGGTTTGCTCAAGAGATTGAGGCTGCGCCCGGTGGCCGCCTCCATGCGCGCGATCAGACCGTTGAGCGTTGTCCCCTCCCCGGCCCCGAGGTTCAGGCGGGTGATCTGCTCGGGCAAATCTCGGGTCACCACCTGCGACACCGCACGGGTGAAATCATCCATATGCAGATAATCGCGCGAGGTCTCGCCGCTGCCGTAGACGGTGAACTCCGCGCCGGTGGCCAGCGCATCCAGCAAGAGCCGCATCACCCCCCGCTCGCGTCCGGGCATCGCCGTGCCATAGGGGTTGCCGAGGCGCAGCAGGGTCAGGCGAAAGCCATGTTGCGCGGCGAGAAACAGCAGCGCGTTTTCCACCGATAGCTTGTGCAGCGCGTAGTACCCCTTCGGCTGCGGCTCGCGCGTCTCGGCAATGGGCAAATCCTCGGTGTCGCCATAGACGGCGGCGGTCGACAGATACACTAGATGCCCGCGCCAGCCCCGCGCCAGCAGCGCCTCGACGAAATCGGTCTGCGGCTCTGTCACCTCTCGGTTCAGCGCGGCGATGCTGTCGAACCTGCGCCGTGCGTCCGACAGACCCGCGCAATGCACGATGGTCGCCCCCTCGTCCCCCGGAGCCAGCCAGCCCGGATGCAGCGCATCGCTCACCTGCACATGCGGCAGCGCCGGTGCGCCCTCGGGCAGCGCGCTGCGCGAAATACCGGTGACCTCATGCCCCTCGGCATGCATGCGGCACAGGATTTCATAGCCCAGAATGCCCGCACAGCCCGTCACGTAAATGCGCATCGCAAATCCTTACCGTCGCCTCTGCGGCCTGCACCCTGCGCGGCCGCTTCCTGCCTTCCGGGATAAAGGCCGCCGCCTGCTCCGACAAGACGGGCCGCACAGACCGAGACGTATGGGCAAGCCCCCGATGCCGCGCGCGGCTTCACAGTTTCGCGGGCGTGACCCGATCCCCACGAAACCGCGCGAAATCAACCGGCAGGCCGCGCTTCTTCGCGCAGCGCCTAGCCGCGTGAATTCCGCTGCGTTAAGGTGCAGCCATAGTTTCGCGAAAGGACAGTTCATTGCGCCTTCGGCATCATTCCATTGCCCTGAGCCTCGCCCTGAGCGCCGCCGCCCTGCCGGCCTCTGCCTTCGAGACGCTCAGCTTTGCATTTCCCGGTCTGAGCGAGGACATGCAGACCCAGATCACCAATTATTCGCAGTTGGTGGCCACCAAATCCGAGGGCAAGACCGAAGGCCCCGATGTGATGGCCGCAGCTCTGTCCGACTATGGGATCATCGTCGAGACGCTCTATGCGTCCGGGTTTTATGGGCCCGAGGTGTCGATCCGCATCGACGGGCGCGAGGCGTCGGAGATTCCGCTGCTGTCCACACCGCAAAGCGTGAACCGTGTCGATGTGCTGGTGCGCCCCGGCCCGCGTTTTCAGTTTGGCCGCACCGATGTCACGCCGCTGGCGCCCGAGACCGATCTGCCCAGCGATTTCAAACCCGGCGAGCGCGCCAAGGCGACCACGATCACCAGCGCCGCGCAGGCTGCGGTGGATGGCTGGCGCAACGTCGGCTACCCCAAGGCAGAGCTGACCCGCGAAGATGTCACCGCCAACCACGCCGCGCGCCGCGTCGATGTGGATATGGGCGTGACCACCGGCCCGCGCCTACGCTTCGGACGGATCGACACCGATGGCACCAGCAAGGTGCGCACCGCCGCGCAGCGCCGCATCGCAGGCATGCCGACAGGCGAGATTTACGACCCCGAGGAGGTTGAGGACGTGGTTGACCGGCTGACCCGCACCGGTGCCTTCGCCACGGTCACCCTGCGCGAGAAAGACACGCCGAACCCAGACGGCACGCTGGATTACACGCTCGACGTGGTCGACTCCAAGCCGCGCCGCATCGGCTTTGGTGCCGAGATCAGCTCGCTCGAAGGTCTGTCGGTGACCAGCTACTGGTTGCATCGCAACATCTTTGGCGGTGCCGAGCGGTTGCGCTTCGATGCCGAGATCACCGACATCACCGACCAGAGTGACACGCTCGATTACACGCTGACCGGCAGGCTCGACGTTCCTGCCGCCGTCGGCCCGGACACCGACGCTTACTTTCAGACCGAGCTTCAGCACCTGCAAGAGCCCGCCTATGACCTCGACAGCATCGAGCTGACCACCGGTCTCACCCGGCAGCTGACCGACAATCTCTATACCGAGATCGGCATCGGCTATCTCTACTCGGAAACCACCGACGACCTTGGCGAGCGCACCTTCGAGCTGCTCACCCTGCCGGTCGAGGTGGAATACGACCGCCGCGATGACGAGTTCGATCCGCGCAAGGGCTACTACATCCTTGCCGATGCCACGCCCTTCCTGAACCTGCGCGACGATCCCAATGGCGCGCGGCTCTACGGCGATTTCCGCGGGTACTATGCCTTTGGCGAACGCCAGCGCACGGTGCTGGCCGGACGGCTGCAACTCGGCTCGGTGATCGGGCCGGACATCGACGAGACGCCTCCCGACTATCTGTTCTACTCCGGCGGCGCTGGCACGGTTCGCGGCCAGCCCTACCAGTCGCTGGACATCGACCTCGGCGACGGCGACTCGATCGGCGGGCGCAGCTTTGCCGGCATCTCCGGCGAGCTTCGGCAGGACATCGGCGAAAGCCTCGGCGCAGTGATCTTCTACGACGCAGGCTATGTCGGGCGTGACAGCACGCCCGGCGGCGATGATGGCGAATGGCACGCGGGCGCTGGCATCGGCGTGCGCTACAAAACCGGGATCGGCCCGCTACGTTTTGATGTAGCCATGCCCGCCGGTGGCGACACCGGTGACGGCGTGCAGATCTACCTCGGCATAGGACAGGCATTTTGACCCTTCTCAAGCGTTTTTCCCTGCTGCTGCTCCTGCCGCTCATTCTGGCGGCACCCCCTGCCCTCGCGCAGGAAGAGGATGAGGACAGCGGCGGCTTTCTCGAGCGTCTGATCGAGGACTCGCTCTCTGGCGCGGGCCGCGACGTTTCGATCACCGGGTTCCGCGGCGCGCTCAGCTCTGAGGCGACGCTGGAACGTATGACAATCTCGGATGACGAGGGGGTCTGGCTGGTGCTGGAGAATGCGACGCTGAACTGGCGCCGCACCGCGCTGCTGCGCGGCGCGCTGGTGGTCAACGAGCTGAGCGCCGAGCGGCTGGTGGTCGAACGCGCCCCGGCGGCGGGCGAAGAGGCCCCCGCGCCCGAGGCGTCGGGCGATTTCGCCCTGCCCGACCTGCCCGTGTCGGTAAACGTAGGCGAGCTGAGCATCGCACGCGTCGAGCTGGGCGCTTCGCTGCTCGGCGAGGAAGTGGCGCTTGAGGTCAACGGTTCTGCCCAACTGGCCGATGGCGAAGGCGAGGCCGACATTTCGATCAACCGCCTCGACGGGCCGCAGGATTCGCTGAAACTGGCCGGCAGCTACGCCAATGAGAGCGGCGCGCTGTCGCTCGATGTCTCGCTGGAAGAGGAGAGCGGCGGCATCGTCACCACCAAGATGGGTCTGCCCGGCGCGCCCTCGCTGAGCCTTGCGCTGCAGGGCGACGGCGAGCTTGACGATTTCACCGCCGATCTGCAGCTCGCCACCGATGGCGAAGAGCGCCTTGGCGGCCAGATCACCCTGCTCGGCAGCGCCGAAGAGGGCCGCCGCTTTACCGCCGACGTCTCGGGCGATCTGCGCCCGCTGCTGCCCGAGCAGCACCGCGAGTTCTTTGGCCCCGAGCAGTCGCTGCAGGTCGCGGGCCTGCAGGGTGCCGACGGGGTGCTCGATCTCGAAACGCTGGATCTGCAGACCGCCATGGTCTCGCTCACCGGCGCCGCGCGCATCGGTGCCGACGGCTGGCCGGAACTGCTGCAGCTTGATGGCGAGATCGCCTCGGACGACGGCAGCCCGGTGCGGCTGGCCATGTCGGGCGATGTGACCATGGTCGATCAGGCGACAATCAATCTCGACTACGATGCCTCGCAGGGTGAGGCCTTCACCCTCGACGTGATCGCGGAAGGCATCGACCGCCCCGACATGTCGCTCGAACGTGCCGATATCGCAGGCCGTGGCACCATCCGCCGCAGCGCGGGCAATTCGCTTCCGGGCGGGGTCGAGGCACAGCTGACCTTCGATGCCACCGGGCTCGATTTTGCCGACGCCTCCATGGCCGACGCCGCGGGCGAGGAGCTCAAGGGCGTCATGCAGATCGACTGGCAGGCGGGCGATCCGCTGTATCTGCGCCAGATCGACTTTGGCGGCGCGGGACTTGCGCTTGCGGGCGACGTGACCTTCTCGGGCATTGGCAACAGCGGCAACATCATCATCGAGCCCGACCTGCAGATGCGCGCCGAGGACATCGGGCGCTTTTCAGGTCTGGCCGGACGCGAACTTGGCGGCGACGCCAATGTCGCCGTCAAAGGCACGCTGGAGCCGGTCGCCGGGCGCTTCGACGTCACCGTCGATGGCCTGACCCGCGATCTTAAGACCGGCGTCGCGCAGGCGGACGGGCTGCTTGCTGGCGAGGTGGAGCTTTTCGCCTCTGCCGTGCGTAATGAAGCAGGCACCGAACTGCGGCGGCTCGACCTGTCGGGCGATGGACTCAAAGCGGTGGCCGAGGCCAAGCTGCAGACCGGTGGCAGCACCGGCAGCTTCGACATTTCGCTGCCCGACCTGTCGCTGGTCGAGGCGGATATGGCCGGCGCGGCCCAGCTTTCGGGCACGCTGACCGAAACCCCGGACGCCTATCTTCTCGATTTCACCGGCAGCGCACCGGGCGGCACCGACCTTGATGGTCTGCTGACCGCCAGCAAGCTCGAGGATGGCACCATCGGCAGCATCGGCTTTGAGGGCGATGCGGCGGCAGAGGATCTCGCCGCCTACGCCCCGCTCGCCGGGCGTCCTCTGGCGGGCGCAGTCGATCTGAACACAGATGTTACCTACATGCTCGACGGCGGCGCGATCGACGCGGTACTCGACGGCACTGTCGCCAATATCGAGACCGGCATCGAACAGCTCGACGGGCTGCTGACCGGCAGTGTCGATCTCGACGCCTCGGTGAACTACGACAGCGACCGCGTGCTGATCCGCGAGCTGACCGTCGACGGTCAGGCCGTGCAGGTCAACGCCGAGGGCGAGGTCTATACCGCCGCCCTGCTGGGCGGCACCCCCTCTGCCAATGCGGGCCTCAGCAACGCCAACTTTGACATTCGCCTGCCCGATATGTCGCTGATCCAGCCCGGCATCACCGGACCCTTCGCGGCCACCGGCACCCTGCAGGAAGAGGCCAACAGCTACCGGCTCGACATCGACGCCAACGGCCCCGGCGGCGTGGCGATCAACGGCCTCGCTGAAGCGGGCAAAGAGGCGGATGGCAGCATCGGCACCGTGTCGTTCGACGGCGACGTGGCGGCGGATGATCTGTCGGTCTACGCCGGGCTTGCGGACCGCCCGCTGGCGGGCGCGCTCGATCTAACCGCCGATGTGACCTACGACATGCAAAGCGGCGCCATCGACGCGGTGCTTGACGGCACGACCCGCGATATCGGCACCGGTATTGCACAGGTGGACGGGCTGTTGACCGGAACCGTCGATCTCGACATCTCGGCCGCCTATGACACCGAGAAGGTCGAGATCCGCCAGCTTGAGGTGAACGGTCAGGCGATCCGCGCCACCGCCGAGGGCGAGGTCTATACCGCGGCCCTCATGGGCGGCACCCCCTCCCCCGACGCGGGCCAGAGCAACGCGAGCTTTGACATTACCCTGCCCGACATGTCGCTGATCCAATCCGGCGTGACCGGCAGCGCCAATGTGAACGGCCAGCTGCAAGAGACCGATGGCACCTACCAACTCGACTTCACCGCCTCCGGCCCCGGCGAGACCACGGCGCAGGGCCGTGTCACCGCCGAGAAACTGGATGACGGCAGCGTCGGCACGGTGGCCTTTGACGGCAACGCCTCGGTCGCCTCGCTGGCGGCCTACGCGCCGCTGGTTGGTCAGCCGCTGTCGGGCGGCGTCAGCTTCGATGGCGATGTGTCCTACAACCTGCCCGACGGCAGCCTCTCGGCGAATGGGCAGCTCAACTCCAGCAACCTGCGCCTTGGCATCCCCACCGCAGATCAGCTTGTCGGCGGCGATGGCAGCGCGACGGTGCAAGTCACCCGCGACGCCAATGGCGTGCTGACCATCCAGCAGCTTGATGTGCAGACCGGCGAGGTCACCGCTTCGGCCTCGGGCAGCTACGGCGGCGAAGGCTCGAGCATCAGCTATGAGGTGGCGCTGCGCGACCTCGGGCTGATCGTGCCGCAGCTTCCGGGCCGCGCTACCGCGCAGGGCACGCTTGCGGCGAACGGCGGGCAGTACCAGTTGCAGACTTCGCTCACCGCGCCCGGCGGCACGCAGGCGCAAGTCTCGGGCAGCATCGCGCAGGACTTCGGCACCGCCGATCTGGCGATCACCGGCAATGCGCCGCTGGCGCTGGCCAATCAGGTCGCCGCGCCGAACCTGCTGTCGGGCAATGCCAATATCGACATGCGGCTCAGCGGGCCGCTGGCGGTGAACTCGCTGTCGGGCAATGTCACGGTGAATGGCGCGCAGGTGATCCTGCCCGGTCCGGGGCTCGAACTGACCGGGCTGAACCTCAACGCCAATGTCGGTGGCGGGCAGACCACGCTCACCGCCTCCACCGCGCTGGCCACCGGCGGGCGCATCGAGGTGAACGGCACCATCGGCATGAGCGGCAACTACCCGGCCGATCTGGCCATCGCGCTCAACCAACTGGTGCTGGAGGATCAGCGGCTCTATCAGGTGCAGCTTGGCGGCAACGTCAGCATCTCTGGCCCGCTGCTCACCGGGCCTACGATCGGCGGCGACATCCTCATCGACAACGCCGAGATCCGCATCCCCGAGACCGGCCTTGGCCCGAGCAGCCGTGGCTTTGTGCTGCACCACATTCAGGAACCCGCCGGATCGCGTATCACCCGCGCCCGTGCCGGGCTGCTGGACGAGGCCGATGGCGCTGACGGCGGGTCGAGCTATTCGATCCCGCTCGATGTGGTGATCCGCGCGCCGCAGCAGATCTTCGTGCGCGGTCGTGGTCTCGACATGGAGCTTGGCGGCGCGCTCCGCGTGACCGGCACCTCGAACGATATCATCACGCAGGGCCGGTTCGACCTGATCCGCGGCCGGTTGGACATCCTCGGCCAGCGCCTGACGCTCGACACCGCGTCCATGGCGCTGACCGGCGATTTCATCCCGACACTGGATATCGCCGCCACCTCGCAGGTGGAAAGCACCACCGTGACGGTCAGCATCACCGGGCTGGCGACCTCGCCCGAGGTCGATTTTACCTCCGACCCCTCGCGCCCCGAGGAAGAGGTTCTGGCGCTGCTGCTGTTCGGACGCGACCTGACCGAGATCTCTGGCTTCCAAGCGTTGCAGATTGCCGCGGCGATCAACACGCTGGCGGGCGGCGGCTCGGGCGCGGTGGACAACTTGCGGCAGGGCTTCGGGCTGGATGACCTTGACGTTACCACCAATGACGAGGGCGAGGCCGGGCTGCGCTTGGGCAAATACATCTCGGACAACATCTATACCGATGTCGAGGTGGATTCCGGCGGCGACAGCGCGGTGAATCTCAACATCAAGATCACCCCGAGCCTGAAGGCCAAGGGCAGCGTCACCTCGGATGGTGACAGCACGCTCGGCATGTATTTCGAGCGCGATTACTGAGCCGCGTCGAAAAAAAGCACCAAAAGCAAAGGGGCGCCCGCAAGGACGCCCCTTTTCGTTTCCAGACCGCATCGGGTTACGGGTGGTCTAAAGCGCCAGAGCCGCCTTCACGTCATCCAGCGTCACTGCACCCGGTGCGGCGCCCTCGCGCACCAGCCGCGCCGCCAGCGCATTGAACCAGTCGTTGCCCGGTGTCGGCACGCCGTGCAAACGACCCAAAAGAGAGACCTGCCCATTGAGGTAGTCGGTCTCGACCGAGCCCGCGCCGCGCGCGAGGCTCTGCGCGGTGGAACTGCCGACGCGGGTGACGCCCGGAACATCGACGATCTTTAGCTGCGCATCGCGCGCCTCATCGCCCTTGGCCGGGTCCGCCCAAGCGATCCCCGCCGCGGCAAAGACCGCCTCGGCTTCGGCCTTCAGCGCCGCGTTGATGGCAGCGGCGTCGGCCTCCTGTCCAAGCGCGGCGCCGACGATGTTGCTAAGGTTCATCAGCAGCTTGCCGTATTTGAACGTCATCACCCCATCGCGCACCGCCGAGGGAAAGCCAGCTGCCTCCAGCCGTGCCACCAGCGCCGCATCCGCATCATCCGAGCCCGAGGGATAGCGCCCCACATCGAAGGATCCGCAGACCGGCGCGCCGTAGCAGACCACTTCGCCGGGCTGCACGAAATCGGCAGGCAGCATCACGGTGACGCCATGCACATTGGGGAAGTAGCGCAGCGCCAGCCGCTCGTTCTCGACCCCGTTCTGGAAGCAGAAGATGTGCTGTCCCTGCGCCCCGGCCTCGCGCAGTTGCGCCAGCGCAGCCTCAGTGTGCTGGGTCTTCACGCACAGGATGATCACGTCATCCTCGCGCAGCCCCGCCTCCTGCGGCGTCGCCACACAGGGGAAATTGGCGTGACGCGGCCCTTCGGGCGTGCGCAGCGTCAGCCCGCCCGCCTTGATCGCCGCCAGTTGCGCGCCGCGCGCGATGCCGATCACATCCTCTCCGGCTTCGATCAGCGCGACGGCGAGCGTGCCGCCCACCGCGCCGACCCCAAGAATGACGAAGCGGCTCATTCCACCGCCTCGGCCAGCGGCAGCCCCCCGATCTGCGCCAGCAGCGTGACGATCTCATCGACGCCCTTGCCGTGCTTGACCTGCGCAAAGACGAAGGGCTTGCCCGCGCGCATCCGCGTGGCATCGCGCTCCATCACCTCGAGCGAGGCACCCACATAGGGCGCGAGGTCGGTCTTGTTGATGACGAGAATGTCGGACTTGGTGATGGCCGGGCCGCCCTTGCGCGGGATTTCCTCGCCCGCAGCGGTGTCGATCACATAGATGGTCACATCGGCCAGTTCCGGCGAGAAGGTCGCCGAGAGATTGTCACCGCCGCTTTCGATCAGGATCAGGTCGAGGTCGGGGAAGGTCTCGTTCAGCTCGGCGATGGCGGCAAGGTTGATCGAGGCATCCTCGCGGATCGCCGTGTGCGGGCAGCCGCCGGTTTCGACCCCCTTGATCCGGTCGAGCGGCAGGATCTGCTGGCGCATCAGCTCTTCGGCGTCTTCGCGGGTGTAGATGTCATTGGTCACCACGGCCATCGACAGCCGGTCGCGCAGCGCGCGGGCAAGGGCTGCGGTGAGGCTGGTCTTGCCGGCGCCCACGGGGCCGCCGAGACCGACGCGAAGGGGTCCGTTGGGGGAAGTCATGTCGTCTCCGTCACAATTGGTGTCACGATCTGAAGATACGGGAGTAGAGCGCCTCATGGCGCTGGCTGGCAATGTCCGAGACCGGGGAGAAGCCGCCGATCTCGTCGAGCGAGGCGGTCACCGCCTGCGCCGCCAATGCCTCGCAGAGCGGCGAGAGCGCGCGCACGACGCCCTGCCCCTCGGTCTGGCCAAGCGGGATCAGGCGGATGCCGGCGGCGGCAAGGTTCGAAGCGAAGGCCTGCAGGTAAAGCTGCGCGGCGGGCAGCAGCGGCAGGTCCAGCGCGCGCACCGCCTGCCCCACGGCGACCGGATAGGGCGCGGGCAGGATGTCCACCTGCCACAGATCGCGCACCGTGCTGGCAAAGGCCTCGCCCTGTTTCACCGTCTCGAGCCTCCGCTCGGCCGACGGCGAGAGCGCGGTGGCAAACTCGGCCAGTTCCGCCGCGTCGCCGCCCTGCGCCACCTGCGCGAGCAGCACCGCATCGCTCCAGCCCGCGCCGTGGCGCAGCACCGCCTCGAGCCAGCCCTGAAGCTGCGCGGCACTGGTGATGCGCCCCTCCTGCACCAAGGTCTCGAGCCCGTGCGAATAGGCAAAAGCCCCCACCGGGAAGGAGGGCGAGAACAGCTGGTGCAGCGTCAGCAGCGGATCAGTGGTCATGCGTGTGCGCGGAACCGTGAGAGTGGGACTGCTCGTGGGAGTGATCATGAGAATGATCATGCCCGTGGCTGTGCGCATGCGAATGGCTGTGAGAATGGCTATGAGAGTGGCTGTGCGAATGCCCCTCGGGGCCATGCGCGTGGGAATGGTCGTGGCCATGGGTGCGCCCATGCCCATAGGCGCCGCCCTCGGGGGTGAACGGTTCGAGCACCTCCTCCACCGTGGCACCGATATGGGCCAGCATGTCGCGGATCACGTGGTCGCGCTGGATCAGCAGCCGCGCCGCTTCGATCTGGCAAGGCGTGTGACGGTTGCCGATGTGCCATGCGAGGCGCGGCAGGTCGGCGCCGCTCACCGCCAGAAGCGGCTCTGCCGCCGCCGCGACGCGCACCGCCCGCCCATCGGTCAGCACGAAGGCGTCGCCCTCGTCGAGGCTTTCGGTATGCGCCAGATCCACAAGGAAGCTTTCTCCCTGATCGCTCTTCAGCACCTTGCGGCGCAGGAAGCGGTCTTCGTAGCTGAGCGTGACGCTCAGCGGTGCATCGGGATGCGCCTCGGACGCGGCGCCCTTCCGGGCGATCTCGTGGGACACGGGCAGTGCAGACGCGGGGGCGGGCGCGGGGGAGGTCATGGGAAGGCTCCGTCGGTCTTCAGGATTGCGCCAGCAACCTCGTCCCAACCGCCGGAAAAGGCAAGGCCACGCGCCGGGTTCTCCGGGGCGTGGCCTTGAGATGCCGAGTTCTGCAGCGCCCGAGAGGCGCCGAGACACTCAGAGATAGAAGACGTCTTGGAAGACGTGGCGCACGATGTCTTCGCGGCGGATGCCACGCTCGGCCAGCTGCTCGTCCGACAGACGCTGCAGGGCTTCGATTTTGCGCAGGCGCGGGTTCGATTCACCGATCGAGACAAGGCCGTTGCCGATGGCTGCGAAGAAACGCGAAAAGAACGGTGCTTGTTCGTTGCGTGCGGTTGCAGTCAGAAATGCCATTTGGAAACCTATCCTAGCTTCAGTGTTGGTTTCCTCCCTTGCCATCCAATTTAGGGCACCCCCCGCAGAACAACAAATGCTGCAACTGCATAACCGGCCTTCAAGCCATGCAGAGATCACAGATATTTTTGTTGCCGAGATCGCCCGCGAGACGAAGCAAAATAATTAGGCGCCCAAATGAGCGACAGTTTGCGAACGAAGCGTGGTTAAAATCCTTTAAGACACGGCATTTAGCTTTGGGCTGCCATGCGCGGGGGGAAAGGCTGCCCAGAATCTTGGCGATTTGCAAAGATGGGGATTTCGGCGCTGTCATGCGCGCGGCGCAGCCCTTGCGCGGCGGTCATGGCGTGAGTCTGCAGTCCTGATACGCCAAGCGCCGGCCCCATGGAAGGGACCGGCGCCAGCAAGTTTGGACCCGCCGCAGGACCGGCGGGATGCTCTCAGTAGAGGAAGTAGCGCTGCGCCATCGGCAGCTCTTTCGCGGGCTCGCAGGTCAGCAGCTCGCCATTGGCGCGCACCTCGTAGGTTTCCGGGTTCACCTCGACCTCGGGCAGCGCGTCGTTGAGGATGAGGTCCTTCTTGCCGATACCGCGGGTGTTCTTCACCGCCACGGTCTGTTTCGCGAGGCCCAGCTTGTCACGCAGCCCGTCGGCCTGCGCCGCCTCCGACACGAAGATCACCGCCGAGTTCTCGACCGAGCGGCCATAGGCGCCCCACATCGGGCGGGTGTAGACCGGCTGCGGCGTCGGGATCGAAGCGTTCGGATCGCCCATCTGCGCGCAGACAATGGTGCCGCCCATCAGAACCATCTCGGGCTTCACGCCAAAGAAGGCCGGGTTCCACAGCACCAGATCAGCGCGCTTGCCCTCTTCGATCGAGCCGATGTGCTGGCTGATGCCATGGGCGATGGCGGGGTTGATGGTGTATTTGGCGATGTAGCGGCGGACTCGGAAGTTGTCGTTGTCGCCGGTTTCCTCGGCCAGCTTGCCGCGCTGCTTCTTCATCTTGTCGGCGGTCTGCCAGGTACGGATGATCACCTCGCCGACGCGGCCCATGGCCTGACTGTCCGAGGCGATGATCGAGAAGGCGCCCATGTCGTGCAGGATGTCCTCGGCGGCGATGGTCTCGCGGCGGATGCGGCTTTCGGCAAAGGCCACATCCTCGGGGATCGACTTGTCGAGGTGGTGGCAGACCATCAGCATGTCGAGGTGTTCCTCGAGCGTGTTGGTGGTGAACGGGCGGGTCGGGTTGGTCGAGCTGGGCAGCACGAACTCTTCGCCGCAGATCTTGATGATGTCCGGCGCATGGCCGCCGCCCGCGCCCTCGGTGTGGAAGGCGTGGATGGTGCGGCCCTTCATCGCCGCGACGGTGTTCTCGACAAAGCCCGATTCATTGAGCGTGTCGGTATGGATCATCACCTGCACGTCCCAAGCGTCGGCGACGCTCATGCAGTTGTCGATGGTGGCGGGCGTGGTGCCCCAGTCCTCGTGCAGCTTGAGGCAGCAAGCGCCGCCCTTGATCTGCTCTTCCAGCGCCGCGGGCAGCGCCGCGTTGCCCTTGCCCGCGAAGGCAAGGTTCATCGGGAAGGCATCGGCGGCCTGCATCATCCGGCCAAGGTGCCACGGCCCCGGCGTGCAGGTGGTCGCCAGCGTGCCATGCGCCGGGCCGGTGCCGCCGCCGAGCATGGTGGTCAGACCCGAGTGCAGCGCGTCCTCGATCTGCTGCGGACAGATATAGTGAATGTGGCTGTCCATGCCGCCCGCGGTGAGGATGCGCCCCTCGCCCGCGATCACCTCGGTGCCCGGGCCGACGATGATGTCGACGCCCGGCTGGGTGTCGGGGTTGCCCGCCTTGCCGATCTTGGCGATGCGCCCGTCCTTGAGCCCCACGTCGGCCTTGTAGATGCCGGTGTGGTCGACGATCAGCGCGTTGGTCACCACGGTGTCGACCGCCCCTTCGGCGCGGGTGTATTGCGACTGGCCCATGCCGTCGCGGATCACCTTGCCGCCGCCGAATTTCACCTCTTCGCCGTAGATGGCGCCATTGCCGCCCTGCCCGGCCCCGGCCAGCGAAGCGGTGAGGTCGCGCTCGACCTCGATGATCAGGTCGGTGTCGGCAAGGCGCAGCTTGTCACCCGTGGTCGGGCCGAACATGGCGGCGTAGTCGCGGCGGGAAATCGTTGCGGGCATGTGGGTCTTCCTCGGATGGTCAGTTCGACAGCAGCGTGCGCAGGTCTTCGCTGCGACGCCGGGTAAGTTTGGTCAGGCAGGACACCTGCGCGATGGGTTGCAGCGAGCCGCCCTCGTAAAGCGCGCCTTCGGCTTCGCAGGCGGCGTCGCGGAACGGGATCCACGCGCGCTGTGCGTCGCGGACCTTGGCCATGAAGGCTGTGTCCCGCGCGTCCTTCAGCTGCGCATAGACGCGGTTCAGTTCGAGATCCGCCGCTTCATATTCGCCGCGGACGCAATCGCCCATTTCGATGGTGGTCTTCGCCTCGTTGCAGGCGGCAGATGCGGCGCCCGCCATGCCAAAGAGCAGCAGCGCCAGCGCGGCGGCCCTGCTTGCGGCGGGCCGAAATATTCCAGTTCGGTAATTTTTCTTGGTGCGGCAGCCTGCCGCAGGTAACGTACCCGTGAACTTAGTCATGGCCAGTCCCTCCTCCCAGCGATTTCACAGCAAGGAGCTCACGATGCGTAACAAGTTCTTTTCCACCCTGTCTTGCACGGTGCTCGTTTGCGGCGGCGCCCTTGCCGACGAAAGCGAGATCGCGCGCGGCGAATATCTCGTCCGCGGCCCCGCCGGATGCGGCAACTGCCATACGCCCTTTGGCGAGGCGGGCTTTGACATGAGCATGGAACTGGCCGGGCGGCTGGTCGAGGACAATCCGATGTTCACCGCTTATGCGCCCAACATCACGCCCGCCGGGCGCATAGCCGATTGGAGCGACGCCGAGCTTGCCCGCGCGATCCGCGAAGGGATCCGCCCGGACGGCTCGGTGATCGGCCCGCCGATGCCCTTTGCCATGTATCGCGATCTGGGGGATGCGGATCTCTCCGCGATCGTCGCCTTCCTGCGCACGCTCGATCCGGTCGAGAACGAGGTTCCGGCTTCGGTCTACAACATTCCCCTGCCCCCGGCCTATGGGCCGCCGGTCGAAAGCGTCACCGCGCCCGCGCGCGGCGTCACGGTGGAGTACGGCGAATACCTCGCGCGGGCGGTCAGCCATTGCATGGAGTGTCACTCGCCGATGGGCGAGACCGGCCCGATGCTGGACGGCGACCATCTCGGCAAGGGCGGATTCGAATTCCACGGACCGTGGGGCAGTGTCACCGCGCCCAATCTGACCAGTTCCGAGGACGGGCTGGCGGGATACAGCGACGACGAACTGAAGGCCATGATCACCGAGGGCAAGCGGCCCGACGGCGCACCGATGCTGCCGCCCATGCCCTATGGCTATCTGGCGCGGATGACGGCTGAGGACCTCGACGCGGTGATCCTCTACCTGCGCAGCCTGCCGCCGCTGCCCGACGCCTGAGCGGGCGCTTTGGCAACGGTGCGGCGCGGCAACTGCCGAGCGCCGACCAAAGGGCCGCGCGAGGATATGACGACGGGCGATCAAGCGAGATCCCGGCTCACAGCTGCGCCCGCGCGGGCGCAGGTTTCGCAGGCGTCGTGGGTTTCACCAGCGACAGGCGCACTGGACCGCAGATGCCCATGGCGGCAGGTGCGGCGGGCCGGGCCATGGGCGCAAACGCTGCGCCCTGCTGGCGTGAGAAAGCAGCGAGGCTCTGCGCCATCTGCAGTTGCAGGGCGTAGAACTGCGCGGCATTGCGCATGGTGATCGCGGCCCAGTCCATCGGTGTCATGAAAAACATCGTCTCGCTCCCCTTACACAAAATCCCTGAACGTAGGGCCCGGCGCGCCTGTCGCGCCGCGCCTCACCAGCCCGAGCGCTGGCCCGGGCGGAACTGCGGCCCGCGGCGGCTCAGCCGTTTGCGGTTGCTGCGCGCCTTGCGCTCGAGCGGCGCGGAAAAGGCGGTGATCACCGTGCCCGCGGGAGCCCCCATCATCATCGCCTGACTGGCGCGCATCCATCCTTGGACAAAGGCCGGGCCTTTCTCTGCGGTCATGCGATACGCCTCGGTCGAGGGCACCGACCACATGCCGGCAAAGCCCAGCATCCTAAGGGCGATCACGCTCTGCGCCTCGGCGCTGAGCATCCCCAGTCGCATCATGCTTCCCGTTAGTGCCCCGAATGCCTCGAACATGGCCATCGCCCCTATGCTGAAAGATAAGCGCCGTTCAGAGCGCCCCCATGACGTGCTGGTTGAAACCGTAGATCTTGCGCGCGCCCGAGATCGGGATCAGCTGCACCTCGCGGCGCTGGCCGGGCTCGAAGCGCACGGCCGTGCCCGCCGCGATATCAAGCCGCATGCCGCGCGCGGCGGCGCGGTCGAAATCGAGCGCGGGGTTGGTCTCGGCGAAATGATAATGCGAGCCGACCTGCACCGGGCGGTCGCCGGTATTGGCGACCATCAGCGTGATCGCCTCGCGCCCTTCGTTGAGCGTCAGCTCGCCCTCTGCCGGAAAGAGCTCGCCGGGGATCATTTGCGGCCACCGCCATAGAGGCGATAGGCGCCATACGCCGCCGCGCCCAGCACCGCCACCGCGGTCAGCCAGCTTTCGGCGCCATGCGGATGCATATGGGCGCCCGGATGCGCGAAGGCGGGGGTGGCAAGCGGCAGCGCCATGATCGGAAGGAGGTATTTCATCGTCTCACCTGTGGTCTTTGTCGTGTTGGGTCGCCCGGTCAGGCGGCTATGTCCGCGGATCGGTCAGCGAATAGGATTGTGCACGGTCACCAGCTTGGTGCCGTCCGGGAAGGTGGCCTCGACCTGCACCTCGTGCACCATCTCGGGCACCCCTTCCATGCATTGCTCTGCGGTGATGACCTGCGCGCCCGCTTCCATCATCTCGGCCACAGACCGGCCGTCGCGGGCGCCTTCGACCACCGCGTCGGTGATCAGCGCAATCGCTTCGGGGTAGTTGAGCTTCACGCCGCGCGCGAGGCGCTTGCGGGCCACCTCGGCGGCCATCGCCACCAGAAGCTTGTCCTTTTCGCGGGGGGTCAGTTGCATGGGTCAGATCATCCAGGGTCTTGGGAGTTCGGCGCCCGACAGGCGCCGCAGTACAGGGCAAAGGTGACGGCGCAGCTCGAACCCGTCAATGGCGAGCATGCGCAGCACAATAAGATCGGGGTCGAGCGCCGAGACTCCGGCGGAAAACACCCCTTCGGTTTCGGGCAGCATCTCGCGCAGCGCCTCGACGCGCGCGCCAGCGCCGGGCGCGGCCAGAACAACCGTCGCCATGGCCTGCGCGCCGCGCGCGATGGCCGGATCGGCAAGCCGCGCGAAGGCATCGCCAAAAAGACGCAGCCGGTCGGCCCAGACCAGCTTGCCGCCGCGCCGGATGTCGATCCGGTCGGCGTGGCGCAGATCGGTGACGCGCTCGCCCATGGCGGCCCGCCCGAAGATCAGCGGCTCGCACAGCAAAAAGCGAGCATCCGGGGCCATCTCCACCGACAGCCGCCGGTCAAGCGCCGCGCCGTCGAACACGATGGTCTCCTGCGGCAGCCAGTCGAGCCGGGCGCCCGCCTCGATCTGCAGCCGCGTCGCCACCCGCCCAACCTCGCCGGGCAGCGCGCGGTAGACGCGCTCCGCCGCCTGCGTGGTCAGCGCCAGATGAGCGCCTTCGCGCGCGGTCGCCTCGATGTCGAAGGCATCGCCGCCGGTCACGCCGCCAGAGCTGTTGAGATAGACCGCCTGCAGCGCGTCCTGCGCGCGCGGGAACAGAAGTTTCGAGCTGCCGGACATGTGCAGATCGCCGATGACGCTGGCCGCGTTACGCCGCCGCGCGGCGATCCGGGCCTTCCCGCGCGCGCGGTTCGCCGAGCCCGCAGTCGGGGCACTTCCGGCGGCGCTCATCTGCGGCTGATCATAGGGAATGGACCTGTCCTCCGGTTGCCTCGCGGACCCTCTTTCAGGGCTTCGGAAACCACAAGCAATCGGCGCCCGAGCGGGCTGCCCCAAGCGCGCGCATGAGACGCAAATGCGCACTTTGAATGCGAAAATCTGACATCCGCACAAAATATGTACGAAACTGAATCACGCCCCATGAGGCCGCGTTCCATGCGCGCAGCGGTCCGGTTTAATGTCGAGCAGCGGCGTGCCGTCGACGCAATCGAGGCCGCGCACAACCAGCACCGTGCCCTCGCGCCGCAGCAGTTTCACCGAGGAGATGCCGATCGGATTGGGCCGCACCGGAGAGCGCAGCGAAAAGGTGCCACGGGTGCCGTCGCTGCCGCGCGGGCTCTGGGTCAGCAGGTCGCGGCGGGCGCGGTCGAGCCAGTAGAGCACCTGCAGCCGTTCGGCCCGCTCCACCCCGTCGAGCGCGGGCGCCCACTCGGGATCGAGCTCGATGCGGCACTCGGGGCCGTCGGGATCGCCCTGCCGCGGGCAATCGGCGCGGCTGGCAAAGGGTGTTCTGATGCGCCCGATGAAGCGCAGCTGCGCGTCCTGAGCAGGTGGCTGGTCTATCGCAGTTTCGCCCGGACGGATGTCATCCTCGGTGGATTGCCCGGTGGCTTGCTGGGTGGCCTGGCTCATTGCGCGTCCTTCCTTGCCGTCTTGCAAGGAAGGTAACGCGCGCGCCGTCAGCCCGCCAGTTCCGTCTTTTGCGCCGCGTCATAGGCGGCGACCACCTCTCGTGCGCGGGCGGTCAGGTCATCGAGGCTGCGCCCCGGCTTGTAGAGCCATGTGCCGATGCCGAAGCCTGTGACGCCCGCCGCCAGCCACTCACCCATGTTGCCCGCGCTGACACCGCCCACCGCATAGGTCGCCGTGCCCTCTGGCAGCACCGCTTTCATCGCCTTGAGCCCATCCGGACCGATCAGCGACGCCGGGAAGAACTTCAGCCCGTCCGCGCCGGTGCGCAGCGCGGTGAACGCTTCGGTCGGGGTCAGCACGCCGGGATAGCTGAGCATGCCCGCCTTCTTAGTGGCCATGATCACCCGCTGGTTCATGTCCGGCGAGACCACCATACGCGCGCCGATCTGCTGCAGGCGCAGCACGTCTTCGGGGGCAAGCACCGTGCCTGCGCCGATGATCGCCTGCGTGCCAAAGCCCTGCACCATGGCGGCGATGGAGTCGAACGGCTGCGGCGAGTTCAGCGGCACTTCGATCTTGGTGATGCCAGCGCCGATCAGCGCCTCGGTCACGGCGGGCGCTTCCTCGGGCGTGAGGCCGCGCAGGATGGCGATGATCTCGCGGGTCATGCTTGTGTCTCCTCTTTGCGGGCCGCCTTCAGCCCTTCCAGCGTCATGCGGTCGGCATCGGCGATGAGCACCGGCACCGCCTGCGCCTCGAGCGCTTTGCGGTAATGCGCCACCAGCTTGCTCGCCCCCAGAAGGGCGACGCTCGTGCCCAGCCAGTAGGGTTTCGCCGCCGAAAGCTCCATGCCGATCAGCAGACCCGAGAGCCGCGCGGCGGCCGCATCCGGCGACAGCCCGTGCAGCAGCCCCTCGGCGCGCAGGGTGAAAAGCTCTGCCGCGAACCCGGCGGGGCGGCCCATGGCCTGATCCACCGCCGCGGCAAAGGCCGCATCGTCCCAGCCCTGCCCCAGCCCGTGCCGCAGCACCGAGCGCTGACTCAGCAGCTCGAAGATCTCGCCGGTCATGAAGCTGCGGAACGAGATGATCTCACCCGCGCTCACATGCACCCATTTGCTGTGCGTGCCGGGCAGGCAGATCACCCCGTCGAACCGGGGGTTGAGCGCCAGAAAGCCCGCGACCTGCGTTTCCTCGCCCCGCATGACGTCGGCAGGGCTGTTTTGCGACACGCCGGGCAGGATGCGCACGTCGAGCCGGCTGTCCTCGGTGGGCACGGCGATGCCCTCGGCCGCTTTCGGCGGCGCGCAGGGGACCGAGAGATAGGGCGCTTCGATCCAGCCCTGCCGCGCTCCGGCCATGCCGCAGACCAGCACCGTGGTCCGCGCCTTGAGATCCGGCAGGAGGCTCAGGAGGGTCGGCTCGAAATCTTCGGGGGATAGGCGGCCCATGCCCGCGTCGCCCTCGACGCGCTCCAGCACCGTGCCATCCGCCGCCATGCGCCACAGGCGCAGGTTCGACGTGCCCCAGTCCACCGCGATCCAGTCGGTTGCCGCTGCGTCGGTCATGTGCCCTCCTCGGCCCATCTTGGAATGCCGGTTGGTGTTAGCGCCCGCCCCCGCGCGGTGCAAGCGCGGAGACCCGCAGAGCATATGGGGGCGCTGCCCCCGCCGCGCTGCGCGCGCCTCCCCCGGCGTATTTATGAAAGAGAAGAAGGCCCTAGAGCCAGCCCCAAGCGGTGGCCACCTCCCACAAAAGGCGCAGGGTGAGCAGCGCCAGCGCGGTGTTGATCGCCGCAAAGAAGGCGCGCTCGGGCAGCCAGCGCACCAGCCGGTGGCCGGACCACGCACCGAAAAGCGCCACCGGGGCGAGCAGCGCCACATGGCCGAGGCTACCCCATGTCACCTGCCCGGCGAGCACATAGGGCGGCAGTTTCATCCAGTTGATGCAGGCGAACAGGATGGCCGCGGTTCCGGCAAAGCGCATCTTCGAGAGCTTTTGCGGCAGGGTGTAGGCCTGAAACGGCGGGCCGCCGGCGTGGGAGACATAGCTGGTGAACCCCGCCAGCGCGCCCCAGAAGAGCCCGCGCGGCACATCGGCGGGGCGCGCGCGGCTGTCGCGCACCAAGCGCCGCCGCAGTGCGTCACCCAGGTAGTAGACGCCCACCAGCGCGACGAGCAGCTTGCCCGCCTCGGGCGGCACGCGGGAGATGCAGAGGAAGGCGAGCAGGATGCCCAAAGCGGCGGCCGGGATCAGGATGGTGAGGTTGCGGCGGGAAAACTCGCCGCGAAAGAGCCAGAGCGCGTAGAGATCGGCGAGGATATACATCGGCAGCAAGAGCCCCGCCGCGGCGGCAGGCGTGGTGAAGAGCGACAGGATCGGCACGCCGAGCATGGCGATCATCGGCAGCCCGCCCTTCGAGGCGCCGACGCAATAGGTGGCGAGCGCCGCTGCGATCCAGAACCCGCTGCCGTCGTCCATATTCTGCGTCCCCGCCGTCCTCTTTGCGCCGCCCTTTCTGGACATATCGGAGGGTGGGGGAAAGCAGAAAGCGCAGCGCCCGGCCCCATCAGCGCCTTGCCCCTACAGCACCCCCCGGCCCATCCAGCGCGGCATCAAAGGCTACGCTCGTGCCTTACCGTGCAAGGCTTGGATCGCGGCGGGCGGCAGAGCCCCGTCAGGCGGCGCGGGTCTGGTTGCGGCTGAGCAGCGGCACCGTCAGTTCGATATCCTCCTTGAGCGGGCGCAGCGGAGTCAGCCCCGCCTTCTCCAGATCGCCGTGATAGGCCTGTGCCGCTTCGAGAGAGCTGACTCCCTCGCGGACCACGCGGCGCATGGCGCGCATCATCAGCACCGGGTCTTCGCATTGGAAATCGGCGCGGCTGAAACTGGCGACGCGGGCACCGTGGCGTTCGGCCTGCGCGAGCCGTTCGAGGCAGTCGCGCGTCGTGCCTTCGCCGCAGCCGGTGAGGCCGAAGATGACCCTTGCCGGATCCCAATCCGCCAGTTCCTCCATCGCGCGAGGGCCGTGGTAACCGACCTCGATGAAGAGCGGGCGCTCCTTGCGGGCGATGCCCGAGAGGCTGCGGGTCAGCACGTCGTTGCGATAGGCGGCATACTCCGCCTCGAGTGTATCGACCGGGATCGGCGGGTCGGCGACGCGCAGGAAATGGCGCAGACCGATGGCGGTGGCCTGCTCGCGAAACTCAGTATAGGCGCGCAGCGTGGCATGGTCGATGTCGATATCATTGTAGAAATTCAGCGCGTAGAGCCCGAGGTTGGCCACCGGGCGCACGTTCTCGAGCCGTGAGGAGCGGAAAGGCAGCGCCGGAAACAGCGCGTAGCGCCCGCCGCGCACCAGCCAGATGTCGGTATTGTCGCTGAGCCGCACCGCCGGGGTGACGTTGGAGCGCGCGTAAATCCCCTCTTCGCTGAAGACCTCTGCGGAGGACAGCGAGGTCAGCACGATATCGGCCAGATCGCTTTCGATGACCCGCCGCATGTCGGCGCGGTAGTCCGGCGCGCTGCGCAGCCGCCCGTCAGGCAGGCGCCCGGCGGCCGAGCAGCCGCGGATCAGGTCGGCATCCTTGCAGAAGGTAAGGATGAAATCCCGCGGCCCGTAGCGACCGCGCGCGATCTTCGCCAGTTTCTCGTCGATCCGTCGCATGGCGCATCCTTGCCCGCTGCCCGTTGCGCTGGAGGATAACGGCAAAGAGGTTGAGCAAACGTCAACGACGCTGGATCGGAACGGCCGCTACACCGGCACCACATCCACCTGATGGGTGGTCACATGGCTGCCTTCCGACCGCAGCGAGCCACGCGTCGGCGCCACATCCGAATAGTCGCGCCCGTAGGCGACGGTGACGTGATCCGCCCCGGCGAGCATGTCGTTGGTCGGGTCGATCTCGATCCAGCCGGTCTCGGCCCCGCACCACGCCCGCACCCACGCATGCATGGCGTCGGCACCTTCGAGGCGGGGCTGGCCTTCGGGCGGCAGCGTGCGCAGGAAGCCCGAAACATAGCCTGCAGGAATGCCCACCGCGCGCAGCGCCGTGATCATCACATGGCTGATGTCCTGACAGACCCCGCGGCGGGCTCGGAAGGCCTCGATCGCGGTGGTGGTGACCTCGGTGGCCTCGGGATCGAAGGCGAAATCCGCATGCAGCCGCGCGCTGATCGCCTCGACCGCCGCCTGCGCCGACATCGCCTCGGTGACCGTCTCGCGCGCGAAGGCGGCGATCTCTGGCGCGGCGGGCAGACGCGGCGAGGGTCCGAGGAAATGATGCGGGCTCTCCGGGGCGATGCTGCGCAGCGCGGCGAGGTCCTGCGCCAGCGCCTGCCAGCTGCCCGACAGATCGAGCCCGGCGATGGGCCGCGCCCGGCGCACCCGGCCCGCGAAGGCAAAGGTGATCACGCTCAGGCGCATGTCGTGGGCCATCTCGCAGGTGGGATTGCCGAAGAAATCCATCCCGTCGCGACGCCAGTTTGGCGCGGGCGTGGCGCTGACCCGGCCCGAGATCAGCTGCTGGCCCGGCAGATCGCGCGGCAGCATGCGCAGCAGCGTCCGGCTGGCACCGGCAGGGCTCGCGTATTCGTAGGTGATCTTCAGCGAGATATCGTAGGTCTGAGACATGCCGCGCCTCCGTTGGCTGGGGTGTCAGCTGAGGTATTGCGCCGTCAGCGCGTGCGAGATCGCCGCCAGATCGCTGCGGAAGCCGCGCAGCCGAGCCGGGGTGATCTCTGCCGGTTCCGCCACCGCAAGCGCGGTGCGCAGCATCAGGATGCGCCGCCCCGCCTCTTCCATCTGATGTCCGCTGGCGGCGCGTATGCGCTCTTCCTCGGCCAGAAGCACATCCATCTGGAACAACATCGAACGCGGGTTGCCCGCGTCCAGCGCAAGCAGGTCGATCACCGTCTCGCGCGAGGTCTCGACCGAATAGCGGCGGCGGTGGGTCATCACGCTGTCGCCCACTTCGACCGTCAGATCGAGCCCGCCCTGCGGGGCTTTCGCATCGGTGAATGTGGCAAGGAAGGCCGCCATCTGATCCGTACGTTCCAGCGCGCGCCCGGCGGTGAGAAAGCGCCAGCCAAGGAAGCGGAACATGTTTTCGTGCACCAGACCCGAGAAGCCCGCGATGCGCCGCAGCAGCAGGCTCATGGCGCGGGCGGCATCGTCGCCGGGGTGGCAGCCTTCGGCGACCTCGCGCGCGGTGGCGGCCAGATCGGACAGCGCGTTCCAGCCGTCGGTGGAGAAACGGTCGCGCACCTTAGAGGCGCAGCCGCGCGAGACGTCAAAGAGCTGCAGCAGGCCCGGCGGAACCGGCTCTTCCGACGGATCGAGCCCGAAGCCTGCGAGGAATTTGGCGAGGCTTTCGACCAGCGGCAGCGCGTCGGGCCCGTAATCTTCGAGCCGCAGGTGATAGGCGCGGATCTGGCGCACACCGATCTCGGCGCGCTCGACGTAGCGGCCCAGCCAGTAAAGGTTGTCCGCGGCACGCGCGGGCAGCTGCGCGGGCTGGCGGCGCAGGAACGGCCCCTTGTCGCGCGGCGCAAGCGTCTCGCTGGTGACCGGGGCGTCGGCGGTGATCCAGACATCGGCGACCGAGCCGCCCGCCTGCATCGCCAGCGCGGTCGGATCGTCGCTGCGCCCGATGCGGGCGTAGCCGCCGGGCATCACCGTCCAACCCTCGGGCGTGCGGGCGGCAAACACCCGCACCACCATCGGGCGCGGCACCAGATGCCCCTCGACCATCGCGGGCGTGGTCGAGAGCGTCACCGCCTCTTGGCCCACCAGCCCCTCGCCCTCGCGCTCCAGCCACTCCGAGACCGAGCCATCGGCGCCGCAGCGGAACTGTCCGCCAAGCGCGGTTCCTGCATCTATGTCGAAGGGCAGCTTGGTGGATTGGGCCGGGCCGATCATCATGCGCTGCAGGTTGTCGCGCACATAGGCGCGCTCGGACGATTGTCCGCACCACCATGTGGCAATGTTGGGCAGTTTCAGCGGTGCGCCGGTCAGCGCCTCGCAGATGCGCGGCAGGAAGGCCATGAGCGCGCGCGACTCCAGCGCCCCGGACCCGAGGCAATTGACCATGGTGATCGCGCCCGAGCGCAGCGCCGAGACCATGCCGGGCGTGCCGAGCGCCGAGCTTTCGTCCAGTTCCAGCGGGTCGGCGAAACGCGCATCGAGCCGCCGCCACAGCACCGAGACCGGCTCGTCGCCTGCCACGGTCCGCACCTTGAGCTGCCCCTGCTTGACCGCCATGTCCTCGCATTCGAGCAGCATGAAACCGAGGTAGCGGGCGATATAGGCGTGCTCGTAGTAGGTGTCTGTGTGCTGCCCCGGTGTGAGGATGGCGACCCGGCCACCCTCATTCGCGCGCAGGTCGATCATCGCGTCGCGGAAGCTGCGGAAAAACCCCGCCAGCCGCTCTACATTGGCCTTGGGAAAGAGGTCGTGAAACACCCGCCCCGTCGCCATGCGGTTCTCCAGCGCAAAGCCTGCGCCCGAGGGGGCCTGCGTCCGGTCGCCCAGCACCAGCCACGAGCCGTCGGGCGAGCGGCCGATCTCGAAGGCGAGGAAATGCAGGAAATGCCCCGAGCGCGGCTGGATGCCCACCACCGGGCGCAGCCACTCGGGATTGCGCGCCACAAGGTCCGCCGGAAGGTGCCCGTCTTTCACCAGCTGCCCTGGTCCGTAGAGATCGGCCATCACTTTCTCGAGCAGTTCGGCGCGCTGTACGATGCCTTCCGAGAGCTTCTCCCATTCGCTGGATGAGATCACCACGGGCACATGGCTCAGCGGCCAGCGGCGCTCGGTCGAGCCCTCGCCAATGTGCTGACGGAAATAGACGCCGGTGTCGTCGAGATACTGATCGCCGCGCGCAAAGGCGCGGGCGCGTGTCTCGGCGCTCTGCCCGGCGAGGTGGCGGATCAGCGGCTGCCACGCGGGCCGCAGCGAGCCGTCGCGGCGCAACAGCTCATCGGCCACGCCCGGCGGCGGGCTGTAGCCTTGCAGAAGTTTCGCCACCCGTTCCGGCAGCGGCTGTGTCGTCTTTGCCTCCACGGCATCAGATCCCCGGCAGGCGGCGCAGATCGAGGGTCATCGGGAACTCCGGATGGGGCGTCTCGGGCGCGGGCCAATAGCTGCCCGGCGTGTGCCCCAGTTTCTCGAACCGGGCAAGCCTGCGTGCATCGGCCTCGTTGGTATTGACCGGGAAGGTGTCGTAATTGCGCCCGCCCGGATGCGCCACGTGATAGCGGCAGCCGCCCAGCGCCCGCCCGGTCCACGTATCGAAGATGTCGAAGGTCAGCGGCGCGTTCACCGGCAGCGTCGGGTGCAGCGCCTCGGCGGGCTGCCACGCCTTGAAGCGCACGCCCCCCACATTGACGCCCGAGGCCCCCGTGGCGGCCATTGGCACCTGCCGCCCATTGCAGGCGACGATGTAGCGGCCCGGCTCGGTCGCCGTCAGTTGCACTTGCATGCGCTCGACCGAACTGTCGGTGTAACGCACGGTGCCGCCGATGGCGCCGCGCTCGCCCAGCACATGCCAAGGCTCCAGCGCCTGCCGCAATTCTAGGTGCACGCCCTCGTAGTCGACCTCGCCCGCGAAGGGGAAGCGGAACTCGCGCTGCGCTTCGTACCATTCGGGACGGAAGGTGAAACCGTGATCGCCAAGGTCGCGCAGCACGTCGAGGAAGTCTTCCCAGACGAAATGCGGCAGCATGAAACGGTCATGCAGCGTGGTGCCCCAGCGCACCGGTTTGCCCTGAATGGGCGACTTCCAGAACCGCGCCAGCAGCGCCCGGATGAGCACCTGCTGCGCAAGGCTCATCTTGGCGTCGGGCGGCATCTCGAAGCCGCGGAATTCCACCAGACCGAGGCGTCCGGTGGGACCATCGGGGGAGTAGAGCTTGTCGATGCAGATCTCGGCCCGGTGGGTGTTGCCGGTCACGTCGATCAGCATGTTGCGCAGCAGCCGGTCGGTGAGCCACGGCAGCGGCGGCTCGCCCTGCCCCGGCGCTGGGAAATGCGCGAGCGCGATCTCCAGCTCGTAAAGACTGTCATGCCGCGCCTCATCGATGCGCGGGGCCTGCGAGGTCGGGCCGATGAAGAGGCCGGAGAAGAGATAGCTCAGCGACGGATGCCGCAGCCAATGCAGGATCATCGAGCGCATCAGGTCGGGGCGGCGCAGGAAGGGCGAGTCGTTCGGTGTCTCGCCGCCGACCACCACGTGGTTGCCGCCGCCCGTACCGGTGTGCTTGCCGTCGATCATGAACTTGTCGGCACCAAGGCGGCACTCACGGGCCTCTTCATAGACCGCGCTGGTGATCTCCTTGCAGTCCTCCCAGCTGTGCGCGGGGTGGATGTTCACCTCGATCACGCCCGGATCGGGTGCGACGCGGATCACATTCATCCGCGCATCATGCGGCGGGGTATAGCCCTCGATATGGATCGGCAGGCCCAGATCTTCGGCGGTCGCCTCGGCGGCGGCCAAAAGATCGAGATAATCTTCGAGATCCTCGACCGGCGGCATGAAGAGGCAGAGCCGCCCGTCGCGCGGTTCGATGGCGATGGCGGTGCGCACGGCGCCGCCCGCCGGGTCCACGCCCTGCTCCATGATCTTCTGCCGCCGCCCCACGTCGCGCGCTTCAGACACCGGCTGGCTGTGCTCGGGCGTCACCTCGGGCAGCATCGAAGCAGCCTCGCGCTCTTCGGCGGCGATGCGCTCCAGCTCTTCCATCAGCCGCGCGCGCCGGTCGGCCTGCGCCGCGTGGAAATCCGGCAGGTCGGTCTGCGGCACGCTGGGATCGGTGGGATAGACATAAGGATACGCCGAGGGCGGCACGAAGGGCAGCGCGCCCAGCGGCAGGCGGAAGCCTACGGGGCTGTCGCCGGGGATCAGGAAAAGATGGCCGCGCCGGGTCTTCCAATGTTCCGAGCGCCACTTGGGCCCCGTCGCCTTCGACTGCCAACGCTGCAGCGGCAGGATGAATCCCGCGGGCCGGTCGAGCCCTCGATTGAAGACGCGGGCGATGCGGGCGCGGGTCTCGGGATCCTTGAGCTTGGAATCCTCAGGCGTGACGTTCATCGGAAGGTCGGCTTCTTTGAGGATCCACTCCACCGGGTCCTCATAAGCGGGATGCACGTAGTCCCCTCCAAGCCCGAGGTTCTCGGCAAAGCGCGTCATATAGGCGTCGGCTTTCTCGGCATCGGCGCCGGTGGCGCTTTCCTGTGCGACCAGATCGGGGTTCTTCCACACCGGCTTGCCATCGCGCCGCCAGTAGAGCGAGAAGGTCCAGCGCGGCAGCGTCTCGCCCGGATACCATTTGCCCTGCCCGTAATGCAGAAAACCACCCGGCGCAAAACGCTCGCGCAGGCGGCGGATCAGCGTGTCGGCAAGCCCGCGTTTCTGCGGGCCGACGGCGGCGGTGTTCCACTCGGCGCTCTCGAAATCATCGATCGACACGAAGGTGGGCTCGCCGCCCATGGTCAGCCGCATGTCCTGCTTCTGCAGTTCAGCGTCCACCTCATGCCCCAGCTTGTCGAGCGCCTGCCACGCCTCGTCGGAGAAGGGTTTGGTGATGCGCGGGTGCTCGGCCATGCGATGCACCTGCATGTCGAAGGCGAACTCGGTCTGGGTGTCGGGCGGCGCGGAATATCCGCCGACGATCGGAGCGGCATTGCGGTAATGCGGCGTGGCGGCAAGCGGGATGTGGCTTTCGCCGGTGAGCAGCCCCGAGGTCGGATCGAGACCGATCCAGCCCGCGCCGGGAATATAGACCTCGCACCAAGCATGCAGGTCGGTGAAGTCGTGATCGGTGCCCGCAGGCCCGTCGAGGGAGACCAGATCGGGCTTCAGCTGGATCAGATAGCCCGACACGAAGCGCGCCGCGAAGCCGAGGTGGCGCAGGATCTGCACCAGCAGCCACGAGGTGTCGCGGCACGAGCCTTTGGCCAGTTGGAGCGTTTCCTCGGGGGTCTGCACCCCCGGCTCCATGCGGACGATATAGCCGATGTCCTGCTCCAGCCGCGCGTTCAGCCCGACGAGGAAATCCACTGTGCGCGGCGCGCTCTTTTCGATCTTGTCGAGATAGGCCTGCAGGCGCGGACCGGCCTGCTCGGGCGTGCGGTAGATCGACAGGTCTTCGGAGAAATCCTGCGAATACTCGAAGGGAAAGGCTTCGGCGCTCTCGTCGACGAAGAAATCGAACGGGTTGTAGACCGTCATATCGGCAACCAGATCGACCTCGATTTTGAACTCGGTCACCGGCTCGGGAAAGACGAAACGCGCCAGCCAGTTGCCGTAAGGGTCTTGCTGGTGATTGACGAAATGCGCCGAGGGCGAGACCCGCAGCGAATGCGAGATGACCCGCGTGCGAGAGTGTGGCGCCGGGCGAAGGCGAATGATCTGTGGCCCGAGGCTGACCGGGCGGTCGTATTTGTAATGCGTCAGGTGGTAGATGCTTGCCGTAATCGCCATTCGCAAAGGTCCGCTACGTGAGGGAAACTTCCCACACCTGAGCGGCTTGGCCGGTTATTGTAAAGCCTTGCGTGAGGCCTTGCGCCGGAGCGGACCGGCTGCTGTGACCGCACCGCCCGTTCGGCGGGCGCTGCGGCGGCATCGCTTAGGGCGGCATATCCGCGCCAGATCGCCGTCAGTTTACCCTCAGTTCACCGGCATCACAAAGACCTCGCGCACGTCGGCGCGCGGGTCCGCATTCATCGCGAAGATGACCGAACGCGCGATGTCCTCGGGCTTTAGCTTGTCCGGCTTGCCCTCGTCAAAGAACGGCGTGTCGACCATGCCCGGCGCGATAACCGTCACCCGCGCGCCCCACTCGCGGAACTCCTCGGCGAGATTGCCGCCGTAGCCATGCACGAACCATTTGCTCGCACCGTATACAGAGCCTTTGATATGCGTGCGCCCCGCCGCCGAGCCGGTCAGTAGAAGGTGCCCCCGATTCTTCACGAAATAGGCAGAGGCGGCCTTGGCGGTCCACAGCACACCCAGCACGTTGAGCCGCACCAGCAGCTCCCACTCCTCGGGGTCGCCCTTGCGCGTGCCTGACTGAGACAGCCCCATGCCCGCATTGGCGAAGGCCGCGTTCACGTCCCCGAAATGTTCGGCAAGCTTAGCCATCGCCTCGGTCTGCTCCTCCAGTGAGGAAGCATCGCCAGGCAGCGCCAACGCATATGCGCCGAGCTCTTTTTCGAGATCTGCCAATTTGTCAGCCGAGCGCGCGAAAAGCCCGACGTTCCAGCCATTCTCGACCGCCGCGCGGGCGGTTTCGGCGCCGATGCCCGAGGAGGCACCGGTGATGAAGAGGGTCTTGCGCGTCATGATTAATCCTCCCTTAGCAATTTCGTCTCACACTCAAAGTGCCGGCGGGCTCGCGGTGCGTTCAGACCGGCTGGGGCGCCCGGCGGGCTGATCGGCAAGCTAGGGCGTTTCACCGCCGCGCCCATGAACGCCGGTGCTGTGGCCGCCCGCCTTGAGGAACCGCTGGCGCAAGATCACGCGGCACCCGAACGGCGACCCGAGGCTGCCGGGAAACCGCCCGGTGGAACGATTTGCCGATGTCGGCGTTTTATTGCCGAGCAGCCTTTACTTGTTGACCAGTCAAGGAGACTTACGATGACCCGCCTCGCCGTGCTGACCGCCGCCGCTATCTGCAGTGCCGTTGCCGCCTATGCCGCAAACGAGGCGCTGTCCTCCGACGGCCCCACGGTGATCGAGATCGAAGTTGCTCCGAACGAACTGGCCGCCTGCAAGGCGCAGCTGAAACAGGTGGGGTCCATGCCCGCGGTGGCCGACGATGGCACGCCGCTCCTCTTCGGTGGCAATGATGACCTGCCGCAGGTGCGTTGCGTCGCTGACACCGTTTGATCGGACCCATTTCCGCATAACCACCTTCCCCGCGCTAGCCATGATAGGCACCACTTGCTAGGCAAGAAGCGCCCGGCCCAGTCTGATCGGGTGCGCTCGGGTGCGATCGGGCGGCCGCCCAAGCAGAGGGGAGCGCCATGCAGACAAGTTTTACCATCCAGACGAGCGGTCAGGGCCTCTATGAATTCACCCGCGACGTCGCCGCGTGGGTGCATGGCACCGGACTGCTGACCCTCTTTATCCGGCACACCTCGGCCTCGCTGCTGATCCAAGAGAATGCCGACCCCGAGGTGCGCAGCGACCTCACCGCCTATTTCCACCGCCTCGTCCCGCCCAGCACTGATCCTTCGATGCAGTATCTGACGCATACCTACGAGGGGCCCGACGACATGCCCGCGCATATCAAGGCCGCGATGATGCCCGTGTCGCTGTCGATCCCGGTGAGCGATGGGCGGCTCGGGCTGGGGAAATGGCAGGGCATCTATGTGTTCGAGCACCGCGAGCGGCCGCACCGGCGCGAGGTGATCGCCCATATGGGGCCGTGAAAAATCGCTCCGAAAGCGTCCCGGCAGCGGCGGATTTTACTTCTGCAGAACGTTTTCGCGGCATTTTCCCCACGGAAACCGCTTTTTCCACGCCCTTCATCTTGCGGGTGAAATTGACCTCTACCCAATTTCTGGGCGCTCCCCTATAGTGGCTGTGGATAAATGGGGGATAACCTCATACCTACGGCGGAACGAAGTGATGGGGGACTGCGATGCGCTGCCCGTTTTGTGGAAATATCGACACCCAGGTGAAGGACTCGCGCCCTGCTGAGGATCACGTCTCGATCCGCCGGCGGCGCTTTTGCCCGGCCTGCGGCGGACGGTTCACCACCTACGAGCGAGTGCAGCTGCGCGACCTCGTGGTGATCAAATCCAATGGCCGACGCGAAGATTTCGACCGCGACAAGCTCGAGCGCTCGATCCGCATCGCCCTGCAGAAACGCCCGATCGAGCCCGAGCGCGTCGATCAGATGATCTCGGGTGTGGTGCGCCGCCTCGAAAGCCTTGGCGAGACCGACATCCAGTCCAAGCAGATCGGCGAGATCGTGATGGAAACGCTGGCCCGGATCGACACCGTGGCCTATGTGCGCTTTGCCAGCGTCTACAAGAACTTCCAGGCTGCGGACGATTTCGACAAATTCGTCAGCGAACTGCGCCCCGGCGCCGCGTCTGACAAGTGAACAGCGCAAGGGTGAGAGCGCGCAGGTGACCGACGACGCCCGACACATGGCCCATGCCCTGCGCCTCGGGCGGCGGGGAATGGGCAAGTGCTGGCCCAATCCGGCGGTCGGCTGCGTGCTGGTGCGCGAGGGCCGTGTGGTCGGGCGCGGCTGGACCCAGCCCGGCGGTCGGCCCCATGCCGAGGCCATGGCGCTGGGTGATGCCGGGCCTCTCGCCAAAGGCGCCACCGCCTATGTCACGCTCGAACCCTGTTCCCACCATGGCAAGACCCCGCCCTGCGCCTCGGCGCTGATCGCCGCGGGCGTGGCGCGGGTCGTCGCACCGCTGGCCGACAGCGATCCGCGCGTCGCGGGGGCTGGATTTGAGATGCTGCGCCGGGCGGGGATTGAGGTCACCACGGGCGTCATGGCCGCAGAGGCGGCGCATGACCACGCGGGCTTTTTCCTCAAGACCGAACAGGGCCGCCCCTGGGTCACGCTGAAACTGGCGAGCAGTTTTGACGGGCGCATCGCCACCGCCACCGGCGAGAGCCGCTGGATCACCGGCCCCGAGGCGCGGCGCGCCGTGCATGGGCTGCGCGCCAGCCATGACGCGGTGATGGTCGGCGCAGGCACCGCGCGCTCTGACGATCCCGACCTAACCGTGCGAGGCTGGGGCGAAGTGCAGCAGCCGGTGCGGGTGATCGCCTCGCGGCTGATCGACGTGCCGCTGATGAGCCGTCTCGCCTCGACCGCGCGCGAGGTGCCGGTGTGGATCGTGCATGGCTCCGAGGCGGCAACGGAAACCCGCCGCGCCTGGAATAGCTGCGGCGCGACCTTGCTACAAAGCCGCGTCGCCGCCGGGCGGCTCGAGCCGAATGCGCTGCTGTCCGCGCTTGGCGCCAAGGGGCTGACGCGCGTGTTCTGCGAGGGCGGCGGTCAGCTTGCCGCGTCGCTGCTGGCTGCTGACATGGTCGATGAGCTGGTCGGGTTCACCGCCGGTATGGCGCTTGGCGCCGAAGGGCGGCCGGGCATCGGCGCGATGGGCGTCGACACGCTAGCCGAAGCGCCGCGCTTCCGGCTGGTGGAAACGCGGGTGCTGGGCAACGACGTGATGCACCGCTGGCTGAGGTAAAAGGCCGGGGGCGCTGCCCCCGAACCCCCCGGCGTATTTTGGGAACAATGAAAGCAGGGAGCGTGCGGGCCGGATCCGGCGCCTAGAGTCCCTTGGCCCTGTAGCTTTTGGCGACGCGGTCGATGGCGACGATGAAGCCTGCGGTGCGCAGATCGGTGACATCGTCGCGCCCGTGCCAGATCTCGCGCATCGACTGGTAGGCCGTGCGCATCGTGTCATCGAGGCCCGAGCGCACCAGCTCAAGCTCGTCGGCGCCGCGCAGGTAGCGCGCCTTGAACGCCGGATCGAGGTTCCAGGTCTCCCCAAGCGCGGTGTCGAGCCGTTCAAGCTCATCGACCACAAGCTGGTGCCGCGCCTCTTCCTGACGGCGCTGCATCCGGCCGAAGCGGATGTGGCTGAGGTTCTTCACCCATTCGAAATAGGAGACGGTGACGCCGCCCGCATTGGCGAAAAGATCGGGGATGATCACCACACCCCGCGTGCGCAGGATGTCATCGGCGCCGGCGGTGATCGGGCCATTCGCCGCCTCGATGATCAGCCGCGCCTTGATGGCGTGGGCGTTGGTGAGATTGATCACCCCCTCCAGCGCGGCGGGGATGAGGATGTCGCAATCCTCAGTCAGCACCGCGCCGCCATCGGCGGTATGGGTCGCATCAGGAAATTCCGCCAGCCCGCCGTGGCGCTGCATCCAGTCCTTCACCGCATCGACGTCGAGCCCCTCGGCATTGTAAAGCGCGCCGTCGCGTTCGATGATGCCGGTGACGATGGCGCCATCCTCTTGCGACAGGAACCGCGCCGCGTGCGAGCCGACGTTGCCGAGGCCCTGCACAATCACCCGCTTCCCCCCGAGACTGCCCGAGAGACCCGCCGCCGCCACATCCTCGGGATGGCGGAAGAACTCGCGCAGCGCATATTGCACGCCGCGCCCAGTGGCCTCGACCCGGCCCGCGATGCCGCCTGCGTTGAGCGGCTTGCCAGTGACGCAGGCGCGCGAGTTGATGTCCGTGGTGTTCATCCGGGCGTATTGATCGGCGATCCACGCCATCTCGCGCTCGCCGGTTCCCATGTCGGGCGCGGGCACGTTCTGGCTGGGATGGATCAGGTCGCGCTTGCAGAGCTCATAGGCAAAGCGGCGGGTGATCAGTTCGAGCTCATGCTCTTCGTATTGCGTCGGGTCAATCCGCAGCCCGCCCTTTGAGCCGCCGAAAGGGGCCTCGACCAGCGCGCATTTGTAGGTCATCAGCGCCGCCAGCGCCTCGACCTCGTCCTGATCGACCGCGATGGCGTAGCGGATGCCGCCCTTCACCGGCTCCATATGTTCCGAGTGTACCGATCGGTAGCCGGTGAAGGTCTCGATCTTACCGCGCAGGCGGACGCCGAAGCGGACCGTGTAGGTGGCGTTGCAGACCCGGATCTTCTCCTCAAGACCGGGCGGCAAATCCATCAGCGCCACGGCGCGGTTGAACATCAAATCCACGCTCTGGCGGAATGTCGGCTCGTTGGATGGCAAGACGTTCATCGGTTCTCCTCCTGACCAATGGCATCTGGCTGGGGCACGCCGGGGGCGTTCCCAGCCGCGTGGCGCAATCTGGGCGCTGAAACAGCCCGATGTGCCACCTCTTCTTTCTGAACGATTTCGCCTCCTCGCGAAACCGTCTGATAACCCTCAACCAAGCGATTGTTCTCGCTTTGGAACTGGAAATAGCGCGCGCTTTCGCTTTGTCCCCGACTCCACAGGGTAAGTCCCACTTTTGCCGCAAGACGCGCCGCATTTTAGCCATCATGGAGCGAAATACATTCCAACATTGTGTGGTGAGTACGAACGGCCCTGTATTTGCAGCGGTCATAACGAGGGTATTGAAGCATGGAAAAGCAGACTGCTTTCCGCCGGGCGCGTGCCGGGCGGTGCAGGAACCCTGTTGCCGCGCTGAAGCGCAGCACGGCGGGGTTCCTCCGTGACGAAAACGGCAGCTTGGCCTATATGGCCTTGGCGATGTCGCTGGTGATGATGGTGTTCGGCGGCATTGGCGTCGACATGATTTATGCCGAGCTAAACCGAACGAAAGTTCAGAACACCCTCGACCGCGCCGTTCTCGCCGCAGCCGATCTCGACCAGACGCTGGATGCCGAGGGTGTGGTTGCCGATTACATGGCCAAGATGGGCCTTGCCGACGCGCTGGTATCCTCCGACGTCGACGAGGGTCTCAACTACAAGACGGTGACCGCCGACGGGCATGTGGATATGCCCTCGCAGTTCCTCAAGCTTTTGGGCATCGCCGAAACGCAGGCCTCGGGCCATGCGCAGGCCAGCGAGCGTTTCAACAAGGTCGAAGTGTCGCTTGTGGTCGACATCTCGGGCTCGATGGAAAGCAACAGCAAGATGGACAACCTGAAGGACGCAGCGGGCGATTTCGTCGACACGCTGCTGGCGGACGGCAGCGAGGACCTCGTGTCGATCTCGCTGGTCCCCTACTCCGAGCAGGTCAACGCCGGCCCCGAGATCCTGAGCTATCTGCCGGTGAACTGGAAGCATGGCTATTCGCACTGCCTCGAGTTCTCCGAGGATGCCTTCGAAACCACCGAGATCGACCGCAGCATCACCTACGACCAGATGCAGCACTTTCAGTGGAACTATTCGGGCCAGAACTCGCTGACCGACACGGTCTGCCCGCGCTACGACTACGAGCGGATCACCCCGTTCAGCCAAGATGCCAGTGCGCTTAAGAGGCAGATCAACAAGCTGACCCCGCGCGCGGGCACTTCGATCTTTCTCGGGATGAAATGGGGCGCGGCGCTGCTTGATCCGTCGAGCCAGGACATCACCGACGGGCTGATTAGCGACGGCGAGGTCGATACGGTCTTTTCGGGCCGCCCGGTCGCCTATGACGACAGCGATGTGTTGAAGACCGTGGTTCTGATGACCGACGGCCAGCACGACCGCTCGTTCCGCATCCGCGACGGGTATTACAACTCGGAATCCGAATACGTTCACTGGAACAAGTACAATCTCTGGTACTACCTCTACCGGAACGTGGATTCCTACCAGCGCGGCAATTTCTATTACCAGAAGTATGACGCCGACACCGGCGACCGGCTGCTCGACAACATCTGCACCGCCGCCAAGGAAAAGGGCGTCATCATCTGGTCCATCGGCTTCGAGGTCGAAGACCACGGCGCCGACGTCATGGAAAGCTGCGCCTCCTCGCCCTCGCATTTCTTCCGCGTCGAAGGGGTGGAGATCGCCGAGGCCTTCTCGACCATCGCGCATACGCTCAACCAGCTGAGGCTGACCCAATGATCGGCTCTGTGAAAACTGCCCTGCGGCGCTTCCGCAGCGATGAGTCCGGCTCGATGCTCGTACCCTTCGCCCTCTGGACACCCTTCTTCCTCGGACTGGCGGTGGCCAGCGTCGAGCTTGGCACGGCGACCATGCGCCAGACCACGCTGGACCGCGCGCTCGATCAGGCCGTGCGTGAGGTGAAGATCGGCACCGGTGAGCAGTATACCTCGGACGAGATCAAAGAGATGATCTGCACCCGCGCGCCGATCCTGCCCGACTGCGCCGATACGCTGCAGCTGGAGATGATCGGTCTTGATATGCGCGAGTGGGAAGCTCCGCCGATGAGCGCCGATTGCGTCGACACGACGCTGTCCGTGACTCCGCAGCGCAACTTCGTAAACGGCGGCACGCATGAGACCATGTTGCTGCGCGCCTGCTACAAGTACCGCCCGATCAGCCCCGCCGGCATGTTGGCCGGTCACATGCACAAGGATGACGAAGGCTACACCGCACTGGTGGCCACCTCGGCATTCGTGCACGAGCCGATGTGAGGAGCGATGTCATGACCATCAAGAATTTGATCTTCAAGCGCCTGCCGCATCTGTCGCGATTTGCCCTCCGCAACGATGGCTATGTGACCCTCGAGGCGATGATCGTGCTGCCGGCACTGGTGCTGATCTTCACCGGCTGCTGGGTGTATTTCGACGTGTTCCGCCAGCAGGGTGTGAACCAAAAGGCCAACTACGTGATCGGCGACATGTTGTCGCGCGAGACGGACGAGGTCGACGCGACCTACATCGACAACAGCTACAACCTGCTCAAGGTGCTGACCCGCACTGGCGACGGCACCTATTCCGAAGAGCAGGTGTCGGAGATCTCGACCGAGGACACCTATCCGACCGACCTGCGGATCACCGTGGTGAGCTACAAGTCGGCCAACAGCAAATACTCGGTCGAATGGTCCGAGGCGCGCGGCGACCCCGAGCCGCTGACCGACTCGGACGTGCAGGACTATAGCGACCGGCTTCCGGTGCTGGCCGATGGCGCGCAGGTGATCATCGTCGAGACATGGGACGACTATTACCCGCTATTCCGGGTCGGCCTCGATGCCTTCACCATCCGCGCCTACAGCTTCACCCAGCCGCGCTATGCGCCGCAGCTTCTCTTTGCCGGTGAAGAAGGCGAGAACAACGGTTGGGGCAATGGCGATCAGGACGCTCCGGGCGGATCGCTGTGCAACAACAATGCAGAGAACGCCACCGACTGCGACAACTCGGATGGCTCTTACAACAACGAACCGACGTCGGGCCTCGACTCCTAAGGCCCGCCTACCCCACCCTCACCCATGGGAACGCCCGCCGCATCACGCGGCGGGCGTTTCGCTTTGCAAAGACCGCGGGAGCGCCGGTGTCCTGCCCGCGCTCCTGACTTCGAACCGCGGCAGTCCAGACAGAAAAAAGGCCGCGGCAGGTGCCGCGGCCTCAATCTTGAACCTGCCCTAAACCTGCGCCTCAGGGCTTAGACCTCGGGAGGGAGCTCTCCCTCGCGGCGCATGATCATCACCGAGAGGATATCGGCCATGGGCTTGGTGTCGCGCGCAGCGGTAACGCCGCCCACCGCGACCCGCTTGCCGGTGCGCCACCAGAGGCCCGGCAGCCATGCGCGCTGACCCGCCTCTTTCAGCGTGAGGGCAAAGCCATTCGACGGTTTCATCGCAAAGGCACCGCGGTCGACCTTGGCGACGTTTTCGATCCGCGCGATCACCGCGCCGGAACTGTCGGTCAGCGCCTCTTCGGTCAGCAGCAGCTCGCGCGAAGTGACCCGCCACATGATCTGCGCCACCCACAGGGCCGCGACACCGAGCACGATCAGGAACACCAGCCAGATCACCGCCGCCGGAGGCTGCGTCACCGCGAGATAAATCAACAGCAAGCCCAGCCCGGCCAGCGTGCCGACGCCGATCAGCCGCCGCGGCATGGTCGCCGAGGCGCGCGCGAGGATCTTGTCGTCGTGAGTGTCTTCCATGGGGTCTCCCTGCCTGTCTCCCTGCCCCGGATGCTGCGGATCCGGCCAGCCTCAGTCGCGCCGCGGATCGCGCGGGTAGACCCCGAGGATCTCGACGTTTTCTGTGAAATAATCCAGCTCATCCAGCGCCCGCTGCACCGCCGGATCATCGGGATGCCCCTCGATATCCGCGTAGAACTGCGTGGCGGTGAACGAGCCGCCAACCATGTAGCTTTCGAGCTTGGTCATGTTGACGCCATTGGTGGCGAAACCGCCCATCGCCTTGTAGAGCGCGGCGGGAATGTTGCGCACTTGGAACACGAAGGTGGTGATCATCCCATGATCGCCCCGAGGCGCGTGATTCGCTTGCGGCGACATCACCAAAAAGCGGGTGGTGTTGTTGCTCTGGTCCTCGATATGGCGCGCCAGAACGTCGAGACCGTAGATTTCGCCCGCCAGTTCCGAGGCGAGCGCGGCGATCTCGGGCTTGCCCATCTCGGCCACCTGCCGCGCCGAGCCCGCGGTGTCGGCACCGGTCAGCCGCTTGATGCCATGCTCGCTGAGGAAGCTGCGGCACTGACCCAGCAGCACCGTGTGGCTCATCGCCTTCTCGACCTTCTCCAGCGGCGTGCCGGGCATGGCCAGAAGGTTGATATGCACCCGCACAAAGGCTTCGTCGATGATGTGCAGACCCGAATGCGGCAGCAGCGAATGGATGTCGGCAACCCGCCCGTAGGTGGAGTTCTCGACCGGCAGCATGGCCAGATCCGCCTCGCCGCTGCGCACCGCCTCGATGGCGTCTTCGAAGGTGCGGCACGGCAGTGCCTCCATGTCCGGACGGGCGTCGCGGCAGGCCTGATGCGAATAGGCGCCAAGCTCTCCCTGGAAGGCAATGCGGTTGGTCATGTCAGTCTCGCGTCGTTTTAGAAACACTTGAGCCTTGTGGGCATTTGGTCGCGGCTACTATACCTTGCCAGAGGCCAAGGGAAGCCGTAGACCACTTTGCGACGGTTATCTTTCGACGCCCGGACCTGGGGAGGACACGCGAGACATGTTTGATACCATGACCTTGACCAAGATAGTGGGCGGCGTCTGCGGCACGTTCCTGATCTTTCTGCTCGGCGGATGGGTCGGCGAAAGCCTGTACCACGTCGGCGGCAGCCACGGCGAGGAAGTCGCCTCCTATGTGATCGAGGTCGAAGAGAGCGGCGGCGGCGGCGCAGAGGAAGAGGTCGACTTCGAGACGCTCATGGCCTCGGCGGACGCAGGCAAAGGCGAGCGGGTCTTCGGCAAATGCCGCGCCTGCCACAAGATCGATGGCAGCAACGCCACCGGCCCGCATCTGGACGGCGTCGTGGGCCGCGAGATCGACGCGGTGGACGGCTTCAGCTACTCCGGCGCGCTTGAGCAGGTCGGTGAGGTCTGGACCCCCGAGAACCTGTTCCACTTCCTCGAGAACCCTAAGGGTGTGGCGCCCGGCACCGCGATGTCCTTCGCTGGCCTGAAGAGCGCAGAGGACCGGGTGAACCTGATCGCCTATCTGGACTCGCTGGGCGGCTGAGCCGGACAGCCACGCTGAAACACGCTGAATTTCAAAGGCCACGGCAGCGCGCCGTGGCCTTTTTCGTTTTTCCCGCCTGCCCAGGCCAGAGGGGGCTCTGCCCCCGGCCGCTGCGCGGCCTCCCCCGGGATATTTTCGCCAAGAGGAAGAGGCAGATGAGCGCGGACCTGTGCGAACCCACAGGCACCCTCGCGCCGAAATCGCGGGCGCTCACGTAAACTCCAGCAAGTTCGGCTTGAATGTGGTCACACCAGACCCTTAGCTTACATCAAGCGACACATCTCATGTCGCACAGAACAGGGGAGACCTCATGATCCGGACGACGCGCCCTGCCGCGGCCGCCACACGCAGCCTCGATCCGACCGCCTTCCGCCCCCTTCTTGGCGCGCTGACCGCGCTGGGGATTGCCCTTGCCGCCCAAGCCGGCTGGGCGCAGGAGGCCAGCCCCGAGAAGGTCGAAGCCGCCGCCACCAGCGAGGCATCCGATCAGCAGATCATCACCTCCCACGGCTATTCCTACTTCGGCAATCTCGACTACCCGGCCGATTTCGACCATTTCGATTTTGCCAATGCCGACGCCCCCAAGGGCGGCGAGATCGTGCTTGGAGCCTCGGGCACCTTCGACAGCATGAACCCCTACTCTCGCAAGGGCCGCGCGGGCGCGCTGACCACACTGCAATATGACAGCCTGATCGAAAGCGCCGAGGATTCCGTCGGCCAGTATTACGGCCTGCTCGCAGAGAGCCTCGAATACCCCGAGGACAAATCGTGGGTGATCTTCCACATCCGGCCCGAGGCGAAATTCTGGGACGGCACGCCGGTCACCGCCGAGGACGTGGTCTATTCCCACAAGCTTTTCATCACGCAGGGCCTGCCGTCTTATGCCGCCGCCGTGGGCGAGATGGTGACAGACGCCGAGGCGCTGGACGAGCGCACGGTGAAATTCACTTTCAACACCGAGTTGACCAAGCGTTCGCGGATCGAGACCGTGGGTGCCACACCGGTATTCAAAAAGGCTTGGTTCGAGGAAGACCCGGAGAAGCGTCGCCTTGACGAGCCGCGTATGGAAGTCGCCGTCGGCTCTGGTCCCTATAAGCTCGACAGCTACGAGGTGAACCGCCGCATCGTCTACAAGCTGCGCGACGATTACTGGGGCAAGGACATCCCCTTCAACAAGGGTCGGCACAACTACGGCACGGTGCGCGTGGAATATTTCGCAGACCAGACCGCGTCTTTCGAGGCGTTCAAGGCGGGCGAGTATACCTTCCGGGTGGAAAGCGATCCGCGTCTCTGGGCCACCGCCTATGATTTCCCGCGCATCCAGCAGGGCACGGTGAAGAAGGAAGAGATCGCCGACGGCAGCCCGCCCAACCCCACCGGGTTCGTCTTCAACCTCGCCAAGCCGCAGCTCAAGGACAAGAACGTGCGCGAAGCGATCTCGCTGGCGTTCAACTTCGAATGGACCAACGAGAGCCTGCGCTACGGGCTCTACAGCCCGCGCTCGTCCTTCGTCGAGGGCACGCCGGTCGAGGCCAAGGGCCTGCCCGAAGGCAAGGAGCTTGAGTTCCTGCAATCGCTCGGCGACGTGGTGCCCGAGGATCTCTACACCACCGACGTGTGGACGATGCACGAGAGCGACCCAGAGGATCTGATCAGCCGCCGCACCCGCCGCGAGGCGACGCGCCTGCTGCAGGAGGCGGGCTGGACCGTGGGTGAGGACGGGCTGGCGCGCAACGAAGCGGGCAAGACGCTCGATCTTGCGATGATCATCCCGTCGAACATCGAAAGCTCGGTCGAAGCGATGCACGAGACCTATGTGCAGAACCTGCGCGCGATCGGCGTCAACGCCAGCTACGAGAAGGTCGATCCGTCGCAATACACGCTGCGCCAGCGCGAGCGCGATTACGACATGATCTATTCGAGCCGCTATGGCGCCTTCCTGTCGACGGGTGGCGGGCTGAGCCAGATGTATGGCTCGCGCGAGGCCGAGTTCTCGCTGTTCAACCCCGCAGGCCTTGCCAGCCCGCTGGTCGATGCGATCATCGCCGCCAGCTTCGAGGCCGGCAGTCAGGAAGAAACCGACGTGGCGCTGATGGCGCTCGACCGCGCGCTGCGCTACGAGTTCTTCATCGTGCCAGACGGCTATATCGCGGACTATTGGGTCGCCTATTACGACATGTATGAACATCCCGAGACCATCCCGCCCTACGATCTGGGCTATCTCAGCCTGTGGTGGGTGAACCCCGACAAGGAAAAGGCCCTCAAAGAGGCCGGCGTGCTGAACTGATATGGGCGCCTATATTCTTCGCCGACTACTGCTCATCATCCCCACGCTGCTGGGGATCATGATCATCAACTTTGCGCTGGTGCAATTTGTGCCCGGCGGCCCGATCGAACAGATCATCGCCCAGATCGAAGGTCAGGGCGATGTCTTCGGCGGCTTCTCGGGCGGCAATGGCGGCGCGCCCGACACCGGCATGAACGACATGGGCGCTGGCATGGGCGGCGGCGGCAACGAGAAATACGTTGGCGCCCGCGGCCTGCCGCCGGAATTCATCGAGAGCCTCGAAAAGGAGTTCGGCTTCGACAAGCCGCCGCTGCAGCGCTTCCTCGACATGATGTGGAACTACATGCGGCTCGACTTCGGCGAGAGCTACTTCCGCTCGATCTCGGTGATCGATCTGGTGCTGGAGAAAATGCCGGTGTCGATCTCGCTCGGGCTCTGGTCGACGATCATCGCCTATATCGTCTCGATCCCGCTCGGCATCCGCAAGGCGGTCAAGGACGGCAGCAGCTTTGACACATGGACCTCCGGCGTGATCATCGTGGCCTACGCCATTCCCGGGTTCCTGTTCGCGATCCTGCTGCTCGTGCTTTTTGCGGGCGGCTCGTTCTGGCAGATCTTCCCGCTGCGGGGGCTGACCTCGGACAATTGGGAGATGATGAGTTGGCCGATGAAGATCGCCGATTACTTCTGGCACATCGCGCTGCCGGTGATCGCCTCGACGATCTCGGCCTTTGCCACGCTGACACTGCTGACCAAGAACTCCTTCCTCGACGAGATCAAGAAGCACTACGTGATGACCGCCCGCGCCAAGGGTCTGACCGAGAGCCGCGTGCTCTATGGCCATATCTTCCGCAACGCCATGCTGATCGTCATCGCGGGCTTCCCGGCGGTGTTCATCGGCGTCTTCTTCTCGGGCTCGCTGATCATCGAGACCATCTTCTCGCTCGACGGGCTTGGGCGGCTCGGCTTCGAGGCAGCGGTGGCGCGGGATTACCCGGTGATCTTCGGCACGCTCTTCATCTTCGGCCTCATCGGTCTCGTTGTCGGGATCATCTCGGACATGATGTACGTTCTTGTCGATCCGCGCATCGACTTCGAAAAGCGGGAGGGCTGAGATGAGCTTTGAGCCCGATCCCCGCCTGCCCGACGCGAACGGCATCCGCCCGCAGCCCGAGCCCGCCGCGCCTGTGGCGCCGCAGCCGAAACCCGGCCGCTTTGCCCTGTCGCCGCTGAACCAGCGGCGCTGGCGCAACTTCAAGCGCAACCGCCGCGCCTTCTGGTCGCTGTGGATTTTCATCCTGCTGTTCGGCCTGTCGCTGTTCGCCGAGTTCATCGCCAACGACAAGCCGATCCTCGTCAGCTATCGCGGCGATCTGCGCATGCCGATCTTCAACTTCTATCCCGAGACGGCCTTTGGCGGCGACTTCCGCACCGAGGCTGCCTATCGCGATCCCGAGGTGCAGTGCCTCATCCGCACCGGCGGACTGGAGGAATGTTTCGACGACCCCGAGGGGCTGATCGAAACAGTCGACGGCGGCGGCACGCCCGAGGGCGATTTCGTCAAGGGCTGGAGCATCTGGCCGCCGATCCCCTACACGTTCAACACTCCCGTCGACCGCCCCGGCGCAGCCCCCCTGCCCCCGAACGGGCAGAACCTGCTGGGCACCGACGATACCAAACGCGACGTGCTGGCGCGGGTGATCTATGGCTTCCGCCTGTCGATCCTGTTTACGCTGGTGGTCACCGTGGTCTCGTCGATCATCGGGGTCATCGCGGGGGCGCTGCAGGGCTTCTTTGGCGGCTGGCTCGACCTCATCTTCCAGCGGCTGATCGAGATATGGTCGGCGACGCCATCGCTTTACGTGATCATCATCCTGTTCGCCATTCTGGGCCGAAGTTTCTGGCTATTGGTGTTTCTCACCGTGCTCTTCGGCTGGACCGCGCTGGTGGGCGTGGTGCGCGCCGAGTTCCTGCGCGCGCGCAACCTGGAATATGTGCGCGCCGCTAAGGCGCTGGGGGTCAGCAACTGGACCATCATGTTCCGCCACATGCTGCCCAACGCCATGGTGGCGACGCTGACCATGCTGCCCTTCATCGTCACCGGCACGATCAGCACCCTCGCCGGGCTCGACTTCCTCGGCTTCGGCCTGCCCTCCTCGGCACCGTCGCTGGGCGAGCTGACGCTGCAGGCCAAGCAGAACCTGCAGGCACCGTGGCTGGCCTTCACCGCCTTCACCGTCTTCGCCCTGATGCTGTCGCTGCTGGTCTTCATCTTCGAAGGCGTGCGCGACGCGTTTGACCCCAGAAAGACCTTCTCATGAGCGACAATATCCTCGAGGTCCGCGACCTGAAGGTCAGCTTCACCCAAGACGGCAAGCGCAGCCTTGCTGTCAAAGGCGTTAGCTTCGACATCCCGCGCGGCGAGACCGTGGCGCTGGTGGGCGAGTCTGGCTCCGGCAAGTCGGTCACCGCGCTCTCGACCGTTTCGCTGCTTGGGGACGCGGCACATGTCGAGGGGTCGGTGCGCTACAACGATCAGGAGATGATCGGCGCCGATCTCAAACGCCTCCGCAAAGTGCGCGGCAATGACATCAGCTTCATCTTCCAGGAGCCGATGACCTCGCTCAACCCGTTGCATACGCTGGAAAAGCAGCTGGGTGAGAGCCTTGCGCTGCACCAGGGGCTGACCGGCGACAAGGCGCGCGAGCGCATTCTCGATCTGCTCAACAAGGTCGGCATCCGCGACCCCGAAAGCCGCCTTTCCGCCTATCCGCACCAGCTTTCGGGCGGGCAGCGGCAGCGGGTGATGATCGCCATGGCGCTGGCCAACGGACCCGACCTGCTGATCGCCGATGAGCCGACCACGGCGCTTGACGTGACCATTCAGGCGCAAATCCTCGAGCTCTTGGCGGACCTCAAGACGGCCGAGCAGATGAGCCTGCTGTTCATCACCCACGACCTCAACATCGTGCGCAAATTCGCCGACCGGGTCTGCGTGATGAAAGACGGCGAGATCGTCGAGCACGGCCCCACCGCCGAGCTTTTCGCCAACCCGCAGCACCCCTATACGCTCAAGCTCATCTCGGCCGAGAGCACCGGCATCCCCCGCCCCGTAGAGGCGGGCGCGAAAGAGGTGGCGCGGGCCGACAACCTGAAGATCTGGTTCCCCATCCAGAAGGGCTTTCTGAAAAAGACCGTCGGCTATGTAAAGGCGGTCAACGACGCGTCGTTCTCGGTGCGCGCGGGCGAGACCGTGGGCATCGTCGGCGAGTCTGGCTCGGGCAAGACGACGCTGGCGCTGGCGATCATGCGGCTCATCCAGTCGCAGGGCGGCATCACCTTCGACGGGCGCGACGTGCGCGACCTCGCGACCCGGCAGCTGCGCAAGCTGCGCTCGGAGATGCAGATCGTCTTTCAGGACCCCTTCGGCTCGCTCAGCCCGCGCATGACGTGCGAGCAGATCATCGCCGAAGGGCTTGGCGTGCACGGCTCTCCCGATGGGCGGCCCGCGAAAGAGGTGGTGGCGGCGATCATGGCCGAGGTCGGGCTCGACCCGGCCACCATGCACCGCTACCCGCATGAGTTTTCCGGCGGTCAGCGCCAGCGCATCGCCATCGCCCGCGCCATGGTGCTGCGGCCCAAGCTGGTGGTGCTGGACGAGCCGACCTCGGCGCTCGACATGACGGTGCAGGTGCAGATCGTCGAACTGCTGCGCGAGTTGCAGCGCAAATACGATCTGGCCTATCTCTTCATCAGCCACGACCTGAAGGTGGTGCGCGCGATGAGCCACAAGGTCATCGTGATGAAGCAGGGCGACGTGGTGGAAATGGGCGACGCGGAGGAGATTTTCACCGCGCCTAAGACCGAGTACACCCAGAAACTGTTCAACGCGGCCTTCGAACTGGCGGGATAGCGCTGGCAAAAGGTTGCCCGGGGCGACCAGCCCCGGGCCGCGCCCGACCCTCCCTCGGGAGGGCGCATTTGCGATGTGGCGCACCACTCGGCCCTCGTGCGGGCCGACGCGATAAAGCGCTTTGCTTAACCGCTGGACTGCGCCCACCCGAGGGTCAGGCGCGGCCCTATGCACGACCTCAGATCGCCGAACTGTGGCCCGCCTTCGACAGTTCGTAAGCGTCGAAGCTGCGCGCCACCATGCGGGTCAGCGGGCGCGCGCCCATGGGGACAAAGAGCCCGTCCTCGGTGATCTCCAGCAGGCCATCGAACCGCGCGTTGGCGGCGCGATACATCTCGGCCAGCCCGCCCTCTTCCGCGCCATAGTCGCGCACCAGTTCTTCTGTCCGGATGCGGAAGTCGCACATCAGCATCTCGATCATCCGCGAGCGCAGCTTGTCCTCGCCACGGAACGTGTGGCCCCGCGTGGTCGAGAAGCGTCCCTCGCGGATCGCCGACACATGCACCGAGGTGGCGGGCGCATTCTGCGCAAAGCCCTGCGGGAAGCGCGAAATCGACGAGGCACCAACGCCGATCAGCACTTCCGACGTATCGTCGGTGTAGCCTTGGAAGTTGCGCCGCAGTTTGCCGGTCTTGCGCGCGATGGCCAGCCCGTCGTCGGGCACGGCGAAATGGTCGATGCCGATCTCGTCGTAACCATCCCATGCGAAAAGCTGCCGCGCGGTCTCGAAGAGGTCCAGCCGCTCATCCGGCGTCGGCAGCGCGTCCGAGGGGATCATCTGCTGGCGCTTGGCCATCCACGGCACATGCGCATAACCGTAAAGCGCCACGCGGTCCGGTCCGAGCGACAGCAGCTTTTGCACCGACTCGGTGATCTTGGTCTTCGACTGATGCGGCAACCCGTAGAGGATATCTGCGTTGAGGCTGGCGACGCCGCGCTCTCGGATTATCTCGATGGCGCGGCGGGTGACGTCATAGCCCTGCTCGCGCCCAATGGTCTGTTGAATCTCGGGATCGAAATCCTGCACCCCGATAGACGCGCGATTCATGCCGCCTGCGGCCAGCACGGCGAGCCGTTCGCCGTCGATCTCATTTGGGTCGATCTCGACCGAGAACTCGGCGTGTTCGGCAAACTCCGCGACCTCGCCGATCTTGTCGATCAGCGCGCGCATGAGGTCCGGCGTCAGCAGCGTCGGCGTGCCCCCACCCCAATGCAGACGTGAAAGTTTCACGCCGCGCGGCAACTGCCGTTTCAGCAGCTCAAGCTCGGCTTTCAGCGTCTCGACGTAGCTTTCCACCGGCCCCAGCGTGGCGGTGCCCTGCGTGCGGCAGGCGCAAAACCAGCAGAGCCTGCGACAGAAAGGCACGTGCAGGTAGAGTGAGATCGTGCCATTTTCCGGCACGCTTCCGATCCATTCGGCAAATCGATCCGGCGTCACATCCCCCGAGAAATGAGGGGCCGTCGGATAGCTGGTGTAACGGGGCACCTTGGCGTCGAAGAGGCCGAGTCGGGAGAGTTGTGTTCGCGTAATCATACGCGTAGGCTTACAAATATTCCCCTCCGCGAGACTTTGACGCAGATCAATAATTTGGAACCGGTATGCTGAACGAGAAAAGCCTCGCAGTCTCTCCTGATTGTAACGACTGTCCGATTCGCCATCGCGCCGTCTGTGCGCGCTGCGAGACGGACGAGCTCGAGCGGCTGGAAGAGATCAAGTATTACCGCAAGTTCGAAGCCGGGCAGACGGTGATCTGGTCCGGCGACCGGATGGAATTCGTCGGATCCGTGGTTTCGGGAATCGCCACGCTGACCCAAACGATGGAAGACGGGCGCACGCAAATGGTCGGCCTTTTATTGCCGTCCGATTTCGTTGGGCGCCCGGGGCGGTCCTCGGCTGCCTATGATGTGGTCGCCACCACCGATCTGGTGATGTGCTGCTTCCGCAAAACTCCCTTCGAAGAGATGATGACCCGCACGCCGCATATCGCGCAGCGCCTGCTGGAAATGACGCTGGACGAGCTTGATGCCGCGCGCGAATGGATGCTGGTGCTTGGCCGCAAAACCGCGCGCGAAAAGATCGCCTCGCTGCTGTCGATCATCGCCCGCCGCGATGCCTCGATCAACATGCGCGACGTCGGCGATCAGCTCGCCTTTGACCTGCCGCTCACCCGTGAGGCCATGGCCGATTACCTCGGCCTGACGCTGGAGACGGTGAGCCGCCAGATCTCGGCCCTGAAAAAAGAGGGCGTGATCGAACTTCAGGGCAAGCGCCATGTGACCATTCCGGACATGGGGCGCCTGCTCGAAGAAGCCGGGGACGATGCGGACGGCGGCGTCTTCGCCTGATCAGCTGCCCTCGAACACCGGCTCGAAGCCGCCCCACATCATCCGCTTGCCGTCAAAAGGCATGGACATCATCTCCTGCCATCGCTCGTCGCTTTCGAACGAGCCAAAGCAGCGGTCGGCGGTCTCCTTGTCGGGCCAAACCATCCAGCTAAAAACCACCGCCTCGCCCTCTTTGCGTTTCACCGCCATGGGAAAAGAGGTGTGCTCGCCGTCGGGCACATCGGCCCCCCAGCATTCGCGCATCTCGGTGGCACCATATTCCTTGAACAGCGTCCACGCCTTGCGGGCGCTCTCGATATAGGCCGCCTTGTTTTCCTGCGGCACCGGGGTGAGAAAGCCGGAAACATACGTCATGGGACATCTCTCTGTTGCGTGTGACCAGAGTAGGCGCATAATTAAGTTGATATCAACGTGAATGGAAAGATGAGCCAGAAACTGCCGATGACCAGCACGCTTGAGGTGCGTGACCGTTGCCTCTGCTTTCGCGCTCAGCGCGCGGCGCGGGCGCTGGGGCGGCGCTTCGATGCGGCGCTGAAACCGGTGGGGCTGACCAACGGGCAGTTCTCGATTCTGATGTCGCTGAACCGCCCCGAGCCGCCGCGCATATCCGATCTCGCGCCCTTCCTTGCCATGGACCGCACCACGCTGACCGCCGCGCTCAAGGTGCTGGAACGGCGCGGGCTGGTGGTGTTCGCGCTTGAGCCGGGCGACAAGCGCAACAAGCTGCTGCGTCTGAGCGATGCGGGCCATGCGCTGCTGATGCGCGCGCTGCCGCTCTGGAGGCAGGAGCATGACGCCGTCGATGCCGCGCTTGGCGAGATCGACCTAGACGCGTTGAAGGCGGCGCTGCTGAAGCTCGGCGAGGTCTGAGCCCACAGGCACAGAACGACCAAGTCTCCACAAGAAAAGAGCGGGCCCTCCCAGACCCGCTCTCCGGCGGCAGAGCCGCCTTCCGATCCCCCACGCAGAAGCCTCTTCTCCTTGGCCTCAATGCGCGAGGAAGACCGGTACCTCAGCCAGTTCCAGCATGTTGCGCGTGGCGCCCCCAAGGATCGCCTCGCGGAAGCGGGAATGGCCATATGCCCCCATCACCACCATATCGGCATCCACATCCTGCACGTGGCGGTTCAGGATGTCCGAGATGCGCGGCATCGTCTTGGTCAGCACGTCGATCTCGGCGTTGACGCCGTGGCGCGACAGATATTGCGACAGCATGCCGCCCGGGTCCGACCGGTTCGGGCCGTGCTGCGGCGGGTCGATGACCACCACATGAACCGTATCGGCGGATTGGAGGATCGGCATCGCCGCCCGCACCGAGCGCAGCGCTTCGGCGCTTTCGTTCCAGCCCAGCACCACGCGCTTGGGCTTGCTCGAAGGATTGATCGCCTGCGGCACCACCAGCACCGGGGCCTGACCTTCGAAAAGACCGCCCTCGACGATCGGCTCAAGCTCGACGCCGCGCTCTTTGCCGTAGGGCTTGGGCAGCACGACCATGTCGGCAAAGCGCGCCCGTCCGGCCACGTGACGTCCGATGTCGGCCAGTTGCGCCACGCCTTCCTCGATCGACCAGCGGCCCTCGATCTGGCCCAGCCGCACGCGCGCGGCGTTGGCAAGCTCTGCCGCATCCTTGGAGGCCCGGTCGAGCGTTTCCTGAAGAATGATCGCGTCGGCCCCGGCGTAGTAATAGCCGGTCTGGGTGCGATCCACGCCGAAGGCCAGAACCTCGAGATGGGCATCCCAGCACGCCGCAACGGCGGCTGCATGGTCGATGGTCGAATTCAGCAAGGATTCGTCCGTTACAACCGTAAGTATTGTTTTGTAGCCCATGTTCGTCTCCTTGGTATTGTCCGGAGAGCCGGATGGCGGCACTCTACCCCCGAGAGGCAATTCTCAGAATGACTTAAGGCAAGACTTCGCAGCCAAAGCCTTGATGCAGATCAAGGTTGGGCGGGGCCATTCACTTCACAACCCCGTCAGTCAAACCGCTCGCGCGGTCAACGAATCGTGCGAGTCAGACGAAGGGACGAACGATGCTGAATTATATCAAGCTCATCGTGCTGGGGGTCGTCGCAGTCTTTGCGCTGGTGGCCGCCAACTACGCACGAGATGTGGCTTACATGGTCAATGCGCTGACCATTTTCCTCATCGCGGCCGGTCTTTTCCTTTGGACCCTCCGCAATACCGACGAGCCGGTCCCCGCCAAGGTGCGGGAACTGAGTTATATGGATGATGTGGTGCGCGCTGGCGTGATTGCAACCGCCTTCTGGGGCGTAATCGGCTTTGCGGCAGGTGTTTTCATCGCCGCGCAGCTGGCGTTCCCCGCGCTCAACTTCGAATGGGCGCAGGGCCACATGAATTTCGGGCGGCTGCGGCCGCTGCACACTTCGGCGGTGATTTTTGCCTTTGGCGGCAACGCGCTGATCTGCACATCGTTCTATGTCGTTCAGCGCACCTCGGCGGCGCGCCTCTGGGGCGGCAACCTCGCGTGGTGGGTGTTCTGGGGCTACCAGCTGTTCATCGTTCTGGCGGCCACCGGCTACATCCTCGGCGCCACCCAGTCGAAGGAATACGCCGAGCCTGAATGGTACGTTGATTGGCTGCTGACCATCGTCTGGGTTGCCTATCTGCTGGTTTTCGTCGGCACGATCATCAAGCGCAAGGAACCCCACATCTATGTGGCGAACTGGTTCTACCTGAGCTTCATCATCACCGTCGCCATGCTGCACATCGTCAACAACCTGAGCATCCCCGTGTCGATCTGGGGCTCCAAGTCGGTGCAGGTGTTCTCGGGTGTGCAGGACGCGATGACGCAATGGTGGTACGGCCACAACGCCGTGGGCTTCTTCCTGACCGCCGGCTTCCTTGGCATGATGTATTACTTCGTGCCCAAGCAGGCCGAGCGCCCGGTGTTCAGCTACAAGCTGTCGATCGTGCACTTCTGGGCACTGATCTTCATCTACATCTGGGCCGGTCCGCACCACCTGCATTACACCGCCCTGCCCGACTGGGCCTCGACCCTTGGCATGGTGTTCTCGATCATCCTGTGGATGCCCAGCTGGGGCGGCATGATCAACGGCCTGATGACCCTCTCGGGGGCATGGGACAAGCTGCGCACCGACCCGATCATGCGCATGCTGGTGATCTCCATCGGCTTCTACGGCATGTCGACCTTCGAAGGCCCGATGATGTCGATCCGCGCGGTGAACTCGCTGTCGCATTACACCGACTGGACCATCGGCCACGTGCACTCCGGCGCGCTTGGCTGGAACGGCATGATCACCTTCGGCGCGCTCTACTTCCTGACGCCGAAACTGTGGAACCGTGAGCGTCTCTACAGCCTCAGCCTCGTCAGCTGGCACTTCTGGCTCGCCACCATCGGCATCGTGCTCTACGCCGCGTCGATGTGGGTCACGGGCATCATGGAAGGCCTGATGTGGCGCGAGGTGGATGCCAACGGCTTCCTCGTCAACAGCTTCGCCGACACCGTGTCTGCCAAGTTCCCGATGTATGTGGTGCGTGCCCTTGGCGGCCTGCTCTACATCTCCGGCGCGATTATCATGTGCTACAACCTGTGGATGACCGTTAAGCGGGCTCCGGCCATCGAGGCCGAGGCTGCCACGGCGCATGCCACTCCGGCCGAATAAGGAGGGCCGAAGATGAGCATTCTCGACAAACACGGGATCCTTGAGAAGAACGTAACCCTGCTGGCCATCTTCGCCTTTCTGGTGGTGACCATCGGCGGGCTGGTGCAGATCGTGCCGCTGTTCTACCTGGAAAACACCATCGAAGACGTAGAGGGTATGCGCCCCTACACCCCGCTGGAACTGGCCGGGCGCGACATCTACATCCGCGAGGGCTGCTATGTCTGCCACAGCCAGATGATCCGCCCGATGCGCGACGAGGTGGAACGCTACGGCCACTACAGCCTCGCGGCGGAATCGCAGTACGACCACCCGTTCCAATGGGGCTCGAAGCGGACGGGGCCCGACCTCGCCCGCGTCGGCGGCCGCTATTCGGATGAGTGGCACGTGGATCACCTGACCGACCCGCAGTCGGTGGTGCCCGAGTCCGTCATGCCCAAATATGGCTTCCTCTCGCACCGTCTGGTCGAGGGCGAGCACATGGGCGAGCTGATGGAAACGCACCGCATGGTCGGCGTGCCCTACACCGAAGAGATGATCGCCAGTGCCTCGGCCGACTTCCGCGTCCAGCACGATCCCTTCGGCGATATCGACGGGCTGATGGAGCGCTACGGCGAGACGGTGAACATCCGCAACTTCGACGGCGAGCCGGGCATCTCTGAGATGGATGCGCTGGTGGCCTACCTGCAGATGCTCGGCACGCTGGTCGATTTCTCGACCTTCACGCCCGACGCAAGCCGGTAAGGGGGACGCAATGGACACCTATTCCGCCCTGCGCCACTTCGCCGACAGCTGGGGCCTTCTGGCGATGTTCGTCTTCTTCGTGGGCATGCTGATCTGGCTTTTCCGGCCCGGCAGCAAGCACTCGCACGACAACGCCGCCAGCATCCCGCTGCGCAATGACGACGCTCCGGCCGCCGCGCGCGCGCCCGAAGCACCCGCCCAGAATTGAGGAGGCGAGGATCATGAGCGACAACAAAGACACCAAGAGAGACGATCTCGACTACGAAACGACCGGCCATTCCTGGGACGGCATCGAAGAGTACAACAAGCCTCTGCCGAAATGGTGGCTGATGGTCTTCTACGCCTGCATCGTCTGGGGCGTCGGCTACACCATCGCCTACCCCGCATGGCCGGGCGTACGCTCGGCCACGGCGGGCCTGCTGGGCTATTCGACGCGCGGTGCCGTTGCCGAGGAGATCGCCGAGCAGGAAGCCAAGCTCGCACCGATCAACGAGGAGCTTGCATCGGTCGAACTGACAGCGATCGCCGAGAGCCCCGAGCTGAACAGCTACGCGCAGAACGCCGGGGCCGCTGTGTTCCGCACATGGTGCGCGCAGTGCCACGGCTCGGGCGCGGCGGGCGCGGTGGGCTATCCCAACCTGCTGGACGACGACTGGCTCTGGGGCGGCTCGATCGAGGACATCCACTTCACGGTGACCCACGGCATCCGCAACGAGGATGATCCCGACGCGCGCTATTCGGAAATGCCCGCCTTTGGGCGCGATGGGCTGCTCGACCGCGAACAGGTCTCGGCTGTGGCGAACTACGTGATGACCCTGTCGGGCGAAGAGCCGCAGAACGCCGAGGCGGTCTCTGAAGGCGAGACGCTGTTCATGGACAACTGCTCGGCCTGTCACGCAGAGGATGGCACCGGCGACCGCTTCCAGGGTGCGCCGAACCTGACCGACGCGATCTGGCTCTATGGCGGTGATTACGAGACCATCTATGAGACGGTCTACAACGCCCGCTTCGGCGTCATGCCGAACTGGAACGCCCGTCTGTCCGAGGCGGAAATTCGCGCCGTGGCCAGCTACGTGCACGGGCTTGGCGGCGGCGAAGCCTCCGAGCAATAACCCTTAACGCGAAAACCTCCGGACCCGATGGCCCGGAGGCAGAACGCCGCACCCCGTCCTGTTCGCGCGTTTCCGGGGGGCGGCGTTCTTTTTGTGCGGTTTTTGTTGGGCAGGCCTCGTCCAAGCGAATTAACCCTCGCAATGTGTGACAACGCCCATTCCGCTCTTGGCAGGCCGAAATTTTGCACCGATCATCCGCAGCAGACCAAATCTTTGTTTTTTGACCCGCCGAGGTGCAATTTTCGCCTCGGGCAACACATCATGCGCCATACGCGACAGTTCCGAAGAGGGCGGCATATTTTCCATTCGCGCCGCTGTCATGAAAGTTTTTGAGTAGATTCCTAGCATTTTCATTCTCCTGATCACCGTGCTCTTGCCCCTCTCATATTGACCAAAGGGCAATTTCAGGCCAGTCAGGAACAATTCAGACATGTAAGATTGATTGACATATGGATTGGACCTCCCTGCCCCCTCTGCCCGCGCTGCGGGCTTTTGCCGCCTACGCAGAGACCGGCTCTGTTCAGCGTGCCGGCGCCGCGCTCAACGTCAGCCATGCCGCGATCAGCCAGCAGATCCGCAATCTCGAGTCCCATCTCGGGCTCGGGCTGCTCGACCGCTCGCGGCGCTCGATGGCGCTCACCGAAGAAGGCGCGCGTCTGGCGCAGGCGCTGAGCGATGGTTTTGGCCGGATCGCGCAGGAGCTTTCGGCCCTCACCGGTGCCGAGGCCGAGCGCCCGCTGATGATCACCACGACGCCCAGCTTCGCCTCGTCATGGCTGATGCCGCGGCTCGCGCGGTTTCGCGAGGCGCATCCCGAGATCAGCCTGATGATCGACCCTTCGGCAAAGGTCGCGCCGCTGGAACCGGGCGGCGTCGATCTGGCGCTGCGCTATGGCTCGGGTCAATGGCCGGGCCTCGAGGCGGAACTTCTGGTGGAATCCCCCATCGCGCTGGTCGGCTCGCCGCGGTTGGTGGGCGACCGCGAGATCAGCGATCCCTCGGACCTCACCGAGTACCACTGGCTGCAGGAGCTTGGCACCAATGAAGCCAGCGAATGGTTCTCGCAGTTCGGCATCGACCGCGACGCCCGCCGCGGCATCAGTTCACTGCCCGGCAACCTGATGCTCGAGGCGGCGCGGCAGGGCCATGGCATCGCCATCACCGCCCGCGTCTTTGCCGATGACGACATCGCCGCCGGACGTCTGCGGCTTTTGTTCGAGGACACACGCAAAAAGGGCTATTATCTGGTGATCCGCCCCGGCGTCATGCGGCCTCCGCTGCGCCTCTTCGCCACTTGGCTGCGACGAGAAGCCGCGAAAGCTAAGTGAAAGATATGTATATTGATGCATGTCAAAGTTCGAAAGCGGCCGCGGCGTCAGAACGGGCGACAAAGGCAGATTCGAACCGGAGTATGCACGGTGTCCGATACCCAACCAGGCGCGCCCTCTCTTTACGCGGCGCGCGAGCCGATCTTCCCCCGCCGCGTGCGCGGCCATTTCCGCAACCTCAAGTGGGTGCTGATGATCGTGCTTCTGGGGATCTACTACGTCACCCCGTGGATCCGCTGGGACCGGGGGCCCGAACTGCCTGATCAGGCGGTGCTGGTCGATATGGCCGGCCGCCGGTTCTTTTTCTTCTTCATCGAGATCTGGCCGCATGAATTCTATTTCGTCGCCGGCCTGCTGATCATGGCGGGCCTCGGCCTGTTCCTCTTCACCTCGGCGCTTGGGCGGGTCTGGTGCGGCTACGCCTGCCCGCAGACCGTCTGGACCGATCTGTTCATCCTCGTCGAGCGCTGGATCGAGGGCGACCGCAACGCCCGCCTGCGCCTGCACCGGCAAAAGAAGTGGGACGCCCGCAAGGTCCGCCTGCGCGTGACAAAATGGGTGGCATGGTTCCTCATCGCGCTCGCCACGGGGGGCGCATGGGTGTTCTATTTCACCGACGCCCCGACGCTTCTGGTCGATCTGGTGACCGGCAACGCCCACCCGGTGGCCTACACCACCATGCTGCTGCTCACCGCCACAACCTTCGCCTTCGGCGGCTTCGCCCGCGAGCAGATCTGCATCTACGCCTGCCCCTGGCCACGCATTCAGGCGGCGATGATGGATGAGGACACGCTCACCGTCGGCTATCGCGACTGGCGCGGCGAGCCGCGCGGCAAGCACCGCAAGGCCGAGGGGGCCGAGAACCTTGGCGACTGCATCGACTGCAATGCCTGCGTCAACGTCTGCCCCATGGGGATCGACATCCGTGACGGTCAGCAACTGGCCTGCATCACCTGCGCGCTTTGCATCGATGCCTGCGACGACGTGATGGCAAAGATCGGCAAGCCGCGCGGTCTGATCGATTACCTCGCCCTGTCGGACGAAACCCGCGAGCGCGAAGGGCACCCGCCGCGCGCCGTGTGGAAGCACATCTTCCGCCCGCGCGTGATCCTTTATACAGCGCTGTGGTCGCTGGTGGGCCTCGGCCTGCTCGTGGCGCTGGTGATGCGCCCCGAGATCGAACTGACCGTCGCGCCAGTGCGCAACCCCACCTTCGTGGTGCTCTCCGACGGGTCGATCCGCAACACCTACGACGTGCGCCTGCTCAACAAGCATGGCGAGGACCGCCCCTTCCAGCTCACCCTTTCGGATGATGCCAACCTGCAGATCACGCTCGAGGGCGAGGACGACGACACCGTTGACGTGCCCGCCAACGAGACGCACCTTCAACGGGTCTATGTGACCGCCCCTGCAGACACCTCCGAGGCTCAGGCCGAGCGCACCCCGTTCCATATCTGGGTCGAGGACCTCACCACCGGCGACCGCGCTGGCAAAGAAACCATCTTCAACGGACGGGACAACTGATGACCGAAGCTCAGGATAGTGGACGCAAGCTCACCGGCTGGCACGTGCTGGCCATCTTCGGCGGCGCGTTCGGGGTGATCATCGCGGTGAACATCGCGCTGGCGTGGAACGCCATCGCCACCTTCCCCGGCCTTGAGGTAAAGAACTCCTATGTCGCCAGCCAGACCTTCGACGTGCGCCGCGCCGAGCAGGAGGCGCTGGGATGGACCGCGCAGGCAGAATTGCGCGAAGAGGCGGTGGTGCTGCGCTTCACCGACGTCGACGGCCAGCCGGTGAAGCCCGCGGATCTGTCGGTCAAGCTGGGCCGGTCGACCCATGTGAAGGACGACCACACGCCCGAGTTCTTCTGGGACGGCCGCCAGTTCGTTGCCGCCGACGCACTCGACCCCGGGCATTGGAACGTCTGGGTCAACGCCCATGCCGACGATGGCACGCTCTTCGAGCAGCGACTGGAATTCTTCGTCAAGGACTGAGCCAATGACCGCCGCCCTGCGCCCGCAGGCTTCAGCCTGCCCCGCCTGTGTCGCCGCCCCCGCCGCCGAGGCGCTGGCCGAACGCGCGGGCGCAACCGAGGCCAAGCTGGCGCTCTCACTGCCCACCATCCATTGCGCCGCCTGCATGACGGCGGTGGAAAGCGCGCTCGAAGCCGCGCCCGGCGTGCACAGCGCGCGGGTCAACCTCAGCCAGAAACGCGTGCGCATCGAGGCCGCGCCCGAGATCACCGCCGCAGATCTGATCCCCGTGGTCGAGGCGGCGGGATACGAGGCGCATGAGCTTGACGCCGGCACGCTGGCCGCCACCGCCACCGACAAGGCCGGGCGCGATCTGCTGATGCGCCTCGCCGTGGCGGGCTTTGCCGCGATGAATGTCATGCTGCTGTCGATCGCCGTCTGGTCCGGCGCCGAAGGACCGACGCGCGATCTCTTCCACTGGGTCTCGGCGGCCATCGTGCTGCCGACCATCGCCTTCTCGGCCCAGCCCTTCTTCCGCAACGCTTGGACCGCGCTGCGCGCCGGGCATCTCAATATGGATGTGCCGATCTCGCTGGCGATCCTGCTGGCCATCGCCACCTCGCTCTGGGAGACCATGCTGTCGGGCGAGCACGCCTATTTCGACGCCGCCATCGCGCTGACCTTCTTCCTGCTCACCGGGCGCTATCTCGACCACCGCACCCGCGCCATCGCCCGCTCCGCCGCCGAGGAGCTTTCGGCGCTCGAAGTGCCGCGCGCCTGGCGCGTGACCGAGACCGGCGAAGAGCAGGTCGCCGCCAGCGAGCTGCGCGTCGGCGATCTCATCCGCGTGCGCCCCGGCGGCCGGATGCCGGTGGATGGCGAGATCACCGAAGGCACCTCCGAGCTGGACCGCGCCCTGCTCACCGGCGAGACGCGCCCGGTCTATGCCGAGCCGGGCAGGCAGGTCAGCGCTGGCGAGATCAACCTCACCGGCCCGCTGGTGATCCGCGCCAGCGCCGTGGGGCGCGACACCTCGCTGCACCGTATGGCCGATCTCGTCGCCGTGGCGGAATCCGGCCGCGAGAATTACACCCCGCTCGCCGACAAGGCCGCCAAGCTCTACGCGCCCGGCGTGCATATCCTGTCGGCTCTGGCCTTCCTTGGCTGGCTCGCGTGGTCCGGCGATCTGCGCGTGGCGCTCAATATCGCCGCGGCGGTGCTGATCATCACCTGCCCCTGCGCACTCGGCCTTGCGGTGCCCGCAGTCACCACCGCCGCCTCGGGACGGCTGTTCAAACGCGGCCTGCTGATCAAGGACGGCACCGCGCTGGAGCGTCTGGCGGATGTGGACACGGTGGTTTTCGACAAGACCGGCACGCTGACCAGCGGCACGCCGACGCTGACCAACCTTGATGCGTTCACCCGCCACGACCTGTCGCTCGCCCTTGCCCTCGCCGAAGGCTCGGCCCACCCGCTTTCCGCCGCGCTGACCCACGCCCTGCGCGCCGCTGGCATTCCCGCCGCCGAGGTCACCGGCATCACCGAAGTTCCCGGCTATGGCACGCAAGGTATCTGGCAGGGCCGCGAAATCCGCCTCGGCCGAGCCGCCTGGACCGGCGGCGGCCAGAGCGCCATGACCGCCAGCTGGCTGCGCGTCGGCAATGGCCCGGCGCAGGCGTTCACCTTCGAGGACAGCCTGCGCGCCGGGGCCGAAGAGGCGGTGCACGCGCTGAAGGAGGCGGGCAAGGAGGTGATCCTGATCTCTGGCGATGGCACTGCGGCGGTCGAAGCGCTGGCCCGCCGGCTCGGCATCCCTCAGTGGATTGCCGAGGCCTTGCCGCAGGACAAGGCCGCGCGGATCAAGGCGCTGTCCGAGCAGGGCGCGCATGTGCTGATGGTCGGCGACGGGCTCAACGACACGGCGGCGCTTGCTGTCGCGCATGTCTCGATCTCGCCGGCCTCGGCGCTCGATGCTGCGCGGGTCGCCTCGGACATCGTGCTGCTGGGCTCCTCGCTCGCGCCGATCCCCGGCGCGCTGGAGGTGGCAGGCAAGGCAACCCGCCGCATCCGCCAGAATTTCGCCATCGCCACATGGTACAATGTGATCGCCGTGCCGCTGGCCATCGCCGGGCTCTGCTCGCCGCTTATCGCGGCGCTGGCGATGTCGGCCTCTTCGATCACCGTGTCGCTGAACGCGCTGAGACTGAAAGCATCCCGATGAATATCCTCGCCTATCTGATCCCGATCTCGCTGATCCTCGGCGGTCTCGGCCTCGCCTTCTTCGTCTTCACAGTGAAGACCCGTCAGTACGACGACCCCGAAGGCGACGCGCAGCGCATCCTTTCGGGCAAATATGACGACCATCCAAAGCAGGACTGACCGCGCGCGTCACGAAGGCCCTGACGGGCCTGCCTCCGGCGGGCGTATTTGGAAAGAGAAGAAGAGCAGGACCCGCGTCCTTCTTCTCTTTTCAAATACGCCCGGGGGTGAGGCGCGCAGCGCCGAGGGGGCAGAGCCCCCTCACCTGCAGCCCGTCAGCCGCGCACGCTTTCATGCAGCAAGCCAGCCGGGCCGCCGGTGCCAAGATCGCCATAAGCGCGCATCTCGTTGCGGGTGAGCTGCCAGTCGGCATTGGCGTCGAAGGCCATGATCGCATCAAACGCGCCATCGCCAAAAGCCGCGACGATCTCCGAGCGGGTCAGCACGCCGTTGCGATCCAGATCCATCTGGCTGAAATAGAGCGCGCCCTCGGGATCGCGGTTCTCCGGCAGCACGTCCTCATAAACCTCATAGTCCCCGGCGAAGGCTGGTGCGGCGAGGCTGAGCAGAAGCGCGGGGGCGGTCAGGGCGGAAAGAAGGTTCATCGGCTGTCTCCATAAGCATGTGACATGCAGGGGCAAAGGACTTGAGTCTCAAACACCTTGGAGCTTAGCACGGTTCCGCCTCAGCCGTGCAGCATCATGTCCGCAGCCTTCTCGGCGATCATGATGGTGGGCGAGTTGGTGTTGCCCGAGACGATCCGCGGCATCACGCTGGCATCCACCACCCGCAGGTTCGAAAGCCCCCGGAAGCGCAGGTCCGCGTCCAGCGGCGCGCTCTCTTCGGTGCCCATGCGCACCGTGCCCACCGGATGGAAGATGGTGGTGCCCACCTCGCCCGCCGCGCATTGCAACTCCTCCTCGGTCTGGAACTGTGGCCCCGGCTTCAACTCCTCGGGCCGGTAGCGCGCCATGGCCTGCTGCGCCATGATCCGGCGCACCTGCCGGATGGCATCCGCCGCAACCCGCCGGTCGCCCTCGGTCGACAGGTAGTTGGGCGCGATCACCGGCGCTTCGCGCGCATCGCGCGAGGCCAGCCGCACCGTGCCGCGGCTTTCAGGGCGCAGGTTGCACACGCTCGCGGTCATCGCGGGGAAATTATGCAGCGGCTGGCCGAAGGCCTCGAGCGAGAGCGGCTGCACATGGTATTCGAGATCCGCCGATGCCAGCCCCTCCCGCGAGCGCGAGAAGGCGCCAAGCTGCGAGGGCGCCATGGACATCGGCCCGCGCCGCCGCAGCACGTAATCGAGCCCGATCTTGCCCTTGCCGAAAAGCGTGCTGGCCAGAGTGTTGAGCGTCTTGGCCCCGGTGAGCCGCCACGCGCAGCGCAGTTGCAGATGGTCCTGAAGGTTGCCGCCCACCTCGGGCGCGTCCAGCGCCACCTCGATCCCATGCTGCCGCAGATGCTCCGCCGGACCCACCCCCGAGACCTGCAGCAGATGCGGCGAGTTCACCGCGCCCGCCGAGAGGATCACCTCGCCTTCGGGACGCAGCTGATGGATCTGCCCGCCTCGCTCGTATTCGACGCCCACCACGCGCCGCTCCTCGATCAGCAGCCGCGTCACATGGGCGTTCGTCTCGACCTTCAGCCGGTCGCTGCGGGTGGTGCGCAGGAAGGCTTTGGCGGTGTTCATCCGCCAGCCGTTGCGCTGGTTCACCCGGAAATAGCTGACGCCCTCGTTGTCGCCGGTGTTGAAATCATCGACCCTCGGGATGCCCTCGGCCTCGGCGGCTTTGATCCAATCGTCAAGGATGTCCCAGTGCAGGCGCTGGTTTTCCACGCGCCACTCGCCGCCCGCGCCATGCGCCGCGCTTTCGCCCTCGACGTAATCCTCGGACTTGCGGAAATAGGGCAGAACGTCGTCCCAGCCCCAGCCCTGCAGGCCCATCTGACGCCAGCCATCGTAATCTGCCGCCTGCCCGCGCAGATAAAGCATGCCGTTGATCGATGAGCAGCCGCCCAGCACCTTGCCGCGTGGGTAGAGCAGCGAGCGCCCGTTGAGCCCCTTCTCCTCGGCGGTGCGGTAGCACCAGTCGGTGCGCGGGTTGCCGATGCAGTAGAGATACCCCATCGGGATATGGATCCAGTGGTAGCTGTCGCGCCCGCCCGCCTCGAGCAGCAGCACGCGGCGCCCGCCCTCGGCCAGCCGTTTGGCCAGCACGCATCCGGCGCTTCCCGCCCCGACAATCACATGATCGAACGCCATTTTCCCCTCCGCGACGGTCCCGCCTTCGGGCCTCCCTGCCCGCCTGAATTTATGTCAGGGCGTGCGGGGCCGGGCAAGCGACATAGGGAAGCAGGCTATGGGATCGCAAGCGATGGGGCCGCGCGGCGCAGGGCAGGCCCGCGCGGGATCACACCGGCAGCGCAGTGGTCTTGAACACGGTGCGCAGGGCAAAGCTCGACTGCATCTGCGCCACCCCCGGCAGCCGGGTGAGATACTGGCGGTGGATGCGGGCGAAATCCTCGGTGTCTTCGGCCACCACCTTCAGGATGTAATCCGCCGTGCCCGCCATGAGGTGACACTCCAGCACCGCAGGCACCCGCGCCACCGCCTTCTCGAAGGCCTCCAGCACCTCGTCGGCCTGCGCGCTGAGCCGGATCTCGACAAAGACCGTGCTCGCCAGACCCATCTTGCGGGCGTTGAGCAGCGCCACGTAATCCTTCACATAGCCCTCGGCCTCCAGCCGCTGCACCCGCCGATGGCAGGCCGAGGCCGAAAGGTTCACCTTCTCCGACAGTTCCGCGTTGGACATGCGCCCCTGCTTTTGCAGCGCACGCAGGATACGGCGGTCGGTGTCGTCGAGGGTCATGCTCAGGTCTTTCGAAAAAATCGGGCTTGGGTCGAAGATTCTCCCCCCAATAGCGATTTGGTCGCGGCAAATCAGCAAGGAAATTGCACGGCCAGAGGCGCATCCTCAAAGCAGGATAACGCGCCCGAAGGGGCCGGAAGGAGGAGCTAGCATGAAAATCGGTTGCCCGACAGAGATCAAACCGCAGGAATTCCGCGTCGGCCTGACGCCCAATGCCGCGCGTGAGGCGGCGGCGCATGGCCATGAGGTGATCGTGCAGCAGGGCGCCGGGCTCGGCGCAGGCTTCACCGACGAGGATTACACCGCCGCCGGTGCCCGCATCGCCGCCACCGCCGAGGAAATCTGGGCCGAGGCCGAGATGATCGTGAAGGTGAAAGAGCCGCAGGCGGTCGAGCGCAAGCAACTGGGACGCGGCCAGCTGCTCTTCACCTATCTGCACCTCGCCCCCGATCCCGAGCAGACGCAGGACCTACTGGCCTCCGGCGCCACCTGCATCGCCTATGAGACGGTCACCGACGCGCGCGGCGGGCTGCCGCTGCTGGCGCCCATGTCCGAGGTGGCGGGCCGTCTCGCGCCGCAGATGGGCGCATGGTCGCTGCAGAAGGCCAACGGTGGCCGCGGCGTGCTGATGGGCGGCGTGCCCGGCGTCGGCCCGGCCAATGTGCTGGTTCTGGGCGGCGGCGTCGTCGGCACCCATGCGGCGCGCATCGCCGCGGGCATGGGTGCGGATGTAACCGTGCTCGACCGCTCGCTGCCGCGTCTGCGCCAGCTCGACGAGACCTTCGGCGGCACCTTCAAGAACCGCTACTCCACCGAAGGCGCCGTGGCCGAACTGCTGACCGAGGCCGACATGGTGATCGGCGCAGTGCTGATCCCCGGCGCCGAAGCGCCGAAACTGGTGAGCCGCGGGCAGCTGTCGACCATGAAGCCCGGCGCGGTGCTGGTGGATGTGGCCATCGACCAGGGCGGCTGCTTCGAGACCTCCAAGGCGACCACTCATCAGGACCCGGTCTATACCGTCGACGGCATCCAGCATTACTGCGTCGCCAATATGCCCGGCGCGGTGCCGCGCAGCTCGACGCTGGCGCTCGGCAATGCCACGCTGCCCTTCATGCTGGCGCTGGCGGGCAAGGGCTGGCGCGTGGCCTGCGCCGAGGACCCGCATCTCGGCAACGGGCTCAACGTGCACGACGGCCAGATCACCAATGCCGCCGTCGCTCGCGCGCTGAACCTGCCGCTGCAAAGCACCGAAAAGGCCATCGCCGCCTGATCACGCCGCAAAGACAAAAGAAGGGCGGGCCCCATCACGGCGCCCGCCCCTTCTTCTCTTTGAAAATACGCCCAGGGAAAACAGGCCGGGGAAGCTGCCGCAGGCAGCTGGGGGCAGCGCCCCCTCACGCTCCAGCTTTCAGAGCACCACGATCCCAGAGTGCTTTGCCTTATGCTCCGGCTCCACGTGGATGGTGACACGGCAGCCCTCAATGGCGTCCTGCAGCGCGTGTTCGATCCGGTCGCAGATGTCATGCGCCGCGACCACGCTCATCTCTCCCGGCACCACCAGATGGAACTCCAGAAACACCGCCTGCCCCGCCCGGCGCGAGCGCAGGTCATGCGCCTCGACCGCACCCTCGGCATTGGCCGAGATGATCGTGCGCATCTCCGACAGGTCTTCCTCGGGCACCGCCTCATCCATCAGCCCGCCCACCGACGAGCGGATCACCTGCCAGCCCGACCACAGGATGTTGACCGCCACCAGCGCCGCCAGCAGCGCGTCGAGCCAGAGCCAGCCGGTGAGCACAGCCGCGCCCACGCCAAGCGCCACGCCCGCCGAGGAGAAAACATCGGTCAGCAGATGCTTGCCATCGGCGACGAGCGCGGGCGACTTCAGCTTGCGCCCCTCGCGCAGCAGCACCCAGCACCAGACCGCGTTGAGCACCCCTGCCGAGAGGTTGATGATGAGCCCCAGCCCCGCCTGCTCGATCGGCGCGGGCTCCTGCCACGCGCCCCAAGCCTCGCGCAGGATCAGCACCGCCGCGACAACGATCAGCACCCCTTCCAACACGGCGCTGAAATACTCGGCCTTGTGGTGGCCGAAAGGATGATCCTCGTCGGGCGGCTGCGACGAGATATGCACCGCCATCAGCGCCGCCAGCGCAGTGGCCACGTTCACGATGCTTTCCAGCGCGTCCGACAGCAGCGCCACCGAGCCGGTCAGCCACCAGGCAAGCGTCTTGATCGCCAGAACGAGAATACCGACGAATACGCTGCCAATGGCGATTTTCACGCTGCGGTTCATGACGAGTCTCCGGGGGGTTGGTCCGGGCGATTTACAAAGCCGCTCAAAGGGCCGCAACCCGCATATGGCGCGTGGCAGCCGGATGCATGCTGCTATGCATCCGGCGCCGTGGCTGGCGCCCTCAGCCTAGGGTCGCTTCAGGGTTATTTCTTCAACGCGTCGCGGATCTCGATGAGGATATCTAGCTCCGAAGGGCCAGTTTTCACCTCGGGCGCCACCTCATCGGGCTTTTCGGCAGCCGATTTGATGCGGTTCACCATCTTCACCAGCATGAAGACCACGAAGGCGATGATGAAGAAGTTGATCACCGCCATCAGGAAGCTGCCGATGGCAAAGACCGAGGCCCCGGCCTCCTGCGCTGCCGCCAGCGAGGCATACTCGCCGCCGTCCAGCGCGTAGAACCAGCCCGAGAAGTCGATGCCGCCGGTGAAGAGGGCGATGATCGGGTTGAAAATGTCGCCCACCAGCGATTTGACGATCGCGGTGAAAGCGGCGCCGATAATGATGCCAACCGCCATATCCATGACGTTGCCCTTGGCGATAAAATCCTTGAATTCCTGAATCATGTCTCGTGTCCCTCTGGCCCGCCAATCGCGGGTGTCCTGTTCGTTACCGGTGCCAGAGGTTGCATAGATGGCGCGATGACGCCACGGAAAATGCGCCGCGTGCACGGCACGGCGCACACCAATGCGCGCCCTGCCCTTCTTCTCTTCAAAAATACGTCGGGGGTGAGCCGCGCAGCGGCGAGGGGGCAGCGCCCCCTCCCCTTAATATCACGCCGCGAATTACCCCGGCAGCGCGCCGGTCAGCACATAGCGCAGGATCGACACCACCTCGCCCGGTGCACGCGCCACCGCCAGCGCCGCGGCGTCGACCTCCTTCAGCGCGTGGTCATGCTCGGGCTGCTGCAGGATGATCAGCGACTTGCCCAGCGCTGCGGCGTAGCCCGCATCGAAGGCGGCATTCCACTGTTTGTATTTCTCGCCGAAGCGCACAACCACCACATCGGCGTCGGCGATGGCCTTGCGGGTGCGGATCGCGTTCACCTGCGCGCCCTTGCGGTCGTGCCAGAACTTGCTCTCCTCGCTGCCGAGGATCGACACGCCGCAATCGTCGCTCGCCGCGTGATCGGTGACCGGGGCGCTGAAGGTCACGTCCAGCCCCTGCGCGCCTTCGATGATCTGCTCGCGCCAGTCGGTGTGAATTTCTCCCGAGAGATAGACGTTGAGGCCCATGCCGCTTTCCTTCCGTGTGCGTCCTTGCCGCGCAACCTATGCACTGCAGGGCATATGACAACCGCAAAGGACCGGCGGCAGATGGCGACAGATGTCAGAACTCGTGCCGGTAAGAGACCCCGAGCTTCTGCTCCTCGCCGAAATCATTGTCGATGTAAGATCCGAAGAGCGCCACCGTGTCGTTCTCGCCAAGGTGATACGACAGCCCCGCGCCCAGCGAGACACCTTGAAAATCATCCGATCCGCGGGTGTAGATGCCGCCCGAGAGGAAGGTCAGCCGCTCATTGAACGGGCGGATGCCGAAGAGGCCCACGTAGCCGCTGTTGTTGCTGACCTCAACGTTGAAGGTTTCCTGTAAGGCAACATCGGTTACCGCCACTTCCCCCTCGCTGTAGGTGTAGCCGAAGGGAGAGAACAGCTGCCACTTGCCGGTCTTGAGGCCCATGGCGGTCAGCGGCACGAAGCCTCCCAGCGAATAGCGTGTCTGCACCGAACCATTGTCGAACTCATTCTCCGACGCCGAGAAGGTCAGAATGGCGAAGGAAAAGAGATATGAGGCACCGATCGACCACTGCCCGCTCTCCGACACCCGCGCGTTCAGCTTGGTCACCGGACCGAAGGCCAGCGAGCCCGAGATCGACAGCTCGTCAGAGTAAGAGACTCCGGCCTTGGTGGCGATCTTCGTGGGATCTTCGGGGTTCTTTTCCTCCTGCGCCAGCGCGGGCGCTGCGAGGCTAAGCAAAAGCAGGCAGGCACAAAGCCCCGCGCGATATCGGCTGGTTGGAAAATCCAAGGCGCTGTCCTTTTGAAATATGCTCAAAAATACCGCGCCAGCCCGCTGCAGGCGTTGAAAAGGCCGTGACGCTCAACCTCATAGTATACGCGCGAATTTTTGCGGCAAGCACCAGTTTTAGGAGAGTAGTCCACCGCGCGCACCACCGCTTACAGGCCAGTTGCGGGCCGAAGAGTCAAAAGAAAACCGGCCGACGCAGAAGCGCCGACCGGTCGGTCTTTGTCAGGTGAGGCCTAGGATCAGCCGTCGATGCGGATCTTGGCGTTGGTGGGATCGTAGGGGCTGTCTTCGGTCACCTCGGCGTCCCAAAGCTTGCCCTGCATCTTCACCTTCAGCTTGGTGCCCGCAACCGCCTGCTCGGGCTTCACATAGCCCATGCCGATCGACTTGCCGAAGGCCACCGAATAGCCGCCCGAGGTCAGACGCCCGACGCGGGTCTCGCCGTCGAACAGCGCCTCGCGGCCCCAAGGATCGGCGTCTTCCGGCCCGTCGATCAGGACGGTGACGCATTTCGAGCGCACGCCCGTCGCTTCCATCGCGGCCTTGCCGGCGAAGTCTTTCGACAGGTCGATGAAGCGCGGCAGGTCCGCCTCCATCGGGGTGGCGTCGCGGCCAAGCTCGTGGCCATAAGCGCGGTAGCTCTTCTCCTGACGCAGCCAGTTCTGCGCGCGGGTACCAACCGGCTTGAGCCCGTGCTTCTCGCCTGCGGCCATCAGCTGATCCCACAGGTAGAGGCCCATCTCCACCGGCACGTGCAACTCCCAGCCAAGCTCGCCGGTATAGGCGACGCGGATGGCGCGGACCGGGCACATGCCCAGCTCGATGTTGCGCATCGACAGCCACGGGAAGCGCTTGTTGCTGAGCACGGTTTCCGGCTCGGCATCGCGCACCAGCTCGTTCAGCAGATCGCGCGACTTGGGGCCAGCGACAGCATAGACCGCCCATTGCGTGGTCACGTCCTGAATGTGGAAATAGCCCTGATCGAAGCCGAAGTCCTCGGCAGCCTTGAGCAGGAAATCCTCATCGTAGGCGTGCAGCGCACCGGCGCTGACGAGATAGTACTCATCCTCGGCCAGACGCACGATGGTGTATTCGGTGCGGGTCGTGCCCTTGACCGACAGCGCGTAGGTCAGGTTGATCCGCCCGACCTTGGGCAGCTTGTTGCAGGTCAGGTGATCGAGGAAGGCGGTGGCGCCGGGGCCCTTGACCACATGCTTGGCAAAGGCGCTGGCGTCGATGATGCCGACACCCTCGCGGATCGCCTTGGCCTCTTCCATGGCGTATTGCCACCAGCCGCCGCGCCGGAAGCTGCGGGCGTCATGGTCGAAATTGTCATCGGCGTCGAGCGGACCATAGTAGTTCGGACGCTCCCAGCCGTTGACGCAGCCGAACTGCGCGCCAAGCGCTTTCTGCCGCTCGTAGGCGGGGGCGGTGCGCAGCGGACGGGCGCGCGGACGCTCTTCGTCGGGGTGGTGCAGGATGTAGACGTGCTCGTAGGCCTCCTCGTTCTTGGCCACGGCGTAGTCGGTCGTCATCCAGTCCTGACCGTACCGCTTGGGATCGAGGCTGCCCATGTCGATCTCGGCCTCGCCCTCGGTCATCAGCTGCGCAAGGTAGTAGCCCGCGCCGCCCGCGGCGGTGATGCCGAACGAGAACCCCTCGGCCAGCCACATGTTGCGCAGGCCGGGTGCCGGGCCGATCAGCGGGTTGCCGTCGGGCGTGTAGCAGATCGGGCCGTTGAAATCGTCCTTCAGGCCCACCGTCTCGGAGGTCGGGATGCGGTGGATCATGCTCATGTACTCTTCCTCGATCCGCTCGAGATCGAGCGGGAAGAGGTCGGCACGGAAGCTGTCGGGCACGCCGTATTTGAAGCAGGCCGGGGCGCCAAGCTCATAGGGGCCGAGGATCCAGCCGCCGCGCTCTTCGCGGACGTACCATTTGGCGTCGGCATCGCGCAGCACCGGGTGCTCGGGGTTGCCCGCCTTGCGGTATTCGACCAGCGCCGGATCGGGCTCGGTGACGATGAACTGGTGCTCGACCGGGATCGCCGGGGTCTTGATGCCCAGCAGCTTGGCGGTGCGCTGCGCGTGGTTGCCGGTGGCGGTGACCACATGCTCGGCCTTGATCACCACGGTCTCGTCGGTGGAGATGAGGTTGCCACCCTTCTCGGCGGTCTTGGTGACGGTCACCTCCCAGTGATCGCCCTTCCACGCGTAGCCGTCGACTTGCCACTTGCGTTCGATCATGACGCCGCGCTGACGCGCGCCCTTGGCCATCGCCATGGTGACGTCGGCGGGGTTAATGTAGCCGTCGGTCGGGTGATAGAGCGCGCCGAGCAGGTCGTCGGTGTTGACCAGCGGCCAGCGCTCCTTGATCTGCGCGGGGGTCATGAACTCATAGGGCACGCCGCAGGTGTCTGCGGTGGTGGCATAAAGCTCGTATTCGTCCATCCGCGCCTGCGTCTGGGCCATGCGCAGGTTGCCGACCACCGAGAAACCGGCGTTCAGCCCGGTCTCTTCCTCGAGCGTCTTGTAGAACTTGATCGAGTAGTCGTGGATATGCGTGGTGGCATAGCTCATGTTAAAATAAGGCAGCAGGCCGGCGGCGTGCCAAGTCGAGCCCGAGGTCAGCTCGTCACGTTCGAGCAGCATCACGTCGGACCAGCCCGCCTTGGCGAGATGGTAGGCAATTGAGGTTCCGACGGCACCGCCGCCAACCACCAGGGCTTTCACGTCTGTCTTCATTTATCCGCATCTCCCGCAGGCATTTGCCGGATCCATAGCGGGCGATGCTGCAGCGCCGAAGGATCGCCCCGACTTTCCATGGTTGGAAAGCGACATGCGAAGCGAAGGGGGCGCTGCCCCCTCGGCGCGGCGCGCCTCACCCCCGGGATATTTTCGCCAAGAGGAAGGGAACTTTCCCGCCATCTCCTTGGTTTGGGGGCTGTTACCGCCTTCGCCGGCAGCCCGGAGCGATGTTTTCAAACCGCCCGATTCCCGGGCAGCGGCCGTGCACACGCGATTTCACGCGCATTTGCGTAAGGGGGGGGCTTTTTTGCTCGCCCGTCCGGCCTTATAAGACCCCGGCCTTCGCTCGCAGGGAGTCGAGGGCCAAAATGCGTATTTCTGGGGCGGGACTACTTAATGTTTGGACTGGACAGACTCATGGGCGCCTTCTCGGCGGACATGGCCATCGACCTCGGCACGGCGAACACGCTGGTCTACGTGAAAGGTCGCGGGATCATTCTGTCCGAGCCGTCGGTTGTGGCCTATCACGTCAAGGACGGCGTCAAGAAGGTGCTGGCCGTTGGCGAGGATGCAAAGCTGATGCTGGGGCGCACCCCCGGCTCGATCGAAGCGATCCGGCCGATGCGCGAAGGCGTCATCGCGGACTTCGACACAGCGGAAGAGATGATCAAGCATTTCATCCGCAAGGTGCACAAGCGCTCGACCTTCTCGAAGCCGAAGATCATCGTCTGCGTGCCGCATGGCGCCACGCCGGTGGAAAAGCGGGCGATCCGCCAGTCGGTGCTGAGCGCCGGCGCGCGCAAGGCCGGGCTGATTGCCGAGCCGATCGCCGCGGCCATCGGTGCGGGCATGCCGATCACCGATCCGACCGGCAATATGGTCGTCGACATCGGCGGCGGCACCACCGAGGTGGCGGTTCTGTCGCTGGGCGACATCGTCTATGCGCGCTCGATCCGCGTCGGCGGCGACCGTATGGACGAGGCCATCGTCAACTATCTGCGCCGTCAGCAGAACCTTCTGGTGGGCGAAGCCACCGCCGAGCGGATCAAGACCTCGATCGGCACCGCGCGCATGCCCGACGACGGGCGTGGCAGCTCGATGCAGATCCGTGGCCGCGACCTGCTGAACGGCGTGCCGAAGGAAACCGAGATCAGCCAGGCCCAAGTGGCCGAGGCGCTGGCCGAGCCGGTGCAGGCGATCTGCGAGGCGGTGATGTCGGCGCTTGAGGCGACCCCGCCGGATCTGGCGGCGGATATCGTCGATCGCGGCGTCATGCTCACCGGCGGCGGCGCGCTGCTGGGCGATCTCGATCTGGCGCTGCGCGAGCAGACCGGTCTTGCCGTCTCCATCGCCGAAGAGAGCCTGAACTGCGTGGCACTCGGCACCGGCAAGGCGCTCGAGTACGAAAAGCAGCTGCAGCACGCGATCGATTACGACAGCTGATCGCTTTGCGGACGGCTGCGACTGCGGCAGAACTGTTGGAGGGCGCGCGGCACGGCTATGCGCCCTCCTCCGCGGCCTGTAGGACACAGGCTCCGAAGGCGGCTCCAAGGCACGCTCCGGCGTGAAGAACATGGCGAAGAACGGCAGCAATGGCGAAGACTATTCCGGCCCGCTGAAGCGCCTGCTTCTGGCGGTGCTGATCCTGTGCCTTGCGGGGCTGTTCATCCTGTGGCGGATCGACAGCCCGCGGGTCGAACGCTTTCGCGCGCAGGTGATCGACACGGTGATGCCGGGCTTCGACTGGGCGATGGCGCCGGTGACCGGCGCAGTGAAGATCCTGCGCGACTTCCAATCCTACCAGCGCATCCACGAGCAAAATCAGGAACTCCGGCGCGAATTGCGCCAGATGACCGCGTGGAAAGAGGCGGCGCTGCAGCTCGAGCAGGAGAACGCCAAGCTGCGCGACCTGAACAATGTGCAGCTTGATCCCCGTCTGACCTATATCACCGGCGTGGTGCTGGCCGACAGCGGCTCGCCGTTCCGGCAGTCGGTGCTGATCAACGTGGGCTCGCGCGATGGCATCGTCGATGGCTGGGCCACGATGGACGGCATCGGGCTTGTCGGGCGCATCTCGGGCGTCGGCAATAACACCGCGCGGGTGATCCTGCTCACCGACGCCACCAGCCGCATCCCGGCGACGATCCAGCCCTCGGGCCAGCGCGCCATGGTGGTGGGCGACAACAGCGCCAACCCGCCGATCGACTTTCTCGAGAACCCCGATCTGGTGAAGCCCGGCGACCGTATCGTCACCTCGGGCGACGGCGAGGTCTTTCCACCGGGCATCCTGATCGGACAGGTGGCGCAGGATCCGGGCGGACGTCTGCGGGTCCGGCTCGCCGCCGACTACGAGCGGCTGGAGTTCCTGCGGGTGCTGCGCGACCATGGCGCACGCCGGGTGAATGCCCCCTCTGGGTTGATCCTGCCCGAGCATCCGCCCGAAAGCCGCGCCCCCGAGGCCGAGACCGATCCCACCGTGCCGCCGCTCAGCGACGTGCAGGAGGACGGGGCGGAGGCCGGAAATGGCTGAAAGCAGCCGCCCGGCCAAGGTCTGGATGATGCGCGCCACCTTTGTCGCACTGGCTTTTGCGCTGATCTTCTACCATCTGCTGCCGCTTGACCTCATGCCCGCGAGCTATGCCGGTCCCGACGTGCTGACCGCCCTGTGCTTTGCCTGGGCGCTGCGCCGGCCTGACTATGTGCCCGCGCTGCTGGTGGCGGCGGTGATGCTGCTGGGCGATCTTCTGTTCCAGCGCCCGCCCGGTCTCTGGGCGCTGCTGGTGCTGATGGCCACGGAGTTTCTCAAGTCCCGCGACCGCCCGCGCCGCGAAACCACCTTCTTGCAAGAGTGGATCGCCGTGGCGGTGGTGCTTGCGGTCATCACGATCCTGTTCCGGCTGGCGCTGGCCCTCTTGATCGTGCCCGAGGGAACGTCTTTCCTAGCGCTCATGCGATACGCCATGACGGTGATCTGCTATCCTTTGATCGTCCTGCTGTCGCAGGGGCTGTTCGGCGTCCGCCGCATGGCGCCGGGCGATTTCGACCACGCGGGGAGGCCGATGTGAAACGCACCCAGAAGGACAGCGCCGACAGCTGGCGCAGGATTTCGCGCCGCGCGCTGCTGCTGGGCGGCGCGCAGCTTGGTTTTGCCGGGATGCTCGGGCTGCGCATGCACCACATGCAGGTCGATCAGGCCGATGAGTTCCGCCTGCTGGCCGAAGAGAACCGGATCAACATCCGCCTGATCCCGCCGAGCCGGGGCCGCATCTTCGACCGCAAAGGCAAGGTCGTCGCCGAGAACACGCCGACCTACCGCATCACCATCGTCCGCGAGGATGCCGGCGACGTCGAGGATGTGATCGCCAAGCTCTCGGCACTGGTCGAACTGGACGAGGACGAGCTTAACCGCGCGCTGGCCGAGATGCGCCGCTCGGCGCCCTTCCTGCCGATCACCATCGCCGACCGCGTGAGCTGGGAAGCAATCAGCCGCGTCGCGGTCAATGCCCCCGCCCTGCCCGGCGTCACGCCCGAAGTCGGCCTTTCGCGTTTCTATCCGCAGCACGGCAACTTCGCCCATGTGGTGGGCTATGTCGGCCCGGTCTCCGAGCGCGATCTTGCCAAATATGAGGACCCCGAGCCGGTGCTGCGCATCCCGCGCTTCCAGATCGGCAAGGTTGGGGTCGAGTCGAAATACGAGGAACAGCTGCGCGGCAAGGCCGGTGCTAAGCGCGTCGAAGTGAACGCCGTGGGCCGCGTCATGCGCGAGCTTGACCGCCGCGAGGGCGACAGCGGCGCAGACATCCAGCTGACCATCGATGCCGATCTGCAGGACTATGTGCAGGCTCGTCTGGGGCATGAATCCGCCTCCTGCGTGGTTATGGACGTGGAAAAGGGCGATCTGCTGGCGATTGCCTCGGCCCCCTCTTACGATCCCAACAAATTCGTGCGCGGCATCTCGGTGGGCGACTATTCGATCCTACGCGAGAACGATCACCGCCCGCTGGCGTCGAAAACCGTGCAGGACGCCTACCCGCCCGGCTCGACCTTCAAGATGGTCACCGCGCTGGCGGCGCTCGAGGCTGGCGTGCTCTCGCCCGACGACACGGTCTGGTGCCCGGGTCACATGGAGGTCGGCTCGCGCCGGTTCCACTGCTGGAAGCGCCGCGGCCACGGCCACCTGAACCTCGAACAGGCGCTGCAGCAAAGCTGCGACGTGTTCTTCTACGACGTGGCTTTGAAGGTTGGCATCGACCGTATCGCCGACGTCGGGCGGCGGCTGGGCCTTGGTGCCTCGCCGGATGTGCCCATGTCGGCGGTCACCTCGGGCATCATGCCCGACAAAGACTGGAAACAGCGTGAGCGCGGCAAGGGCTGGCTGATCGGCGATACGGTCAACGCCTCGATCGGACAGGGCTTCGTGCTGACCTCGCCGCTGCAGCTGGCGATCATGACCGCGCGCATCTCGACCGGGCGCGAGATCCACCCGCGGCTGGTGAAGACAATCGACGGCGTCGAAACCGAAGTTGTCGGCGGGCAGGACCTCGACATCAACCCCAACCACCTGCGCTGGGTACGCAAGGGCATGTCGTCGGTGATGAACACCTCCCGCGGCACCGGCTATCGCTCGCGTTCGGTGGCCGAGGGCTACGAACTCGCGGGCAAGTCCGGCACGGCTCAGGTGCGCAACCGCGTGGTCAGCAACGAAGACGTGCCATGGGTCGAGCGAGATCACGCGCTCTTTGTGGGCTATGGGCCGGTCAACGCGCCGCGCATCGCGGTCTCGGTCGTCGTCGAACACGGCGGCGGCGGCTCCTCGGCGGGGGCCCCCATCCTGCGCGATGTGGCGCTGCAGGCGCTCTATGGCGGCACGCCGCCGCTTGATGCCTACCCTTCGTCCGACCACGAGAAGATCAAGGAACTGCAGGAACGGCTCGATCGCGAGCGCCGGGAACGCGCGGAACAGGTCCGGGGGCGCGCGTGAGCTATCTCGAATATAACGTCAAGACCACGCCCACGGGCTGGCGCAAGGTCCTCTATATCAACTGGCCGCTGGTGATCCTGCTGACCGCCGTGGCCTGCGTCGGCTTTTTGATGCTCTACTCGGTGGCGGGCGGACGGCTCGACACATGGGCCGAGCCGCAGATGAAGCGCTTTGGCCTCGGCCTCGCGGCGATGTTCGTCGTCGCGATGGTGCCGATCTGGCTCTGGCGCAACCTGTCGGTGCTCGCCTACCTCGGCTCGCTGGCGCTGCTCGTGGCGGTGGAACTTTTCGGCACCGTGGGCATGGGCGCGCAGCGCTGGATCGACATCGGCTTCATGCGGCTGCAGCCCTCCGAGCTGATGAAAATCTCGCTGGTGATGGTGCTGGCGGCCTATTACGACTGGCTGCCGCTGAAGAAGACCTCGCGCCCCCTCTGGGTGTTCTTGCCGATCCTGCTGATCCTCGCACCCACCGGGCTGACGCTGATCCAGCCCGACCTCGGCACCGCGCTGCTGCTGATGATCGGCGGCGGTCTGATCATGTTCCTCGCCGGGGTACATTGGGCCTATTTCGCGGTGGTGATCGCCGCGGGCGTGGGCACGATCTACACGGTCTTTGAGTCGCGCGGCACCGATTGGCAGCTGCTCAAGGACTATCAGTTCAAGCGCATCGACACGTTCCTCGATCCCTCGACCGATCCGCTTGGCGCGGGCTATCACATCACGCAGGCCAAGATCGCCATGGGCTCGGGCGGCTGGACCGGGCGCGGCTTCATGCAGGGCACCCAGTCACGGCTAAACTTCCTGCCCGAAAAACACACCGATTTCATCTTCAACACGCTGGCCGAGGAGTTCGGCTTTGTCGGAGGCATGTCGCTGCTGACGCTCTACGTGCTGATCCTGCTGTTCTGCATCTTTGCCGCGCTGCGCAACCGCGACCGCTTCTCCTCGCTGCTGACGCTGGGCATCGGGCTGACCTTCTTCCTCTATTTCGCGGTCAACATGTCGATGGTCATGGGCCTCGCGCCGGTGGTCGGCGTGCCGCTGCCGATGGTCAGCTATGGCGGCTCGGCGATGCTGGTGTTGATGATCGCCTTCGGACTGGTACAGAGTGCCTGTATCCATCGGCCCCGCTGAGAACTATCAAGGACTTCCATGACCACCACCATCCTCTTCGCCGCCCCGGAAGACGCCTGGGACGCCTATCGCGCGCCGCTGACCGAGGCGCTGGACGCCACCGGGATCGACTACCGCCTCGCCCGCGACATTCCCGCCGAAGAGGTCGATTACGTGGTCTACGCGCCCTCCTCGGGCCTGACGGACTTCACGCCCTTTCCACGCCTCAAGGCGGTGCTGAGCCTCTGGGCCGGGGTCGAAAAGATCGTCGGCAATCCCAAGCTCACCGTGCCGCTGGCGCGGATGGTCGATGACGAAGGGCTGACTCAGGGCATGGTGGAATATGTCACCGGACATGTGCTGCGCCACCACCTTGGGATGGACGCGCATATCGTGAACCCGGCGCATGCCTGGGTGAACAAGGCGCCGCCACTGGCGCGCGAGCGTCCCGTCACGGTGCTGGGCCTCGGCATGCTGGGCCGCGCCTGCGCCCGGCAACTGGCGCAGATCGGCTTTCCGGTCACCGGCTGGAGCCGAACCCCGCGCGAGATCGAAGGCCTGCGCTGCCTGTCGGGCTCCGAGGGGCTGAGCGAGGCACTGGCGGGCGCGCAGATCGTCGTCACGCTGCTGCCCTTCACCCCGCAGACCGAGAACACGCTGGGGGCCACAGAGCTTGCGCAGCTGGCGGAGGGGGCCTGCATCGTCAACCCCGGCCGCGGCCAGCTGATCGACGACGAGGCCCTGCTGGCAGCGCTGGACAGCGGCCGTTTGGGCCACGCCACGCTCGACGTGTTCCGGATCGAACCGCTGCCGCAGGACCATCCGTTCTGGGATCACCCCAAGGTCACCGTCACGCCGCATATCGCCGCCGAGACGCGCGCGGACTCGGCCTCGCGGGTCATCGCCGAGAACGTGCGGCGCGGCGTCACAGGCGAGCCCTTGCTGCATCTTGTGGACCGGGACGCGGGATACTGATAAGGCGCGGCGCATCTGAACTGGAGATGCTGCCGCCATGCCCCTGCCCGAGACCTTCGATCGCTCGCTGAAGATCGCCCCGTCCATCCTGTCCGCCGATTTCGCCAACTTCGGCGCCGAGATCCGCGCCGTCGAGGCGCAGGGCGCCGACTGGATCCATGTCGATGTGATGGACGGGCATTTCGTCCCCAACCTCACCTTCGGCCCGCCGCTGGTCAAAGCGATCCGCCCGCATATCTCGACGGTGATGGATGTGCACCTGATGATCGCGCCGGTGGATCCGTACATCGAGGCCTTCGCCGACGCCGGTGCCGACATCATCACCGCCCATCTCGAAGCGGGTGCACACACCCACCGCACGCTTCAGGCGATCCGCGCCACCGGTGCCAAGGCGGGACTCGCGCTCAACCCCGGCACGCCGGTCGAAGCTGCCGCCCCGCTGCTTGATCTGTGTGATCTCGTCTGCCTGATGACCGTGAACCCCGGCTTCGGCGGGCAGAAGTTCATCCACAGCCAAGTGGCACAGGTGCGCAAACTGCGCGAGATGATCGGCGATCGCGAGATCCACATCGAGATCGACGGCGGTGTCGATCCCAGCACAGCGCCGCTGGTTTTCGAAGCTGGCGCCGATGTGCTGGTCGCAGGCTCTGCCGTGTTCCGCGGCGGCTCAGTCGAGAACCCCGCGCCCTACGGCGAAAACATCCGCGCCATCCGCGCCAGCGTCGGCGCCTGAGCCGTCTTCTCGAACCTCCCGCTGGCGGCGCGCTCCGGCCTGCCTCCGGCGGCGATATTTACTCCAAAAGGAAGCCCGAGATTCGCTCCTTCCTCTTGGCAGAAGTATCCCGGGGGGAGGCGCGCAGCGCCTTGGGGGCAGAGCCCCTCTCCTCTCTGACCCTCTATCGGACATAAAAAGGGCGCCGCGATCTCTCGCAGCGCCCTTTTTCGTGCCTGGCTTTCAGAGCTCAGTGCCCGCCGAGGATGCCCGTACGCACGTGATAATCGGCGGCCAGCGCATAATCGGGATCGTCATCGCTGTCGACCACCAGATGCCCGGCCTTGGTCAGCAGGCGGTGGCAGTCGCGCGACAGGTGGCGCAGCTGCAGCTTCTTGCCCGCGGCTTCGTATTTCGCCGCCAGCGCCTCGATCGCCTGCAGCGCCGACTGGTCGACCACGCGGCTGTCGGCAAAATCTACGATCACCGACTTGGGGTCGCCGTCGACGTCGAAGATCTCGGCAAAGCCATCGGTCGAGCCAAAGAACAGCGGGCCCTGGATCTGGTAGACTCGCGCGCCCTCGGGCGTGGTGTAGCTCTTGGCATGGATGCGCCGCGCGTTGTTCCACGCATAGGCCAGCGCCGAGACGATGACGCCGACGACCACCGCCACCGCAAGGTCTTCAAAGACCGTCACCACGGTCACCAGCACGATGACGAACGCGTCGGTCAGCGGCACGCGGAACAGAATGCGCAGCGAGTTCCACGCGAAGGTGCCGATCACCACCATGAACATCACGCCAACAAGCGCTGCCAGCGGAATGATCTCGATCAGCGGTGAGGCGAAGAGGATGAAGGACAGCAGGAACAGCGCCGCGACAATACCGGCGATGCGGGTGCGTCCGCCGGAGTTCACGTTGATCATCGACTGGCCGATCATCGCGCAGCCGCCCATGCCGCCGAAGAAGCCGGTGACCACATTGGCGGTGCCCTGCGCGATGCACTCTTGGCTGGCGCCGCCGCGCTGGCCGGTCATCTCGCCCACGAGGTTGAGCGTCAGCAGGCTCTCGATCAGGCCGATCGCCGCAAGGATCACCGCGTAGGGCAGGATGATGTGCAGCGTCTCCAGATTCAGCGGCACCGCCGGAATGTGGAACGGCGGGAAGCTGCCCTCGATCGAGGCCATATCCCCCACCCGCGGCACATCGAGGCCGAAGGCGATGACGATGGCAGCGGTCACCGCGATGCCCGCCAGCGGCGCGGGAATGATCTTGGTCACCTTGGGCAGCAGCCAGATGACCGCCATGGTCAGCGCCACAAGCGCCAGCATGGTCCAAAGCTGCAGACCCGAAAGCCATTCGCCGGGCGACACGCCGGGCTGCGCGGTGCCCGGCACCTTGAACTGGGTCAACTGCGCCATGAATATCACGATGGCCAGCCCGTTGACGAAGCCGAGCATCACCGGATGCGGCACCAGACGGATGAACTTGCCCCAATGCAGCGCCCCGGCGATGATCTGCAGGATGCCCATCAGCACCACGGTGGCAAACAGATATTCGATGCCGTGATCGGCGACCAGCGCCACCATGACCACAGCAAGCGCCCCGGTGGCCCCCGAGATCATCCCCGGACGGCCCCCGAGCACTGCGGTGATCAGACCGACGAGGAAGGCGGCATAAAGGCCGACCAGCGGGTGCACCCCGGCGACGAAGGCAAAGGCCACCGCCTCGGGCACCAGCGCCAGCGCCACCGTCAGCCCCGACAGCACATCGGTGCGGATCTGGGCGGGGGTGAGCCGAGTGGTTGGCGAGAGGCTCAGGTCGGGTTTCGAAATGCGGCTGGCGTATCGCGCCAGGAGGGCTTTGGCCATGGAGAGCTATCCGTTCAAACTGTTGCGCGCGGCCTTGCCCATAAGGCACCTCGGCGCATTTCGCCACCCGCGCGCGCGATTTTTCACCAGATGAACGAGGGATGATGCGGATGCGCCAGCGGATCTCGCGCCTCGCGCGAGTGTGAGCCCGTCAAACGGGCAATCCTCGGCCCGCGCCACATGTTGCCCCCACAGGGAGGTCACGTTGCGTCAAGGAGTATCCCGTGAACGAAACCCTCCTTCTGGTCATCGCCGCGCTGATCGTCGGCCTGTCGAAAGGCGGGCTGGCCTCTGCCGCCGCCATCGCGGTGCCGATGCTGGCGCTCTTCATGAGCCCGGTGAAGGCGGCGGCGACGCTGCTGCCGGTCTATATCGTCACCGACTGGATCGGCGTCTGGCTCTATCGGCACAATTACTCCAAGCGCAACCTCGCCATCCTGACCCCGTCGATCGTCCTCGGCGTCGGCATCGCGACGCTCATCACCCCCTACACGCCCGAAAGCGTGCTGCTGCTCTTCACCGGCGCGATCGGCCTTTGGTACTGCCTGCGCACATGGTTCGCGCGCGGCAGCGGCGAAAAGGCCGAGCCCCGCGTCGCCCCCGGCGTGTTCTGGGGCGCCACCACCGGCATCGCCAGTTTCATCACCCACAGCGGCGCGCCGCCCGCGCAGGCCTATCTGTTGCCGCAGCAGCTTCCGAAGCTGCAGTTCGCCGGGACTATCGCCATCTCCTTCGCCGTGGGCAATCTGGTGAAACTGCCGGCCTATTACGCCATCGGCCAGCTTGACGGGCTGAACTGGGGGCTGATCGCCGGGCTGGCGGTGGCGGGGATCATTGGCACCATAGCGGGCCGCAAGCTCACCGCATGGCTGCCCGAGGCGCTCTATATGCGGATCATTCAGGGCTTTCTCTTTCTGCTCTCAGTGATCCTGCTGTTCCGCGGCGCGCGCGAACTCATCGCCTGAGCCGAGCCCCCTTTTCTTCCGCGCGCCGCCAAGGCAGGCTGCGCCCGAAAGGAGAGCAGGCATGACGCAGACGATGATCGGAGTGATCGGCGGCTCGGGGGTCTATGACCTCGACGCATTGGAAGACCGCGCGTGGGTCACCGTCGAGACGCCTTGGGGCGCGCCGTCGGATCAGGTGCTGACCGGCACGCTGGCGGGCGTGAAGATGGCGTTCCTGCCGCGGCACGGACGTGGCCACCGTCTGTCGCCCTCCAGCGTGCCCTATCGCGCCAATATCGACGCGCTGAAGCGGCTCGGGGTGACCGATGTGATCTCGGTCTCCGCCTGCGGCTCGTTCCGCGAGGAGATGGCGCCGGGCGATTTCGTCATCGTCGATCAGTTCATCGACCGGACCTTCGCGCGGGACAAAAGCTTTTTCGGCAGCGGCTGCGTGGCGCATGTCTCGCTGGCCCATCCCACCTGCGCGCGGCTCGGCGCCCATGTGCTGGCCGCCGCCATCGACGCCGGGATCACCGTGCATGACGGCGGCACCTATCTGGCGATGGAAGGGCCGCAGTTCTCCACGCTGGCGGAGTCGCGGATGTACCGCACGCAATGGGGCGCGGATGTCATCGGCATGACGAATATGCCCGAGGCCAAGCTCGCCCGCGAGGCCGAGCTTTGCTATGCCTCGGTCGCCATGGTCACCGACTATGATTGCTGGCACGAAGAACACGGCGCGGTGCAGGTCTCGGACATCGTCAAAGTGCTGCATGGCAACGCCGAAAAGGCGCGCGCGCTGGTCTCGCGCCTGCCCGCGCTGCTGGGCACCGAGCGCGCGCCCTGCCCGCATGGCTGCGACCGGGCGCTCGAGCATGCGCTGATCACCGCCCCGGATGCGCGCGATCCGGCGGTGCTGGCAAAGCTCGACGCGGTGGCGGGGAGGCTGCTGTGAGCTTTGATCTCTGGCTGACCTTCGTCGCGGCCTCGACCGCGCTGCTGCTCATCCCCGGCCCGACGGTGCTGCTGGTGCTCAGCTACGCGCTCTCCAAGGGACGGTCGGTCGCGCTGGCCTCGGCGGCGGGCGTGGCGCTGGGGGATTTCACCGCCATGTCGCTGTCGCTGGCGGGGCTTGGCGCGCTGGTGCTGACCTCGGCCATGCTCTTCACCGCGCTGAAATGGCTCGGCGCCGCCTATCTGGTCTGGCTCGGGATCAAGCTGCTGCGCTCCGCCCCCGGCGCCGGGCTGCGCCTGCCGCACACCGAGATCACCGCCCGCGGCGTATTCCGCCATGCCGCCGCGGTGACCGCGCTCAACCCCAAGAGCATCGCCTTCTTCATCGCCTTCGTGCCGCAGTTCGTCGACCCGGGCGCGGCGCTTTTGCCGCAGTTTGCTTTGCTGATCAGCACCTTCGTGACACTTGCCGCGCTGAATGTGCTGGCCTATGCCCTCGCGGCGGACCGGCTGCGCCGGATGATCGACCGCCCCGCCGTGCTTGCATGGATCACCCGCTCCGGTGGCGCGGCGCTGATCGCCATGGGAGTGCTCACCGCAACGCTGCGCCGCGCCGCCTAAGGCCCGACAGGAACCGACGACCGATGAAACCGCCCAAGAGCATCCCCGACTATATCCGCACCATCCCCGATTACCCGCATGCGGGCATCCTGTTCCGCGACGTGACGCCGCTCTGCGCCGACCCGCAGGGGTTCCGCCTCGCGGTGGACCAGCTTGCGCTGCCCTTCACCGGGCAGAAATACGACAAGGTGCTGGGCCCGGAAGCGCGCGGCTTCCTGCTCGGCGGCGCGGTGGCGCATCAGCTTTCGGTGGGCTTTGCCGCGCTGCGCAAGGCGGGCAAGCTGCCGCCGCCGGTGATCTCGCAAAGCTACGCACTGGAGTATGGCGAGGCGACGGTCGAACTCTCCGAGCATGCGATCACCCCGGGCGATCAGGTGCTGCTGGTCGATGATCTCATCGCCACCGGCGGCACCGCCGAAGCGGCGGTCTCGCTGGTCGAGCGGCTTGGCGGCAATGTCACCGCCGCCGCCTTCATCGTCGATCTGCCCGACCTCGGTGGCCGCAAGCGGCTCGAAGCGATGGGCGTGACGGTGCACACGCTCTGCGCCTATGAGGGTCTCTGAGCGCCTGCCCGCGCGCCTGGCCCGCGCGCTCGGGTCTTCTTCTCTTTAAAAATACGCCGGGGGTGAGCCGCACAGCGGCGAGGGGGCGGCGCCCCCTCTCTACACCCCTGCCGCCACCGACCGCTCCAGCGCCGGGTAGCGCAGCGCCAGCGTCAGCCCGCGCGCAAGGAAAGAGACCTGAAACGCCAGCCACAGACCGTGGTTGCCCATGGGGCCAAGGCTCAGCACCAGCACCGCGGCATAGATCAGCGTCGAGACCGCCATCATATTGCGCATGTCCCCGGCCCGTGTCGCGCCGATGAAGATGCCGTCGAACATGAAGGCCATGATCTGCAGCACCGGCGTCGCCACCATCCACGGCAGGAAGGCCAGCGCCATGCTGCGCACCTGCGGATCCACGGTCATCAGGCTGACGAGCGCGGGCCCGCCGACCCAGAACACCGCCGAGAGCAGCAGCGCAACGAGGCTGCACCAGATCGCCGCCAGTTGCGCGCCGCGGCGCAGCCGCGCCAGATCGCGCGCGCCGACTGCCTGCCCGACCAACGCCTCGGCGGCAAAGGCAAAGCCGTCGAGCGCATAGGTGGTGATCAGCAGGAACTGCATCAGCACCTGATTGGCCGCCAGCGTCACATCGCCAAAGCGTGCGCCGACGAACATGAACGAGACCATAATGCCCTGCAGCATCAGCGAGCGCAGCAGGATGTCGCCGTTGAGCGCCGCCATGTGACGCAAGCGCGCCGGATCGAAGACCCGCGCCCGATTGCGCCAGCCCGCGCCGAGAAACCCGTCGCGGCACAGCCAGATGCCAAGCGCCAGCCCGGTCCATTCGGCGGCGAAGGTGGCGATGGCCACGCCCTCCACTCCCATATGCGCCCAAAGCACCAGCGCCACGTCGAGCACCACATTGACGAGGTTCATGCCCAGTTGCAGCGCCAGCACCGCCCGCGTCCGCTCCTGCGCAATGAGCCAGCCGGTCAGCCCGTAGATCGCCACCGCGGCGGGGGCCGACCAGATGCGGATCTGCATATAGCTGCGCGCCATGGCTTCGACCTCTGCCGAGGCTGGCGACAGCGCGAAGGCGCCGCGGAAAATCAGCGCTTGCAGCGCGATCAGCAGGACCCCGCCCGCAAGGCCGATCAGCAGCGAGCGGGCCAGCAGCGCCGAGACCTCGCAGGCGTCATTCTCGCCCCGCGCCTGCGCGGTCAGCCCGACGGTGCCCATGCGCAGAAAGCCGAACACCCAATAGACCGACGACAGCACCACCGCGCCCACGGCGACGGCGGCGATCGGCTCGGGCTGCGGGATCTGCCCGACCACTGCCGTGTCCACCGCGCCGAGGATCGGCACGGTGATATTCGACAGCAGGATCGGCACGGCGATCTGCAGCACTCGGGAATGGCTCAGCGGGGGCGCCTTGGGCGTGGCTTCAGCGGTCATGATGGCGGATCGCTAGCACCTGCGCGCGGCGGGCGGAAGGGGCCATGACCGCGCAGAGCGAGCGCAGCTGAGGCCCCGGGCGCGATGCGCCCTCAGCCCTCGCTCAGCCCTCGTCCCACGGCATCAGGAAATGCCCGACCGCCTGCACGATGGGCCGGTCGCGGTTGTCCTGCCACGCTTCGGCGTGGACCGAGGCGTAGCGCCGCCCCGAGCGGGTGACCCGGGCGCGCGCATAGGCATCGCGCGGCAGACCGGGACGCAGGTAATCCGTGGTGAAATCGATGGTCTTGGGCAGGCGCGGCAGCCGCCCCTCTTCGAGATCGCCCAGATCGAGGCGCCCCGACTCGACATCGTCCCAAAGGCTCATCCAGCTCAGCGTGATGATTGAGGTCACCTCGAGAAAGGCCGAGGTCACCCCGCCGTGCAGCGCCGGAAGGTCGGGGTTGCCGATGAGCTTCTCATCGTAGTTGAGCACGCCGGTCAGTTCGTCGCCGCGACGGTCGAAGGTGATGCCGAGAAAATTCACATAGGGCACACCGCCCGCCAGCGCCCGCAGCGCGGTGTCGCGGCGCTGCTTGACCACCTGCACAGGTTCGGGACGGGACCGGCTCATGAGCGCGCCTCGCGCAGCTGCGGCACGGTGAAGGTGCCGGTGGCCATGGCGACCGGGTTCTCTTCGTCCTCGTCCAGCGCCAGCGCGCGCACAAAGGCGACCGAGCGGGTCACATGATGGCATTCGGCGCGCGCGGTGATCCCCTGCCCCGGCGTCGCGGCACGCAGATAGTCGATGCGCAGGCTGATCGTCGCCGTGGCGCCCGCAACCAGCGGATGCGCCATGACCGCGGCACCGCCGCAGGTGTCCATCAGGGTCGAGACCGCGCCGCCATGGATCACCCCGGTTTCGGGATCGCCCACGAGCTGCGCGTGAAACGGCATGTGGATCTCGGCGCGGCCCTCACCCAAAGCGGTGATCCTCAGCCCCAGCGCCCGCGCCTGCGGCAGACGCTGGATCAGCGCCTCAGACTGGGTCAGATCCTGGGCCAATTCCCGGACCGGTTCCGCGCCCGGCTCTTGCTTGGTGGACATGCCGAATTCCTTTCCGTCTTGCGTCTTTATGCGGCGGCGCGCCGCCCATCGCAAGGCGCCCCCTGCGTGGCCCCATGCGCGGCCCGTGCGCGGCTCATGTGCCGGGTGCCGCTGGCTGTCACCGGGTGCCATTGCCCTCGCCGCAGTGCCGCATTACCTTTCCGGTACGTCAGGAGGACCCATGAGCGAGACACCTCTCAGCTTCAAGGACATGTGCGCGCGCTTCGACGTGACGCCGCGAACCTTGCGCTATTACGAATACATCGAGTTGCTCAGCCCCGAGCGCGAGGGCCGCTCGCGCTGGTATGGCGCCCGCGAGATCGCCCGGATGACGCTGATCCTGCGCGGCCGCAAGTTCGGCTTCCAGCTCGAAGAGATCCGGCAATGGCTGCAGATGTACGAACGCGAGGGCACCGAGGCGCAAATGCGCACTTGGGTGGAGATGGCCGACCGGCAGTTAACCCAGCTTACAGAACAGCGCGCGCAGCTCGAAGAGGCCATCGACGAGCTCAAAGCGCTTCGGGATCTGACGGCCCGGCAACTCGGCGAATAACCCGAATCAGGTAAACAGCGCGATCTGAACCGCTTTGGCTGTTTCGCCCGATGACACATTCCGGGCTTCGCATGGCTGAATCCCCTCTCAACCAGAGAAAGAAAATTCCCGCTTCGGTCGCGTGACCTGTAAGGAAGTTACGTAAATCCAAAAATGACGCCGCGTCCCGGTCTCAAAAGGATAGGGGGCAGTTGTAGGATTGTCATGAAAGGCGCAGGTCACCCGTCATCTTGACGCGAAGTGAGGTAGAAGACCTGACATGAGTGACGACCAACTTTTGACCATCCGCGAAATGTGCGACCTCTTTGAGGTGACCCCGCGGACCCTGCGTTTCTACGAGCAGAAAGAGCTGCTCTTTCCCATCCGTGAGGGACAGAAACGTCTGTTTACCCGGCGCGACCGCGCCCGGCTCAAGCTGATCCTGCGCGGCAAGCGCTTTGGATTCAGCCTTGAGGAAATCCGCCAGCTTCTGGAGCTCTATGACAAGGGCGACCAGCAGCGCACGCAGATCGCGCGCAGCCACGAGATCGGTCAGCAACGTCTCGCCGACATGATCCGTCAGCGCGATGACCTGTCGATGGCGATCGAAGAGCTGAAAGAGCAACTCGCCTGGGGAGAGCGGATGCTCGGGGAAATGGAACAGCGCAAGGCCGGCTGATCCCGCAAGGATCACGGCAGGCCTTGGCGGACGGGAGGAGGAGACCCGATGCCAGGGACATATCAGGGCGCAACGCCCGCCATGACCGCCCCGGATGCGGATCCGCTATGCGTCGCTTGCGACGGGCCGCGGATCCACCGGGGCGGTTTTGTATTTGGCATAGTTTTGCGTCTGGCATAGCGGGCCGCTTGCCCACCGCCCGCGCCACGACCGCCCGTGAGCACCATCAAGCCGGAAACCCCAGTAAGCCGTAAGTACCAATCGCGCGCGGTTCCAGCGCCCACCGGTCCCCCCTCGGACGCGCGCGCCTGCGGGCTATGCCCCTCGATCCGGCGCGAGATCCTCCGGGTGCCAAGGCCCATTGCCGCTGGACGCCGCGGCTGTGGAATGAAACGCTACGGCCAAATGCCCATTCCGGCAAGGACAGCTGACCATGCCGAAACGCTTCCGCCTCACCCGCCGAGTGCCGCTGGCGATGACCGAGGACGGCTACCGCGGGTTGCGCAGCTTCGCCGCTGCCGCCGGGCTCGACGAGGGCGAGGCGCTGTCGTTCCTCTTTGAAAACTTCGACAGCGTCACCGACAGCGAGGTACTGGCGCATCGGCTGCGGCTGTTCAATTCCGAGCTCGAGGCGCGCAAGCGATGAGGCCCTTGGTGTCGAGGGTCTTGGTGTCATTCCCGCGAAACCTCCGACCCGCCGCTTACTCCCCGCAAGGAACCGGGGGTTTCATACCCCCGGACCCCCGTGGGATATTTGTACCAAGAGGAAGCGGAACGACCGCTTTCGGGTCCACATCACGAGGGACTGCATCCGGTCCGCCCCACCTTCGCAGAAGCTAGAACGCTTGCGAGGGTGGGGCTTCCCCTTGGACGGCCATCGGCTTCCCAGCCTGTACCGCGATCCCAAGCTACCGCGAGGATGGTTAAGACGAAGTTATGCCTAGATGAGACAGCCTGCTTCCTCTTGGCGTAAATATCCCGCGGGGGTGCGGGGGCGCGAAGCCCCCGCTCCGACACGCCCCACCAGACCAACGGAAAGAGACGACGCATGACCATCAAGCTCTACTGTTTCGGAGAATCCGGAAATGCCTATAAGGCGGCGCTGCCACTGGAACTCTCCGGGCTGGACTGGCAGCCGGTAAAGGTGGATTTCTTTTCCGGCGAGACCCGCGGCGGCACGTACCGAAGCGAACTCAACGAGATGGGCGAAGCGCCGGTGATGATCGACGGCGATGTAAAGCTCAGCCAATCGGGGGTGATCCAGACCTATATCACCGAGAAGACCGGGCGCTTCGGCGGCACCACGCCCGAAGAGGCCCGCGAAGTGCTGCGCTGGCAGTTCTGGGACAATCATAAGCTCAGCAGTCAGGCCGGGATGACGCGCTTTTTGATGAACTTCCTGCCGCCGGAAAAGCGCCCGACGGAGGTGATCTCTTTTATGCAGGCACGCCTCAAGGCCGTCTACGACGTGCTGAACACCCATCTTGCGGGCCGCGACTGGATCGTTGGTGCCGGGCCGACCCATGCCGATTTCTGCTGTTGCGGCTATCTGTTCTACCCCGAGCCCTTCGGCTTCACCCGCGCAGACTGGCCCGAGATCGACCGCTGGCTCAGCGGCATCGAAGCTCTGCCGGGCTGGAAACATCCCTATGATCTGATGCCCGGCTCGCCTGCCGACAGGGCGTAAGGTCGCAAGCGCCCCCTCAGGGTACGTCGCCCCGGTGAATAGCCCGCGCTATAGGGGGCAGACTCAGGGGACATGCAATGAGGTGCCCGCCCTCAGAGCACCCCCATAAGGACCGCGCCGCCCCAAAGGATCAGCAGCGCTCCGGCCGCCTTGCTGACCAGATCGCCGCGCGGCAGGTATTTCTCTGCCGCGACCCAAAGCGCCAGCCCGACGATCCAATAGAGGTTCATGATCCCGCCAACAAAGAGCAGCGCCATCAGAAACCAACAGCAGCCGAGGCAATAGGTGCCATGCGATATCCCCATCCGCAGCGCCCCGATAGCGCCGGGGCGGCGGTGGGCGGTGAGGAACTCGGCCGGGGCGCGGCAATGGTTCAGACAGCTTTGCTTGAGCGGCGTGAACTGGAACACCCCAGCGGCGATCAGCAGCAGCGCGCCGGCGGTGCTGCCCGTCAGCGTCATCATCGACACCAAACCCTGCCGCTCCAGAGTCCATTGCGCAAAGGCGGCGATGGCGCTGAACACCCCCCAGATCAGCAGATACCCCGCGACAAAAGCGGCGGCCCTGCGCGGCACCGCCTGCGCGGCGACGCCCCGGCGCCCCAGTGCCGCGTAGAGCAGCACCACCGGTGCCACGCTGGGCAGCATCATGGCGATCATCATCACCCACCACATGAGGAAGACCAGCAGCGCATAGCCTACGGACCAGCCCCCCGCTGCGCCGCCCATCTCCATACCCTGGACCATTCCCTGGCCCGGCATCGTCGGCGGCTCTGCCGCGCCCGCGCCTTCGGGGGCGCCGGGCATGTCGTTCATGCCGGGCATGTCGCGTGTCGAGGGCATGTCGCCCGGCATCGCGGGCATCTGCTCAGTGCCGCCCATACCGGTCATCTCGATGGCGCTCATCTCCATGCCAACGCCAAAGAGCGTGTAGAGCCCCGCCAGCACGAAAAGCACCAGCAGCAGCATGGCAACGATCATGCGGTCGCGCCGCAGCAGGCGCTCCGCGAGGCCGGTATCGGTCATCGCTCGGGACCTTTCGGATGGCTGATCCTCAGGGTGCAGATCGACGTGCCAACCCTCAGGCGGCGTCGAGCACCCCCTGCCCGGTCATATGGATCTCGACCATATGCACGTGACTGTCGGTGGTGTTGCTCAGCCTGATCTCGCCGCTGGTCTTTGTGGTGCCCTTGCCGATCTCGGCGACGCGGAATTCAAACCCATGCGGCAAGTCGATGCGGGCGCGGTGCTCGGCCCCGGTCACCGGATTGGTGATCGGCCCGGCCTCGGTCTCAAAGACACCCGGCACCGAAATGCTGCCCTTGCGCGCCGCCATATCCATCGACAGGGAAATCGGCTTCACCAGCGTCTCGAGCTTATGCGGCGCCATCGCCGAAAAGACCCACCACATGGTGGCCATCTCTTCGGTGTCCTCGCCCGTCATGATCTTGAAGAGCGCATCGCGCTGTTCGGGGCTGGCGGCCTCGTCGACGATGATCTGCATCTTGCCATCGCCCTCGTGGATCGGGCCGGGCCATTGCACCACCATCGCAGCCTTGGTGCCGGAAAGATCGACACTGCCGAAATGGCCAGAATCGATCGCGAAGGCCGCCACGGCCTCGCAATTGCCATGGGTCGGCAGCGACATGAACTGGCACGGGCAGCCGGTCGCGCAATTGCAATTGGCGAGCTCAACGCCATGAATTTCCCAAGGGGTCATGCTTTCCTCCTCCAAATTCTCTGAAACGAATGTCTTGGAAAACGGAAAAGTCGGAAAAATACATGCTCACTCTAGCATATTATGGGGCCTGCGCCGACCGCCCTCCCCCAGCTGACACAAAAAGGGACAGCGCCGCGCGCCGTCCCTTCTTCTCTTTCCAAATACGCCGGGGGTGAGGCGCATCGCGCCGAGGGGGCAGCGCCCCCCTCTCCCCGCCCAAGATCAGCCGCCTGCGAGCGCCTCTTCGAAAGTGCGCAGCCCGGTGCGCGGAGCCTGAACCAGCACCGCCATATTGCCCGGCTTATGCTCGTTGCGCAGCATCTTCATATGCGCCGCCGGGATCTCGTCCCAGCCGAACACTTCGGACATGCAAGGGTCCAGCCGCCGCTCGATCATCAGCTTGTTGGCCGCCGAGGCCTGCTTGAGATGGGCGAAATGCGAGCCCTGCAGGCGCTTCTGGTGCATCCACATATAGCGCACGTCGAAAGTGCAGTTGAAGCCCGAGGTGCCGGCGCAGATCACCACCATGCCGCCCTTTTTGCACACCAGCGCCGAGACCGGGAAGGTCGCCTCGCCCGGATGTTCGAACACCATGTCGACGCTGACGCCCTTGCCGGTTATCTCCCAGATCGCCTTGCCGAACTTGCGCGCCTCGGCGAGCCATTCGTTGTACTCGGGCGTGTTGACCTTGGGCAGCTGGCCCCAGCACTTGAAGTCGCGCCGGTTGATCACCCCTTTGGCGCCCATGGACATGACGAACTCGCGCTTGTCCTCGTCCGAGATCACCCCGATGGCATTGGCGCCCGCGGTGTTGATCAGCTGGATAGCATAGGATCCAAGACCGCCGGACGCGCCCCAGACCAGCACGTTCTGGCCGGGCTTGAGCTCATGCGGGTGATGGCCAAAGAGCATCCGGTAAGCGGTGGCCAGCGTCAGCGTGTAGCAGGCGCTCTCTTCCCAGGTCAGGTGCTTGGGGCGCGGCATCAGCTGCTGCGCCTGCACGCGGGTGAATTGGGCGAAGCTGCCGTCATGGGTCTCATAGCCCCAGATGCGCTGACTGGGCGAGAACATCGGATCGCCGCCGTTGCACTCCTCATCGTCGCCATCGTCCTGATTGCAGTGGATGACCACCTCGTCGCCAACCTTCCAGCGGGTGACCTTGTCGCCCACCTTCCAGACGATGCCCGACGCGTCCGAGCCCGCGATATGATAGGGCTGCTTGTGGCCGTCGAACGGGCTGATCGGCACGCCAAGACCGGCCCAGACGCCATTATAGTTGACGCCCGCCGCCATCACGAGAACCAGCACCTCGCCGCTGTCGATCTCCCACGTGTCGACCACCTCCTTCTGGAACGACTGATCGGGCTCGCCGTGACGCTCGCGGCGGATCGCCCAAGCGTACATCTGCTTCGGCACATGGCCGAGGGGCGGCATCTCGCCGATCTCGTAAAGGTCCTTCTCCGGCGCGTCGTAGGGCGCGATCTCGGTCTTGCTGTCCAGCGCCATCATGGCCTCCTTCCTCACTCCAGCCTGCCCCGCGCTGCAGTGCAGAATCGCGGGTCTCTGCTCACCGGAATACAGATCACCGCGCAACTTTGCAACTTCTGTTATCTCTATTGAGTAATTTTATGTCGCGATGGATTTTGCTGTTTTCTCACCGCCTTCGCGCAAAGCCCATGTATACTTGTGCGGAAGCGGCGCTCCGCCGGTCGCCAGCCCCCGGTTGTTGCGACGCGGCGTCACCGCCGCGACGCAGCGAATTGACGAGACATTTTATTTCTCATATCCACATCACTGCGCAAGAAGATTGCCATCTGGATTCGCGCCGCCATGGGAGGACGACATGACCGACACTGCAAGCCGCCGCCAGCCCGACCGGCCCTGGCTGATCCGGACATACGCCGGACATTCCACCGCCGAGGCCTCGAACGCCCTTTACCGGTCGAACCTCGCGCGCGGTCAGACCGGCCTTTCGGTGGCCTTCGACCTGCCCACCCAGACCGGCTATGACAGCGATCACGTGCTGGCGCGCGGCGAGGTCGGCAAGGTCGGTGTTCCGGTCTGCCACCTTGGCGACATGCGCACGCTGTTCGACCAGATCCCGCTCGAACAGATGAACACCTCGATGACGATCAACGCCACGGCGCCTTGGCTGCTGTCGCTGTATATCGCGGTGGCCGAGGAACAGGGCGCGGATGTCGCGAAGCTGCAGGGCACGGTGCAGAACGACCTGATCAAGGAATACCTCAGCCGCGGCACCTATATCTGCCCGCCGAAACCCTCGCTGAAGATGATCGGGGATGTGGCCGAGTATTGCTATACCCATGTGCCCAAGTGGAACCCGATGAACGTCTGCTCCTACCACCTGCAGGAAGCGGGCGCGACGCCCGAGCAGGAGCTGGCCTTCGCGCTGGCCACCGCCTGCGCGGTGCTTGATGAATTGCAGCCGCGCGTGCCGCCCGAGGATTTCCCCGCGCTCTGCGGCCGTATCAGCTTCTTCGTGAACGCCGGCATCCGTTTCGTCACCGAGATGTGCAAGATGCGCGCCTTCGTCGATCTCTGGGACGAGATCCTGCAAGAGCGCTACGGCGTCGCGGATCCCAAGTTCCGCCGCTTCCGCTATGGCGTGCAGGTGAACTCGCTTGGCCTGACCGAGCAGCAGCCCGAGAACAACGTCTACCGTATCCTGATCGAGATGCTGGCGGTGACGCTTTCGAAAAAGGCCCGCGCCCGCGCCGTGCAGCTTCCGGCGTGGAACGAGGCGCTTGGCCTGCCCCGGCCTTGGGACCAGCAGTGGTCGATGCGGATGCAGCAGATCCTCGCCTATGAGACCGATCTTCTGGAATTCGACGATCTCTTCGACGGCAACCCGGCGGTCGACCGCAAGGTCGAGGCGCTGAAGGACGGCGCCCGCGCCGAACTGGCCAATATCGACTCCATGGGCGGCGCCATTGGCGCGATCGACTATATGAAGTCGCGGCTGGTGGATGCCAATGCTGACCGTCTGGGCCGGATCGAGCGGAACGAGACCGTGGTCGTCGGCGTCAATCGCTGGACCGAAGGAGAGCCCTCGCCACTGGTGGGCGAGGATGGCGGCATCATGGTGGTGGATCCGGCGGTGGAAGCGCAGCAGATCGCCCGGCTGAACGATTGGCGGGCGGCGCGCGATGCCGCCGCTGTCGACAGCGCGCTGAGCGAGCTGCGCCGTGCCGCCGCCGCTGGCGAGAATATTATGCCCGCCTCGATCGCCTGCGCCAAAGCGGGCGTCACCACCGGCGAATGGGCTCAGCAGATGCGCGCTGTCCACGGCGAATTCCGCGGCCCAACCGGCGTGGCGAAGGCGGTGTCGAACCGCACAGAGGGGCTGGAGGACATTCGCGCCGCTGTGGATGCGGTCAGTGACCGCCTCGGTCGCCGTCTGCGTTTCCTTGTCGGCAAGCCCGGTCTCGACGGCCATTCCAACGGCGCCGAGCAGATCGCCTTCCGTGCGCGGGACTGCGGAATGGAAATCGATTACGAGGGTATTCGGCTAACGCCGCAACAGATTGTCGAGCATGCGCGCAATGGCGCCCATGTCGTCGGCTTGTCAATTCTCTCGGGAAGTCACATTCCGTTGATTGAGGATATGATGCGGCGGATGCAAGACGAGGGTCTGGGCCATATTCCAATTGTGGTAGGCGGCATCATTCCGGACGAGGATGCGCGCCGCTTGACGGACCTTGGCGTCGCCCGCGTCTACACGCCTAAAGACTTCGAACTCAACGAGATCATGAAAGATATCGTCGCGTTAGCCGACCCAAAGCGTGTTGCCGCGGAATAACATTTAGCGTATCCGGAACCTTGCAAGAAATAGACGCTGTTCATCCAAAGGATGAGCAGCCCATTGCCTGTTTCTAAAAAATATCCAATTGACACAAAGCTAAGACTTGCAGAAATGCTCCGGTTGCCAAATTTTATAGGCACAGAAAACGGAGACGAACGTGAATATTGACCTTGATACCCTGTCGAAAGATGAGTTGAAGCAACTCAAGGCGGATGTAGAAAAGGCTCTGGTAACGATTGACGCGCGCCGCAAGGCCGAAGCCAAACGTGCAGCAGAGCAGATCGCGAAAGAATTCGGATACTCGCTGGATGAAATCATCGCCGCGGGCGGCACCAAGGGCTCCAAAGGCGCCCCGAAATACGCCAACCCGGCAGACCCGGCCCAGACATGGACCGGCCGTGGACGCAAACCCAACTGGGTGATCGAAGCGCTTGACGAGGGCAAATCGCTCGAAGACCTCGCTCTCTGATGACCGTCCATATCGGAGCAAAGCCCGGCGAAATCGCCGAGACCGTCCTGATGCCCGGAGATCCGCTGCGCGCCGAATGGGTCGCGCAGACGTTTCTTGAGAACGCAGAATGCGTGAACCGGGTGCGGGGCATGTACGGATACACCGGAACCTGGAAAGGCAACCGGGTGAGCGTACATGGCTCCGGCATGGGTATGCCCAGCCTGTCTATCTACGCCAACGAGTTGATCCGGGATTACGGGGCAAAGACCCTGATCCGGATCGGCTCCTGCGGCGCGATGCAGGAAAAGGTCGCGCTGAGGGACGTCATCCTTGCGATGAGCGCCAGCAGCCTGTCCACCCCCTCGCGTGGTATCTTCCGCGAGTTGAACTTTGCGCCCTGCGCCGATTACGGCCTGTTGCGCGCCGCCGCCGATGCGGCAGAGCGCATGGGCGCCAACACCCATGTCGGCAACATCTACTCTGCCGACGTGTTCTATGACGAACGCCCCGATCTCAACGAGATCATGACCCGCCACGGGATCTTGGGCGTGGAGATGGAGGCGGCCGAGCTTTACAACCTCGCCGCCCGGCATGGGGTCCGCGCGCTTGCGGTGCTGACCGTGTCGGACCACCTGATGACGCATGAGGCGCTGCCGGCAGAAGACCGGCAAAGCTCTTTTGCGGAGATGGTCGAGATCGCACTCCACGCGGCGTTCGACTGAGACACCGGGCGGGGCAGAAGCCCCGCTCGTCTTCTCGCCACCCTACCCTCTTACAGACCGTGGCTTCCGTCGTAGCCGTTGCGCGCGGGCGGCTGCCAGCCGCGCAGCGCGTCCTTGGGCGCCTTGAGGATGTCGACCTCCAGCGGCGAGCAAAGCGCCGTGTCAGAGCTGTGCTCGGCGCTGCAATCGCCGCCCGGACAGGCGCTGATCGCGCCCAGCAGGTCGATCTCGGCAAAGAAGGTCAGCGTATCGCCGGGGCGCACCGGGCTGGCCTTCATGAAATACTGACCGGTGTCGCGGGTGAAACCGGTGCACATGAAGACGTTCAGCACGTCATGCACATGACGCGCTGCCTCTTCGGCGGACATGCCGGTCTCCGCAGCAAGCGCCCGCGTCAGGTTCGAATGGCAGCAATGGTGATATTGGCCGCCGCCGCTCAGCAGGTGATGCGTATGGGGATCGCAGCGCGTGCCGATCACATCATGCACCGAGCCGCCGAACTCATCGATGCCATACCATGCAAGGCTGTCCTGCACGATCGTCGCCATGGGACGCAGATAGGGGAAGCTGGACCACATGCGCTCGCCCACCGTCAGATGCGTGCCGTGCAAGGCGCGCGTCTTGCCGGAATAGAAGCGCTCGGAGAGGTCTTCGGCGTTCCAGATGTTGAGGTCCCCGACCTGCGGCGCGCCGACACAGCGCACGCGGAAAAAGCCCCCCGCTGGCACGCGGAAGCTGCAGGCTTCGCGCGGCGCGGCGACGATGGTCTCGACCAGCTCCGCCCGTTCGAGCGCTTGGCCGTAGAGCGCCATGTCAGGTACCGGCAGCGTCTCATTGGGATAGCAGACCACCGGCGGGATCGCACGGCGCGCTGCGGCGTCCTCGGGCGCGCTGACGGGGCTTGTGGCGGCTTGGGTCGGCGGTAATGTCATGGGCTCTCTCCTTTGCGCCAGATGGCCCTCTGGCCGCGCTCAGCGCAAGCCCCTCCTGCCGCGTCAGATCAGCCTTCTGCCATGCGCTCGGCCCCAGCGCTGCGCGGCGGCTGCAAGCGCCGAAGGGCGCGCAGCATCGGGCGCTCCACCAGCAGATGCGCCAGCACGCCCGCCAGTACGCCGCCACACACCAACACCAGCAGCGCCAGCCCGGGCGTCAGCCCCTGACCAAGCCCCAGAGCCGCCATCGTCCGCGCCGTCATGGCCAGCGCGATGCCGTGCACGAGATAGATGGCGTAGGAGGCGTAGGAGGCGTCGCCGAGAAAGACCATCCACCGCCCCGCCCGCAGCTTTCCCGCGCATTCACATGCCGCCAGACCGGCGATTGCAAGCGCCGCGAAGGCACCGAACAGACCCGTGCGCAAAGCCGAAGGGATCGCCGTGACGCCATAGGCGCCCAGAAGCCCGACACCGAAAAAGCCGAAAATGCCAACCAGCAGAACGCAGATCGCCGGTATCAAGGCAAGCCGGCGAAAGCTCCACGCGGCGCAGATGCCAAAGGCAAAGAGCAGATTGTGCGGCGCAAGCAGCAGGTCGACCGGATAGGCGCGGATTTCAAACGGCAGCGCGATCACAATCGCGGCCTGCCAGACTGCAAACACCAGCCCCCCTAGGCGCGGCGTGAAGATCACCAACGTAAAGAATGCGTAGAGCAGCATCTCGTGACTCAACGTCCACGCCTGCTCGAGCAGAAAGGGACTGCCATCAGGCAGAGGGACGAGCGATAGGGCGTAGAGAAATTGCTCTCGCGAGACCCTGTCCGCGCCAATGCCAGCGAGCATCAGCAGCGCGAGGCCGGACAGGATGCACCAGTAAAACGGCAAAATGCGCAGCGCCCGCTTTTGCATGAACCGCCCAGCTGCAGACCGGTCCCCGATATCGCGCCGGTGCAATAGCCACATGAGAAAGCCGCTCAGCACAAAGAAGAAGTCGACCCCGGCATATCCCATGTCGAACGCAGGGCTGACGATCTCTCCCGGCTTGACCCATCCCGGCAGAAAGAACGCATGGGCATGAAAGGCGACAACCGCAATGGCGGCAATCGCGCGACCAGCCTGCAGCGTCGTGAGCCTTTGGGCGCTGGGAACACACCCAAAGCCATTCCTCCCGTGTGCGCTATCTCGCGAAGGGTCGATGATCGCCTCCCGAAGTCTAATCGACCGGGTGAAATCATCTTCCGGCGCCAGGGCTGTACCTTGGGCGCCCCTACGCACATCAATTGCGTAGATTTGTTCAGATTTGGTTAACCGCGAAACAGCAGCCGATAGCCCTATCGGCAAACGCTGATGCGCCTTGCGTATCGCAAGCACTGTCCAATCAAATTGACGATCTCAGGGTGCGGCCTATGCCTGCGAACCGGGGCCCGGCTGACTTTCAGTCCGAAAGCAGCGCTCTGGCGTTTGTCCCTGCGGTCCGCGCGTGGTTGCGCCGCATTGGACGCAAATCCATTGGCTGTCTGCCGCGCTGCGCCGTTCGCGCCAGCGGCATTTGCGCGTCTCCCCATGCCGGTAATTGAACACCAGCAGCAGGATGATCGCGACGAGAAAGAGCCCCGCGAAGATCATCGGGGGCTCTTTTCGCAAATTCGTGTCGGGTGCAAAGCGCGCATGTGCCTTGAGCTAGCGCGCAAAGCCGCCGGAGGCCAGTCTGGCGACGGGTCAGGCGGCCTGATAATAGTCCAGCGTGCCCAGATCGGCGGTCGCGTCCTTCTGGGAGGCGTGCACCAGAGCGGGCTCGGGCTGGTAGTAGGCGAAGGCCTGCTCGAGCGCGTCGAGGGCTTCACGGGCGGCGGTGTCGGTCTTTGCAGCAGTCGCGGTCATTGCGTTCATCCTTGATCTCACGATCTCCTCCCGTCTGCCCTCCTAAATAGGTCTTTCTGCGCCGCAGCACACCCGCCTATCGTGCATGTGCGCCTTGCGCTCACTGCAAGCGTACGGGGCAATCGTAGGGCGCAAACGTAGGGCGCGTCACCCAAACCAAAGCGCCGCCCCCAAAAGGGAGCGGCGCCAAATCTTGTGCTGTCGCTGCGGATCAGACGTGCCGTTCCAGCATCATCTTCTTGATCTCGCCGATCGCCTTCGCCGGGTTCAGACCCTTCGGGCAGGTCTTGGCGCAGTTCATGATGGTGTGGCAGCGATAGAGCTTGAACGGATCCTCAAGCTCGTCGAGACGCTCGCCGGTGGCTTCGTCGCGGCTGTCGATGATCCAGCGGTAGGCGTGCAGCAGCGCGGCCGGGCCGAGGTAGCGGTCGGAGTTCCACCAGTAGCTCGGGCAGGAGGTCGAGCAGGAGGCGCACATCACGCACTCATAAAGACCGTCGAGCTTTTTGCGGTCCTCGATGGACTGCTTCCACTCTTTCTGCGGACGGTTGGTCTTGGTCTCCAGCCACGGCATGATCGACGCGTGCTGCGCGTAGAAATGCGTGAGGTCGGGGATCAGGTCTTTCACCACCGGCATGTGCGGCAGCGGGTAGATCTTCACGTCGCCCTTCACCTCGTCGAGGCCGTAGATACAGGCCAGCGTGTTGATCCCGTCGATGTTCATCGCGCAGGACCCGCAGATGCCTTCCCGGCACGAGCGGCGGAAGGTCAGCGTGGGGTCGATCTCGTTCTTGATCTTGATCAGCGCGTCCAGGACCATCGGACCGCATTTGTCCATGTCGAGGAAATAGGTGTCGACCCGCGGGTTCTCACCGTCATCCGGGCTCCAGCGGTAGATCTTGAACGCCCGCACATTGGTCGCGCCCTCGGGCTTCGGCCAGGTCTTGCCGGTGCGGATTTTAGAGTTCTTGGGAAGTGTAAATTGAACCATGTCTCTCTCCTATCGGACGAGGGCCGGCAGCCCCTCGGCTGCCAAGCAGGTCAGGGTCTCGGGTTTCGAGACGATATCGGTCACGACTTCGACCGTGCTGGCCGTGGGCCCTGTGACGCTGTCGGCGGCCAGCGCATAGATCTGCGTGGAGGACGCATTGTCGATCACGCAGTCCAGCGCCGGTTCCACCGGCACACCGGGGTACCTGTCGGCCACGACGCGAGCGACCGTGGATTTCGCGGCTTGCCGCGCAATCTGGTCCTGCGTCTGGGCCGAACAGGCCGCCAGCACAACAACAAGGCCAAGGGCTGCCCGCATCAGAACGTCCGTGCCTTCGGCGCGATCTTCTTCAGCGAGATGCCGCCCTGCTCTTCTTTGGTGAGCGGGTCCAGAACCACCGGACGGTAGCTCAGGTCGACCTTGTTGCCTTCGACGCGGCTGATCGTGTGCACACGCCAGTTCTCGTCGTCACGCTCGGCGAAGTCCTCATGCGCGTGGGCGCCGCGGCTTTCGTGGCGCGCTTCGGCGCCGACGATGGTCGCGATGGCGTTCGGCATCAGGTTGGTCAGCTCGAGGCTTTCCATCAGGTCCGAGTTCCAGATCAGCGAGCGGTCGGTGACCTTGATGTCGCCCAGCTTGCCGGCGATCTCGGTCATCTTCTCTTTGCCGTCCTTCAGCGTCTCGGAGGCACGGAACACCGCCGCATCCGCCTGCATGGTGCGCTGCATCTCGAGGCGCAGCTCGGCGGTCGGGATCGCGCCCGAGGCGTTGCGCACGCTGTCGAAACGGTCGAAGGCCTTGTCGATCTGCGACTTCGGCGCGGTCGGCACGGCGGACGCGCGGTCGATCACCTCACCGGCGCGGATCGCGGCGGCGCGGCCAAAGACCACGAGGTCAATGAGCGAGTTCGAGCCCAGACGGTTGGCCCCATGCACCGAGGCACAGCCGGCCTCGCCCACGGCCATCAGGCCCGGCACGACGGCGTTGGGATCCTCGGCGGTCGGGTTCAGCACCTCGCCCCAGTAGTTGGTCGGGATGCCGCCCATGTTGTAGTGCACGGTCGGCAGAACCGGGATCGGCTCTTTGGTCACGTCCACACCGGCGAAGATCTTCGCGCTCTCGGAGATGCCCGGCAGACGCTCGGCGAGCGCTTCTTTGGGCAGGTGCGAGAGGTTCAGGTGGATGTGATCGCCATGCTCGCCCACGCCGCGGCCTTCGCGGATTTCCATGGTCATGCAGCGCGAGACATAGTCGCGGGGCGCGAGGTCTTTGTACTGGGGCGCATAACGCTCCATGAACCGCTCGCCGTCCTTGTTGGTCAGGTACCCGCCTTCACCGCGGGCCCCCTCGGTGATCAGGCAGCCCGAGCCGTAGATGCCGGTGGGGTGGAACTGCACGAATTCCATATCCTGCAGCGGCAGCCCCGCACGGGCCACCATGCCGCCGCCGTCGCCGGTGCAGGTGTGCGCCGAGGTCGCCGAGAAATAGGCACGGCCGTAGCCGCCGGTAGCGAGCACAACGGTCTTGGCGTTGAACACGTGGAAGGTGCCGTCGTCCAGCTTCCAGCACAGCACGCCCTTGCAGACGCCGTCTTCCATCAGCAGGTCGATGGCGAAATACTCGATGTAGAACTCTGCGTTGTTCTTCAGCGACTGGCCGTAGAGCGTGTGCAGGATCGCGTGGCCGGTCCGGTCGGCGGCGGCGCAGGTGCGCTGCACGGCGGGGCCTTCACCAAACTCGGTGGTGTGGCCGCCGAACGGGCGCTGGTAGATCTTGCCCTCTTCGGTCCGCGAGAACGGCACGCCGTAGTGCTCGAGTTCATAGACCGCGGCGGGTGCCGAACGGGCGAGGTATTCCATGGCGTCGGTGTCGCCGAGCCAGTCGGAGCCCTTCACCGTGTCGTACATGTGCCACTGCCAGTTGTCGGGGCCCATGTTGGCCAGCGAGGCGGCAATGCCGCCCTGCGCCGCAACGGTGTGCGAGCGGGTCGGGAACACCTTGGAGATACATGCGGTGCGAAGGCCCTGCTCCGCCATGCCGAGGGTCGCGCGCAGACCGGCACCGCCGGCACCGACGACCACGACGTCATAGTCATGCGTCTCGTATTCGTAAGCTGCTGTCATTTTCGTTTTTCCTCGAGCCGCGAAGTCAGAGTGCCAGTTTCACCAGCGCGAAGAGCGCGCCCGCAATCATCGCCCAGGACAGGGCCTGCACCGCGACAAGCAGCAGCTTGCCGGTCGTGCCGTGGACATAGTCGATGAGGGCTTCGTCAATCTCGCCCTTGCAGTGTAGGATCACGACCACGGCGGTCAGCGCCGTGACGATCGCTGGGAAGGGGCGCGCGAAATAGGCCAGAACGTCCTCGTGGCTGCTGCCAAGCGCGAGGCCGAAGGTGATGACGAAGAGCGGAACAAGCACCACCAGCGCGGCCGAGGTGATGATAGCGTTCCAATGGTGGTGGGTGCCGGTGTGACCCGCGCCCAGTCCCTGCGCAAGTTTGCGGTCGGTCAGAAATCGCATGGGTCTCTCCTTACACCACGATGATGGTCAGCAGGGTCAGCACGGTGGCGCCGATGAACATGCCCCATCCAAGCTTTGTCGCGATCTCGACTTCCATGAGGTAGCCCAGATCCCAGATCACGTGACGCAGACGGCCCAGCATGTGATACCAGATTGCCCAAGTCGCCAGCAGCATCAGCAGATCACCGATGAAGCTGGTCAGAATGCCATCGACGACCGCAAAAGCTTCGGGGGAGGAGGCTGCGGCGATCAGCCAGCACACCACAAGAAACGCAAAGCCGAATGTCGCGATTCCGGTGATCCTGACCATGATGGAAGAGATCGACGTCATCTGGGGGCGGTAGTACTGCCCGATCATGAAGGGTGAAAGCGGGCGACTGCCCCGGTTCACATCGGCCATGGCTTGTCCTTTTCGGTTCCCTTGTGGGCGCGTTCTAGCGCCTCTTGCCCCGCTCTGTCACGCGGCACCAAAGCCCTTGGGGGTGTTTTTTCTGCCGAAAACCAAAAAATGATCGGAATATGTGATCACACCAGAAAAAGCGTGATCACATTTACGGCGCTAACAGCCGCAGGAGTGAGACTCGCCTTATTCCTAAGTATTTATGTCGGATTTCTGCGCCGCAGCGGCCCGACTCAGAGCCTTGCGCGGAATTCAACATGCGTCAGATCAGCGCGGGATCAGCGCCCAGTAATCGAGGTCCAGAAGCACCTCAGGGCGGTATTTTCCATCCTCGCCCTTCAGCGCGAACGGCGCCCCGCCCTTGGTTGCGACCAGCCGCAGCCGCAGCGCGCCGACACCCGGCGCGGCGGTCTCGGCGCGGTCCAGCACCTCGGACCAGACCTTGATGGTATCGCCCGCAAAACAAGGGTTTGCATGCGCGCCCCCGTTGAGCCCGACGATCATTTGCGCATTCGCCAGCCCGTTGAAGCTCAGCGCCCGCGCCATGGAGATCACATGCCCGCCGTAGATCAGCCGCTTGCCGTCTTCGCGGAAAGTGGCGTCGAAATGCACCTTGGCGGTGTTCTGCCACAGCCGCGTCGCCAGCATGTGCTCGGCCTCCTCGATGGTCACCCCATCGACGTGGTCGATCTGCTCGCCGATCTCGTAATCGCCCCAGCGGTGCGGCTCGCCCGCGAGGGTGAAATCGTAATTCGTAAAGTCGAGCCCCTCTGGGATCACCAGATCTTCGGGGGCCAGCACCGTCTTGAGGTCCGGCAGCACCGTCTCCGGCGCGGGGGCGTCTATGTTCTTTTTGCGCACCATCACCCAGCGGCAATAGTCCAGCACGGTCTCGCCGCGCTGGTTGGTGCCACGGGTGCGCACATAGACCACCCCCGATTTGCCGTTCGAGTTCTGCTTGAGCCCGATCACCTCGGACGAGGACCGCAGCGTGTCTCCGGCATAGATTGGCTTCAGCCAGCGCCCCTCGGCATAGCCAAGATTGGCCACGGCGTTGAGCGAGACATCCGGCACGGTCTTGCCAAAGACGATATGGAAGGCCGCCAGATCATCCAGCGGCGATGCGGGCAGACCAACGCTCCGGGCAAACTCATCCGAGGAGTAAAGCGCATGCCGGGCCGGGTAGAGCGCGTGATAAAGCGCTCTCTCCCCGCCCGAGACGGTGCGCGGCACGGCGTGGTCGATGACCTGCCCGATGCTGTAATCCTCGAAGAACCGTCCGGGGTTGGTCTTGGCCATCACTGCGCTCCCAGCTTCATGTCCGGCGTGTAGGGCGTGTCGATCTCCTTGGTGACGGCCTGACCGCAGCGCATGACGCCATTGGCGCTGTCGAAGGCATAAGTCGGGCTGCCGTGCAGTTCCCAGCCTTTGCTCAGCGCCTCAGAGACCTTGTGGCAGAAGGCCGAGGTGTCGTCCTCGGAGAGAAAGCGATAGATTTTCATGCGTGTATTCCGGAAGTTTTAACCAAAGGTGGGGTAGCCGAGCCACGTGTGGATCGCCCCGATGACAAGCAGCAGCACCACGCTCGCGGCAAGGAAGATCAGGTCTTTCTTGATCGGCCCTTTCGCGGGCGGCACCCATTCAGGCTCGGCACGGTTGATCGTGCTCATCTCGACCAGCGCCCAGATGCCAAGGCCGCCGAACAGCACGAAGGACGGCGTGTCGCCGTTCACCAGCAGGTGCGCGATGGTCCACAGCAGAAACCCAGTGAGCATCGGGTGGCGCATCTTGTAGAAAAGCGCGCCCTTCTTCGGTCCCGGCGAGGTGAAGTAGAGCGCCGCCAGCATCAGCAGGTTGTTGATGCCGCGCGTCGCCGAGGTGGGTCCATAGAAAGCGGCCTCGTCGGCCATGCGGTAGCCGAAGATCATCAGCAGCACGCTGGCAAAAAGGACGAGCGCAACGACGCCCTTGCCCTTGTCGCCCATCTTCGCCCGCGCCTCGGGGGCGAGGCGTTTAAACAAATGCGCCGCCCACCAGAGCGCGACGCCGAGAATCAGAAGCAGCATTGGGGGTCTCCTCTTGCCGGGTCTGTCCCGACCCTGCCCTCAAGCCCCCATGGCGGCAATGGCATCCGCCTTCGCCAGCACGGATTTCGCCGTGACCACATGCAGGTTCTCGACGATCTTGCCGTCGACGACGGCAACCCCCTGCCCCTCGGCCTCGGCGGCCTCGAAGGCGGCGATCTGCCGCTGCGCCAGTTCGATCTCGCCCTCGCTGGGCGCAAAGGCGGCATTGGCGATCTCGACCTGCGCCGGGTGGATCAGCGTCTTGCCATCAAAGCCCATGTCGCGGCCCTGCGCGCATTCGGCCTGCAGCCCCGCGTCGTCCTTGAAGGCGTTGTAGACGCCATCGACGATGATGCAGCCGCTCGCCTTGGCGGCCAGCAGGCACAACTGCAGCGAGGTGAGCATCGGCAGCCGGTCGGCGCGGAACCGCGCATTCAGTTCCTTGGCCAGATCATTGGTGCCCATGACCATGCCCGCCAGCCGCGGATGCGCACCGATGGCCGCCGCGTTGAGCATGCCCTTCGGCGTCTCCATCATCGCCCAGAGCGGCTTGTCGGTGAGTTTCGCCAGCGCATCGAGCTGCGCCGGATCCTCGACCTTCGGCAGCAGCACCGCGTCGCAGTCCATGGCATCCGCGGCCTTGGCATCGGCCTCGCCCCATTCGGTGTCGAGCCCGTTGATCCGCACGATCCGCGTCCGGAGGCCATAGCCCCCCGCGCCCAGCGCCGCGCCCAGCGCCTCACGCGCGGCGGGTTTTTCCGCCGGGGACACCGCGTCTTCCAGATCGAAGATGATCGCATCCACCGGCAGCCCGCGCGCCTTGTCCAGCGCCCGCTCTTTCGAGCCGGGGATATAGAGAACCGAACGGTAGGGCCGAAGCGCGAGATCCATGCCTTCCTCCATCAAGCAATAATCTTGCGCCAGTGATGCAATTCTTTTTCAAAAACTGCAAGCCCAATCATGCCGCAGCGCAGAAGACGTTTAAATCTCCAGAATTTTAACCGGACTCGGTCGCTTAACCAATCCTTTGGACATGCCGCGCAGGCTTTGAAGACAAGGCACTGACCTCGCGCCAAGGCGACGCGCCCGCCGTCCGCACGATACGTTCGAACGAAATAAGGGGAAACAAGATGACCCTATACAGACGCCTCCCGCTTTCTGGCCTTCCGCTTTCTGGCCTCCTGCTCTTGCTGGGCCTGCCCGCCGCTGCAGACCAGTCCGCCTGTGGCCCGCGCGATCAGATCGTCGCCCGACTCGCGGCGACCTATGGCGAGACGCGGCAGTCCATCGGCATTGGCAACAACAATGCGGTGATGGAGCTTTTCGCCTCGGATGAAACCGGCAGCTGGACGATCACGGTCACCGGCACCGATGGCGTCACCTGCCTTGTTGCCAGCGGCCTCGCCTTCGAGGCGCTGCACGAGCCGCTGCCTCCCGCGGACAGCGACGCCTGAAAACGCGATCCTCAAAAACCGAGCCTGCCCCCGCGCCCAACGACCCAATTCAGCCCGCCAAACCCTACCCCGCGCAGCAATTTCGCCGCGCACCTTGGCCCGCCGCCTTCGCCGCCTAGTTTCTGTGCAGAACTCTGTCATACTCGACGGGACGCCACGGAAAGGGAGCCGGAAGCGCCATGCTGACCCACAAATTTCTCACCGCCACCAGCCTTGCCGCCGCACTCGCCGCTCTGGCAGGTGCCGCACAGGCCGATATCACAGTCTCTTCGAAGATCGACACCGAGGGCGGGCTGCTCGGCAATGTCATCGCCCTCGCGCTCGAGGACGCGGGCCTGCCGGTCGAGCGGCGCCTGCAACTGGGCGGCACCCAAGTGGTGCGCGAGGCGATCCTCGCCGATCAGATCGACATCTACCCCGAGTACACCGGCAACGCCGCCTTCTTCTTCAACGAGGCCGACAGCGATGTCTGGAAGGATGCAGACAAAGCCCACGCCCGCGCCAAGGAACTCGATGCCGAGAATGGCATCACCTGGCTCAGCTCTGCCCCCGCCAACAACACTTGGGCCATCGCGGTCACCGGCCCGGTCGCCGAGGAAAACAACCTCTCGACCATGTCCGACTTCGGCGCTTGGATCGCGGATGGCGGCGAGGTGAAGCTGGCCGCCTCCACCGAGTTCGTCTCCTCCCCCGCCGTTCTGCCTGCAATGCAGACGACCTATGGCTTCGAGCTGTCCGAGGATCAGACGGTGATCCTGTCGGGCGGCGACACCGCTGCCACCATCCAGGCCGCCGCGCGCGGCACCTCGGGCGTGAATGCCGCGATGGTCTACGGCACCGATGGCGGCGTCGGCGCCACCGGCCTCAAGGTAATGGAAGACGACAAGGGCGTGCAGCCGGTCTATGAGCCCACGCCCATCGTGCGGGACGCCGTGCTCGAGGAATATCCCTCGATCCCCGACGTACTGAACCCGATCTTCGAAGGGCTCGACATGGAAACCCTGCAAGAGCTCAACGGCCGCATTCAGGTCGGCGGCGAGCCTGCCGAGGCCGTTGCGCGTGACTATCTCACGCAAACCGGGGTGCTGGACTGATCCTCGGTCGCAGCGTGCAGATGTCTGATGCCGGGCGGGGCCTGTCTCCGCCCGGCGTGCTCTTTGCCGGGATGGGTCTGGCCGCGTTGGCCCTGCCCTTCCTGACCCTGCGCGCCAACCGCATCGTCGCGGGCGATGGCGTGATGCTTTGGGACAGCGCGCCGCTCTCGCATGTGCTCCCCGGCCTGCTGGCGATGGCCGCCGGTCTCGCGCTCGGCATTCCCGCCTCTGCCCCGCTGCGCCGCTTCGGCGGTAGCCTGCTTGGCCTTGCCGGGCTGCTTTGGCTACTGGCGACCGGCGCTGGCGCGCTGCTGGTCGATGCCGGAGATCTGGCCCGCGTCTCGCCCGCCGCCGGGTTCTGGTGCTTGCTGCTGACGCTCATGCTGCTGATGGCCGACGCGCTGGCGCAGATGAAGCCCGGCCCCAAAGCCCGCGCCGGGCTGCTGATCTTGCTGCTGGCGGCCCTCGCCGCCGTGCTCTGGTCCGGCATGCTGTCGGATCTGTCGATCGCGCAGGAATACGCCAGCCGCCGCGATGCCTTCCGCTCCGCCACCCTCCGCCACACCGGCCTTGCCTTTGGTTCGCTGGCCGCCGCAGCCGCCACCGGCTTTCCGCTCGGCATCCTGTGCCATCGCCGCCCCGGCCTGCGCGGCGCGACGCTGCCGGTGCTGAGCTTCCTGCAAACCATCCCCTCGCTTGCCATGTTCGGCATCATGATCCCGATCCTCGGATGGGTCGGCAGCAGCTTTCCCGCCGCGCAGGCGCTCGGCATCGCGGGCATCGGCTTTGCCCCGGCGTTTCTTGCGCTGGTGCTCTATTCGCTGCTGCCGGTGGTCTCGAACACCGTCGCCGGGCTCGACGCCGCGCCACCCGCCGCCACCGAGGCAGCGCGCGGCATGGGCATGACCCCGGCCCAGCGTCTGTGGAAGGTCGAACTGCCGCTCGGCATGCCGGTGATCCTCGCCGGGCTGCGCATCGTGCTGGTGCAGAACATCGGGCTGGCGGTGATCGCCGGGCTGATCGGCGGCGGCGGCTACGGAACATTCGTCTTTCAGGGCCTCAATCAGACCGCCACGGACCTCATCTTGCTGGGCGCCGTGCCCACGGTTCTGATGGCGCTCGTCTCTGCCGTCGTCATGGACATCCTCGTGGACCTCACCCGCCGCACCCCGGAGCGCCCCGCATGATCGAGATCGACAAGCTCACCAAGACCTATGGCGAAACCCGCGCCGTCGATGCCGTCTCGATGACCGTCGAGACCGGCACGATCACCGCCATCGTCGGCACCTCCGGCTCGGGCAAGACCACGCTGCTGCGGATGATCAACCGGCTGGTCGAGCCCACCTCTGGCGAGGTCCGGATCAATGGCGAGCCCACCCACGCGCTCAAACCCCATATCCTGCGCCGCCGCATCGGCTATGCCATTCAGGGCCACGGGCTCTTTCCCCACCACTCGGTCGCGCGCAACATCGCCGCCGTCCCCGATCTGCTGGGCTGGCCCAAGGACAAAACCGCCGCGCGGGTCGACGAGTTGCTCACCCTCTTCGGCATGGAGCCCGCCGACTTCCGCGAGCGTTTCCCCGCCGAGCTTTCGGGTGGCCAGCAGCAGCGCGTCGGCGTCGCCCGCGCGCTGGCCTCGCGCCCCGACCTTCTGCTGATGGACGAGCCCTTTGGCGCGCTCGATCCGATCATCCGCACCCGCGCGCAGGCCGACCTCAAGGACATACAGCGCAAGCTCGGCTCGACGATCATGCTGGTGACCCACGACATGGACGAGGCGATCAGCCTCGGCGACCGGGTCGCGGTGATGGATGGCGGCAAGCTGGTGCAATACGGCCCGCCCGATGAGATCGTCGCCAGCCCCGCGACGCGCTTCGTCGCCGATATGGTGGGCGATGCCGAGCGGCCCATGCGGCTGCTGTCGCTGATCCCCGCCGCAGACCTGGCCGAGGACGGCCCCGCCGAGGGCAGCCCCCTGCCCGCCGGTGCCAGCCTGCGCGAGGCGCTGTCGGCCTGCCTCTGGAGCGGGCGCGAGGCGGTGCCGGTCGAACGTGAGGGCCAGCCCGCGGGCCGGGTCACGCTGGCCGCGATCCGGGCCCGTGCGGAGCGGCACGCGTGAAACCGGGGCTGATCCTGCGCGCGGCGCTCGTTCTGCTGCTGCTGGCATTGGTGCTGAAGCCCGGCCTCTTCGAGCCGGTCTTTGCGCCTTTCGCACCGGAAAACGGCCCGGTGATCTACACCCGCAGCTCGCTGCTGTCGCTCTCGCTGAGCCACCTTGGCCTTGTCGCCGCCGCCTCGCTGGCGGCCACGCTGGTGGCGGTGACGCTGGCGATCCTCGTCACCCGCCCCGCGGGCGCGGCCTTCCGCCCATTGTCGCGCACCATCACCAATGTCGGCCAGACCTTCCCGCCGGTCGCGGTGCTGGCGCTGGCGGTCCCGGCGCTCGGCTTCGGCGCCGGGCCGACATTGGTGGCGCTGTTTCTCTATGGGCTGCTGCCGATCTTCGAGAACGCCATGACCGGGCTCTCGACCCTGCCGCCCACCACCATGGAGGCGGCGCGCGGCATCGGGCTCGACCGGCGGCAACGTCTGCTGCGGGTCGAACTGCCGCTGGCCGCGCCGGTGATCCTTGCGGGCATCCGCCTGTCGGTGGTCATCGCCCTCGGCACCGCCACCATCGGCTCGACCGTGGCGGCGCGGACCCTCGGCGAGGTGATCATCGCCGGGCTGCTGACCAGCAACACCGCCTTTGTGCTGCAGGGCGGGCTGATCGTCGGGCTGTTCGCAGTGCTGATCTATGACGCGCTGGTGCAGCTTGAGAAGCATCTGGCCCGCCGCATGGGCCGCGGATGACCCCCGCGAAATAACAAGCGGCCCAACCGGCCATCTGACAAAAAGAATCGCCCATCTGCCTGTGAATGCGGCAAGTTGCACCCCCGGCCAGCCCCGATCACGTCGATGGGAAAGCCGCTTTGTGGCAAAAAGCATACGCTGGCATACATCCACCAATTCACTGAGATTTAACAACTTTATCGCAACCATGCCGCGTGGTCAGGCGGGGCGGCATGAAATTGCTGCCGCGCAGCGCCCTTGCGCGCCGGCGGCAGAGACCTTACGCAAACGTCGGACTTCACAAATGGAGCGGAGAACAGATCCATGGCCAGACCCAAGATCGCCCTCATCGGCGCGGGACAGATTGGCGGCACGCTTGCACACCTCGCGGCCCTGAAGGAACTCGGCGACGTCGTGCTCTTCGACATCTCGGAAGGCACTCCCGAAGGCAAAGCCCTCGACATCGCAGAGTCGGGCCCCTCGGAAGGCTTCGACGCCAAGCTCAAGGGCACCCAGGACTACGCTGACATCGCCGGCGCCGACGTCTGCATCGTGACCGCGGGCGTTCCGCGCAAGCCGGGCATGAGCCGCGACGACCTGCTGGGCATCAACCTCAAGGTGATGAAATCGGTCGGCGAAGGCATCCGCGACAACGCCCCCGACGCTTTCGTCATCTGCATCACCAACCCGCTCGACGCGATGGTCTGGGCGCTGCAGAAGTTCTCGGGCCTGCCCGCGCACAAGGTCTGCGGCATGGCTGGCGTGCTCGACTCGGCCCGCTTCCGCCACTTCCTGTCGGTGGAATTCGACGTGTCGATGAAAGACGTCACCGCCTTCGTTCTGGGCGGCCACGGCGACACGATGGTTCCCTCGGTGCGTTACTCGACCGTTGCCGGCATCCCGCTGCCGGATCTGGTCGACATGGGCTGGACCACGCAGGAGAAGCTGGACGCCATCGTGCAGCGCACCCGTGACGGCGGCGCAGAGATCGTTGGACTGCTGAAGACCGGCTCGGCCTTCTACGCACCGGCAACCTCGGCGATCGAGATGGCCGAAGCCTACCTCAAAGACCAGAAGCGCGTCCTGCCCTGCGCGGCGATGTGCGACGGCGAGTTCGGCCTCGACGGCATGTATGTGGGCGTGCCCACCGTGATCGGCGCCGGCGGCATCGAGAAGATCGTCAACATCAAGCTCACCAAAGAAGAGCAAGAGATGTTCGACAAGTCGGTCGCAGCCGTGAAGGGCCTCGTCGAGGCCTGCAAAGGCATCGACGGCTCGCTGGCGTAAGCCATCCGGCCCGCCCAAGGGCCAGAGCAGACAGTCCAAGCCCCGGCGCGTTCGCGTGCCGGGGCTTTTTCGTTGCGCCTCCCCTCAAATGACGCGGAGCAGAGCGGGCCATTTCGGTCCATTTAAAGCGTGATCCACAGCCAAAGCGCGACGATCCGCCGCTTCGCTGGCGCTTGACCTCCCCCCGCGCGCCGGGTGGCCAGCCATGCTATCCTGCCCATCAAACGGGCACCGCGCTGATTCCCGCGACGCACGGCGCTAACAGGATCCCACATTCCCGAGATTTGTGATCACGCTTTTTCCGGGCGTGATCACAACGGCGAAAAAATCTCGCAAATCTTCGCCGAAAGGCAAAAATCCCTTCGCGTGCTGCGATATGCGGGCGTATACCCACCCCGAAATCGCAGCAAGACGGGAAGAGTCTTCCATGAACATCCATGAATATCAGGCGAAAGCGCTCCTGCGCGAATACGGCTGCCCGGTTTCGGACGGCCGTGTCGTGCTCAGCGCCAACGAAGCCAAGACCGCTGCAGGCGAGCTCGACGGTCCGCTCTGGGTCGTCAAGGCGCAGATCCACGCCGGCGGCCGCGGCAAGGGCTCGTTCAAGGAAGCCGAAGCTGGTGAGAAGGGCGGCGTCCGTCTTGCCAAGTCGGTGGAAGAGGCGGCCGAAGAGGCCAAGAAGATGCTCGGCAAGACGCTGGTGACCCACCAGACCGGCCCCGCCGGCAAGCAGGTCAACCGCATCTACATCGAAGATGGTTCGGACATCGAGCGCGAGCTCTATCTCGCCCTGCTCGTCGACCGAGTGACCAGCCGCGTCTCCTTCGTCTGCTCGACCGAGGGCGGCATGGACATCGAGGAGGTCGCAGCCTCGACCCCCGAGAAAATCCTCTCCTTCTCCGTCGACCCGGCCACCGGCTACCAGCCGTTCCACGGCCGCCGCGTCGCTTTTGCCCTCGGCCTTGAAGGCGCTGCCATGAAGCAGTGCGTCAAGCTGATGGGCCAGCTCTACAAGGCCTTCATCGAGAAGGACATGGAGATGCTGGAGATCAACCCGCTGATCCTCATGCCCGGTGGCAGCCTCAAGGTGCTCGACGCGAAGCTCGGCTTCGACGGCAACGCCATGTACCGCCAGCCCGACATCGCCAACCTGCGCGACGAGACCGAGGAAGACGCCAAGGAACTCGAAGCCTCCAAGTACGACCTCAACTACATCGCTCTGGATGGTGAGATCGGCTGCATGGTGAACGGTGCGGGCCTCGCGATGGCCACCATGGACATCATCAAGCTCTACGGCGCAGAACCGGCCAACTTCCTCGACGTGGGTGGCGGCGCCACCAAAGAGAAAGTGACCGAGGCGTTCAAGATCATCACCTCTGACGACAACGTCAAAGGCATCCTCGTGAACATCTTCGGCGGCATCATGCGCTGCGACGTGATCGCCGAGGGCGTCATCGCCGCGGTGAAAGAAGTGGGCCTGCAGGTTCCGCTCGTCGTCCGCCTCGAAGGCACCAACGTGGAGCTCGGCAAGAAGATCATAAACGAGTCCGGTCTCGACGTGATCGCCGCCGACAACCTCTCCGACGGCGCCGAGAAGATCGTGAAAGCGGTCAAGGGCTGATGCGTCTGGGGGCGCTGCGGCGCTCCCTCCCCGGAATTTTGGCTGCGCCCGTCGCAGCGACAATAGGAGAACGCCACAATGGCAGTCCTCGTTGACGAAAATACCAAAGTCATCTGTCAGGGCCTGACCGGCTCGCAGGGCACCTTCCACACCGAGCAGGCCATCGCCTACGGCACCAAGATGGTCGGCGGCGTGACCCCCGGCAAAGGCGGCCAAGAGCACCTCGGCCTGCCCGTGTTCAACTCGGTCCACGAAGCCAAGCACGTGACCGAAGCCAACGCGTCGGTGATCTACGTGCCCCCGCCCTTCGCCGCGGACTCGATCCTCGAGGCGATCGACGCTGGCATCGAGCTGATCATCTGCATCACCGAGGGCATCCCGGTGCTCGACATGATGAAGGTGAAGCGCGCGCTGGTGGACAGCAAGTCGCGCCTCATCGGCCCGAACTGCCCGGGTGTGATCACCCCGGACGCCTGCAAGATCGGCATCATGCCCGGCCACATCCACAAGCGTGGCTCGGTCGGCGTTGTGTCGCGCTCGGGCACGCTCACCTATGAAGCCGTGAAGCAGACCACCGACATGGGCCTCGGCCAGTCGTCGGCTGTCGGCATCGGCGGCGACCCCATCAAGGGCACCGAACACATCGACGTGCTCGACATGTTCCTCGACGATCCGGAAACCGAATCCATCATCATGATCGGTGAGATCGGTGGCTCGGCCGAAGAAGAAGCCGCCGAGTTCCTCAAGGAGCAGAAGAAAAAAGGCCGCTGGAAGCCGACCGCTGGCTTCATCGCGGGCCGCACGGCCCCTCCGGGCCGCCGCATGGGCCACGCTGGCGCGATCGTCGCCGGTGGCAAGGGCGGCGCCGAGGACAAGATCGAAGCGATGAAATCGGCAGGTATCGTCGTGGCAGACAGCCCGGCGACGCTTGGTGAGGCTGTCATGAAAGCCATCAAGGGCTAAATAGCACTCAGCAGGGCGGGTCCGCCCGCCCTGCGCCCCCGAAAGTTCCGCTCAAGGGTTCCGACCCGCAGAGCATCCGGAGCATCATGACGGGGGCCTTTACCCAAGGCCCCCCTCCTGCTGCTTCAACGATCGGTCAGAAAGGAATGCGCGCGATGACGGATCAAGGCTCGAATGACCAGTTCCACGCCCTCAGCTTTATGCAGGGCGCGAACGCGGAATATCTCGAACAGATGTATGCTCGCTATGCCGATGACCCCAATGCGGTCGACGAGGCATGGAGCGAGTTCTTCAAACAACTTGGCGACGACGAGACCAGCGTGAAGGCCGAGGCGAAAGGCGCGTCTTGGGAGCGTGCCGATTGGCCGCCGACCCCGAACGACGACCTGACCGCCGCGATCACCGGCGAATGGCCGATGGTGCCCGCCGCCGAGGCAAAGGGCGCGGGCAAGAAGATCGCCGCCAAGGCCGCCGAAAAGGGCGTCGAGGTCACCGACGATCAGGTCAAGCGCGCCGTGCTCGACTCGATCCGTGCGCTGATGATCATCCGCGCGCACCGTATCCGCGGCCACCTCGCCGCCGATCTCGACCCGCTGGGCCTGCACGGCCGCGAGCCGCACCCCGAGCTCGATCCCAAGGCATACGGCTTCACCGACGCCGACATGGATCGCCCGATCTTCATCGACAACGTGCTCGGCCTGCAGGTCGCCTCGATGCGCGAGATCATGGGCGTGCTGAAGCGCACCTATTGCGGCACCTTCGCGCTGCAGTACATGCACATCTCGGACCCCGAGCAGTCGGCATGGCTGAAAGAGCGGATCGAGGGCTACGGCAAGGAAGTGAAGTTCACCCGTGAAGGGCGCCGCGCCATCCTCAACAAGATGGTCGAGGCAGAGGGCTTCGAGAAATTCCTGCACGTCAAATACATGGGCACCAAGCGCTTCGGCCTCGACGGCGGCGAGAGCTTGATCCCGGCGCTCGAGCAGATCATCAAGCGCGGCGGCGCGCTCGGCATCCAAGAGATCGTCTTCGGCATGCCGCACCGCGGTCGCCTGTCGGTGCTCGCCAACGTGCTGCAAAAGCCCTACCGCGCGATCTTCAACGAATTCCAGGGCGGCTCGTTCAAGCCCGAGGACGTTGATGGCTCGGGCGACGTGAAATACCACCTCGGCGCGTCCTCGGACCGCGAGTTCGACGGCAACAAGGTGCACCTGTCGCTGACCGCCAACCCCTCGCACCTCGAGGCAGTGAACCCGGTGGTTCTGGGCAAGGTCCGCGCCAAGCAGGACCAGCTCGGCGACACCGAGCGCACGCAGGTTCTGCCGGTGCTGCTGCACGGTGACGCGGCCTTCGCGGGTCAGGGCGTCGTGGCCGAATGCTTCGCGCTTTCGGGTCTGCGCGGCCACCGCACCGGCGGCACCATTCACGTCGTGGTGAACAACCAGATCGGCTTCACCACCGCGCCGCACTTCTCGCGCTCCTCGCCCTACCCCACCGACAACGCACTGGTGGTCGAGGCGCCGATCTTCCACGTCAACGGCGACGATCCCGAAGCCGTGGTGCACGCTGCCAAGGTCGCGACCGAGTTCCGCCAGAAGTTCGGCAAGGACGTGGTCATCGACATCTTCTGCTACCGCCGGTTTGGTCACAACGAGGGCGACGAGCCCATGTTCACCAACCCGATCATGTACAAGAAGATCAAGCAGCAGAAGACCACGCTGACGCTCTACACCGATCGCCTCGTCAAGGACGGGCTGATCCCCGAGGGCGAGATCGAAGACATGAAGGCGGCCTTCCAGTCGCACCTCAACGAAGAGTTCGAGGCGGGCAAGACCTACAAGCCGAACAAGGCCGACTGGCTCGATGGCCGCTGGTCGCATCTCGACGCGCAGAAGGAAGGCAACTACCAGCGCGGCGAAACGGCCCTGAAGGAAGAGACGCTCGCCGAGATCGGCACCGGGCTGACCACCGTCCCCGAGGGCTTCCCGCTGCACAAGACCGTGGGCCGTTTCCTCGACGCCCGCTCGAAGATGTTCGAAAGCGGCAAGGGCTTTGACTGGGCGACCGGCGAAGCGCTGGCCTTCGGCTCGCTGCTCACCGAGGGCTACCCGGTGCGCCTTGCCGGTCAGGACAGCACGCGCGGCACCTTCTCGCAGCGCCACTCGGGCCTGATCAACCAAGACAACGAAGACCGTTACTACCCGCTCAACAACATCCGCGAAGGTCAGGCCCGTTACGAGGTCATCGACTCCGCGCTGTCGGAATATGCGGTTTCGGGCTTCGAATATGGCTACTCGCTGGCCGAGCCCAACGCGCTCGTGCTGTGGGAAGCGCAGTTCGGCGACTTCGCCAACGGCGCGCAGATCATGTTCGACCAGTTCATCTCGTCGGGCGAAAGCAAGTGGCTGCGCATGTCGGGCCTCGTGTGCCTGCTGCCGCATGGCTACGAGGGTCAGGGCCCCGAGCACTCCTCGGCCCGTCTCGAGCGCTTCCTGCAGATGTGCGGTCAGGACAACTGGATCGTGGCCAACGTCTCGACCCCGGCCAACTACTTCCACATCCTGCGCCGCCAGCTGCACCGCAGCTACCGCAAGCCGCTGATCATGATGACGCCGAAATCGCTTCTGCGTCACAAGCTGGCGGTCTCCGAGGCCAAGGACTTCACCACCGGCTCCTCGTTCCACCGCGTCCTCTGGGACAGCGCGGAGTCGGGCGAGAGCAGCACCAAGCTGGCAGCCGACGACAAGATCAAGCGCGTCGTGATGTGCTCGGGCAAGGTCTACTACGACCTGCTCGAAGAGCGCGACGCCCGCGGCATCGACGATGTCTACCTGCTGCGGATCGAGCAGTTCTACCCCTTCCCGGCGATCTCGCTGGTCAAGGAGTTGGAACGCTTCAAGGGCGCCGAGATGATCTGGTGTCAGGAAGAGCCCAAGAACCAGGGCGCCTGGACCTTCATCGAGCCCAACATCGAATGGGTGCTGGGGCGTATCGACGCCACGCACAAGCGGCCGGTCTACGTCGGTCGCGCCACCTCGGCCTCGCCCGCAACGGGTCTGGCCAGCCAGCACAAGGCACAGCAAGAGGCGCTTGTGAACGAAGCGCTGACCATCGAAGGGAAATGAAGCGATGACGACCGAAGTGCGCGTCCCCACGCTGGGCGAATCCGTGACCGAAGCCACGGTGGCCACCTGGTTCAAGAAACCCGGCGATTCCGTCGCCGTTGACGAGATGCTCTGCGAGCTCGAGACCGACAAGGTGACCGTCGAGGTCCCCTCGCCCGTCGCTGGCGTGCTCGAAGACATCGTCGCCAAGGAAGGTGACACCGTGGGCGTGGACGCCCTGCTGGCCAATGTCGCCCCCGCTGGCGAAGCTGGCTCGACCACCGTCGAAGAGCGTCCCTCGGCCAAGGCCGAAGCGGCGCCCGCCGCCTCGGGCGGCGGCGAAGAGGTCAAGGTGATGGTCCCCACGCTGGGCGAGTCGGTCTCCGAGGCCACCGTCGCCACCTGGTTCAAGAAGGTCGGTGACAGCGTCGCCGCCGACGAGATGCTCTGCGAGCTGGAAACCGACAAGGTGTCGGTCGAGGTTCCCGCGCCCGCCGCTGGCACGCTGACCGCGATCCTCGCCGAGGAAGGCGCCACCGTTCAGGCTGGCGGCCAGCTCGCCGTGCTCGGCGGCGCATCGGGTGCCGCGGCCCCCGCCGCAGAGGCGCCGACGCAATACGACACCCCGCCCGCAGGCGACGCCAACGGCTCCAAGGACATCGAGGACGCTCCGGCGGCCAAGAAAGCCATGGCCGAGGCTGGCATCAGCCGCGATCAGGTTCAGGGCTCGGGCAAAGACGGCCGCGTCATGAAGCATGACGTCTCCGCCGCGCTTTCGGCTGCCAAATCGGCACCGGCTCCGGCCGCCCCGGCTCAGGCCAAGCGCGCCCCGAGCCCGGCAGAGGACGCCGCCCGCGAAGAGCGCGTCAAGATGACCCGCCTGCGCCAGACCATCGCCAAGCGCCTCAAGGACGCGCAGAACACCGCGGCCATGCTGACCACCTACAACGAGGTGGACATGACCGAGGTGATGGCGCTGCGCTCGCAGTACAAGGACCTCTTCGAGAAGAAGCATGGCGCCCGTCTCGGCTTCATGTCCTTCTTCACCAAGGCCTGCGTGCACGCGCTGAAGGAAGTCCCCGAGGTGAACGCCGAGATCGACGGCACCGACGTGGTCTACAAGAACTTCGTGCACATGGGCATCGCCGCCGGCACGCCGCAGGGCCTCGTGGTTCCGGTGCTGCGCGACGTCGACCAGAAGTCCTTCGCCGAGATCGAGCTGGAGATCGCCGAAAAGGGCAAGCGCGCCCGTGACGGCAAGCTCTCCATGGCCGAGATGCAGGGCGGCACCTTCACCATCTCCAACGGTGGTGTCTACGGCTCGCTGATGTCCTCGCCGATCCTCAACCCCCCGCAGTCGGGCATCCTCGGCATGCACAAGATCCAGGACCGTCCGATGGTCGTCAACGGCGAGATCAAGATCCGCCCGATGATGTATCTCGCGCTCAGCTACGATCACCGCATCGTCGACGGCAAGGGCGCCGTGACCTTCCTGGTCCGCATCAAGGAAGCCCTCGAGGATCCGCGCCGCCTGCTGATGGATCTCTGATCCAGCCCCGGGGCGCCCGCCAGACGCGGCGCGCCCCGAAAGACATTCGTCCCGCCCGGATCCCCGGATCCACGCATCCCCGGGCGGGACCCACAGCGCCGATATATCTGCGATGGAGGTCCCGATGAGCCAGCAGCTCCTGCTCCGCTACGACAGTTTCGACCGCACCCGCTTTGACGACGAGGCGGAAAACCGCGCCAACGCCGGGCTCACCCTGCTGCAGCTCTGGCTTGAGGACAGCGCGGCGCATTGGGCGCTTTTCTCCGTCAACGACATCGACAAGGCCAAGAGCTGGCTCAAGCAGGACGAGGCCCTCGGCCACGGTCCCGCCGTAGCGCATTTCCTGAGCACCGCCTGAGCCGCCGATGACGCCCGAACTTTTCGCACTCACCCTCGCCGCATTGCTGCAGGTCGCGCAGATGGCGCTCTATTCCGTGCTCGCGCAACGTCAGGTCGGCCGCGACTACGCGGTTTCGCCGCGCGACGAGGGCCGCGAGCTGAGCGGCCTTGCCGCCCGCGCGCAGCGCGCCATGAACAACCATTTCGAAGGGCTGATCCTCTTCACCATCGCCGTTGTGGTGGTGACCTATTCCGATCAGGGCGGCAGCGGCTCCGCGCTCTGCGCGCTGACCTATCTTGTCGCCCGCGTGCTCTATGTCCCCGCCTATCTCTACGGCTGGGCGCCGTGGCGCTCGCTGATCTGGGCGGTGGGCCTGCTGGCCACCGTGCTGATGCTGCTCGGAGCGCTGCTATGACCGCGCCCCGCCCCGCTCTTCGTCTAGAGAAAAATATCCCGGGGGACGTCCACCGCAGGTGGACGGGGGGCAGCGCCCCCGCCGCCCCCACCGCTTTCGAATATGCATGGATTGTGCATGCGATGTGCATGCCCCGTGCCCCCAGAATTACCCGATAGGAGACCCCAATGGCACAATACGACGTCATCGTGATCGGCGCCGGCCCGGGCGGCTATGTGGCCGCCATCCGCTGCGCCCAGCTCGGCCTGAAAACCGCCTGCGTGGAGGGCCGCGAGACCCTCGGCGGCACCTGCCTCAACGTGGGCTGCATCCCCTCCAAGGCGCTGCTGCACGCCTCGCACCAGCTGCATGAGGCAGAGCATAACTTCGCCAAGATGGGCCTCAAGGGCGCCGCGCCCAAAGTCGATTGGAAGCAGATGCTCGCCTATAAGGACGACGTGATCGGCCAGAACACCAAGGGCATCGAGTTCCTGTTCAAGAAGAACAAGGTCGACTGGCTCAAGGGCTGGGGCTCGATCCCCGAGGCCGGCAAGGTCAAGGTCGGTGACGAAGTGCACGAGGCCAAAAACATCATCATCGCCACCGGCTCAGTGCCCGCTTCCGTGCCGGGCGCAGAGGTCGAGGTCGACGAAAAGATCGTCGTCACCTCCACCGGCGCGCTGGAACTTGGCAAGATTCCCAAGAAGATGGTCGTCATCGGCGCTGGCGTGATCGGTCTCGAGATGGGCTCGGTCTACGCCCGCCTCGGCACCGAGGTCGAGGTGATCGAATTCCTCGACGCCATCACCCCCGGCATGGACGCCGAGGTGCAGAAGACCTTCCAGCGCATGCTGTCGAAGCAGGGCCTGAAGTTCACCATGGGCGCGGCTGTCTCCAAGGTCGAGACCAAGGGCGGCAAGGCCACGGTCAGCTACAAGCTGCGCAAGGACGACAGTGAGCACACCACCGAAGCCGACGTGGTGCTCTGCGCCACCGGCCGCGCGCCCTACACCGACGGGCTTGGCCTCGAGGCGCTCGGCGTGAAGCTGACCAAGCGCGGCCAGATCGAGACAGACGGCCACTGGCAGACCGCCGTGAAGGGCGTCTACGCCATCGGCGACGCCATCGAAGGCCCGATGCTGGCCCATAAGGCCGAAGACGAAGGCATGGCCTGCGCCGAGGTCATCGCCGGCAAGGCGGGCCATGTGAACTACGAGGTCATCCCGGGCGTGATCTACACCCACCCCGAGGTCGCCACGGTCGGCAAGACCGAGCAGCAGCTCAAGGAAGAAGGCCGCGCCTATAAGGTCGGCAAGTTCTCCTTCATGGGCAATGGCCGCGCCAAGGCCGTGTTTGCGGGCGAGGGCTTCGTGAAGCTGATCGTCGACAAGGAAACCGACCGCGTGCTCGGCTGCCACATCATCGGCCCGTCGGCTGGTGACCTGATCCACGAGATCTGCGTGGCGATGGAATTCGGCGCCTCCGCCGAGGATGTCGCGCTGACCTGCCACGCCCACCCGACCTTCTCGGAAGCGGTGCGCGAGGCGGCGCTGGCCTGCGGCGACGGCGCCATCCACGCCTGATCCCCTCGCCTGAGAAATGCAAAGGCCCCCGAGCACTGCTCGGGGGCCTTTTGCTTTGGGCTCCCCAAAAGCGAAACCGAAGGCGACCCGGAATTCGAACCGGAAAGCCACGGTTTCAACCTCTAATTGCCGCCACGTCACAGTGTCCTTGCCGGATCGTGAAAACGGGGAGTAAGCTCAACCTAGGAACGATTATTTCTCGCTATTTCGCGCCATCCGGACCCGATCTTTTCCGGTCATTCAGCAGGGAACCGATTTCATGTCCAAACTCGCCCTCACCTCCGCCCTGGCCCTCACCCTCGCCGCGCCCGCTGCCTTTGCGCAAAGCGGCGATCAGGATCTCTCGACAGCGGCCAGCGACCCGACAGCCTCTCTCACTGCATATGTGTTCCAGAATTTCTACACGTCGCAGTATCACGGGCTCGACGACGAAGACGGCAATAAGCTGCAATTCCGCATGGCGGTGCCCTATGAGCTGGGCGGCACCAGCAACATCTTCCGCCTGACCCTGCCCTATCTAACCAGCAGTCCCAGCGACAACACCGGCTTTTCCGACGCGACGGTGTTCAACCTGACCACGTTCAACCAAAGCTGGGGGCGTTTTGGCGTCGGTGCCGTTGCGCTCATTCCCAGCGGCGACGAAGACCTCAGCACCGAACGCTGGGGGCTTGGTCCGGCGGCGGGTTTCATCGCGCAGGCGAACTGGGGCATCTGGGGCGTGTTCAACCAGAACATCATCGACATGGGCGGCGACGCCGACCGCGATCCGGTCGACCTGTCGATCATCCAGCCCATCGTCAACGTCTCGATGGCTGACGGCTGGTCGGTTGGCACCTCGGATATGTCGATCACCTACGACTGGGACGCCGAGGAATGGGTGAGCCTGCCGCTTGGTGTGCAGCTCAACAAGCTGGTCACCATGGGCACCACGCCGGTGCAATTCGGCCTGAGCTACGAGTATAACTTCTACGACGACGGCAATGGCCCCGAGGACACCTTCGGCTTCACCATGAAGATCCTCGTCCCTTAAGCCCAGTGCCCTGAACCCTGAGCCCTGTCTGCTGCCCCGCGCCTACCAGAGCGTGGCGGCGGCCCGAGCGGGCCATTCGCGATCATAGGCCTCGCCGTCGGTGGCGCCCTGCGTCGCTTCGGCGAGGAACTGGCCGATGGTCGGCAGATCGGCGCTTTCGTCTTTGCCCGACCATGTGCCTGCCCGCATCAGCGCACGGGCGCATTGGGTGTAAATCTCGGAAATCTCGATGATCGCCACGGTGGCGGGCAGCCGGCCCTTCTTTTCGAAGCGTCCCCGCATCCCCTCGTCATCGGTCAGCCAAGCGGTGCCGTTCACCCGCACCACATTGGTGCTGCCGGGGACGAAGAACATCAGCGACACGCGCCCGTCCTCGACGATGTTGCGCAGCGAGTCTAGCCGGTTGTTGCCGCGCCAGTCGGGCATCGCCAGCGTGCCGGGGTCAAGCTCCAGTACCACCGGGCCATCGTCGCCGCGCGGCGAGCCATCGGTGCCACCCGCGCCGACGGTGGTCAGCACGCAAAGTTTCGACGCCTCGATCCAGCGCCGATAAAGCGGCGTCATCCGCCGCACCACCTTGTCCAGCGCCGCCCCCGCAGGCGTGCCGTAAAGCGCCTCGAGCCCTTCGATCGTGTCAATCCTGCGCAAATCCCGCCTCCTTCAGCAAACGGTCGGAGGCCGCCTCGACCTCGGCTTCGAGCTTGGCAAGAAACGCCTTGTTCGGCATCCCGGGCTCGATCACCGGCAGAAACTCCACCACCGCCGTGCCGGGCTTGCGGTAGATGCCGCGCTTGGGCCAGAACACACCGACATTGGTCGCCACCGGCACGCAGGCCTCGCCGCTTTGGCCATAAAGGATCGCGGTGCCCACCTTGTAAGGCAGCTTCACGCCGGGCGGCACGCGGGTGCCCTGCGGGTAGATGATCAGCTGTCCGGGGTGCTCTTCGGCGCTTTTCTTCACATCCGCAACCATCTTCGAGATCGCCGCCCCGCGCTTGCCGCGGTTGACCGGCACGCAGCCGATGCGGGTGGCATATTGGCCAAGGACCGGGGTGAACAGAAGCTCGCGCTTCATCACGAATTTGCCCGCGGGCACCGCGCCGAACAGCAAGATGATGTCGAAAAAGCTCTGGTGCTTGGCGGCGATGATCAGCTCGCCCTGCGGGATCGGGCCGCGAACCTCGCTCTTGAGGCCAACCATCCACGCCGCCGTCCAGCGCACCCAGCGGCACCAGCTGACGCAGGCGACGCGCGCACCGCGGCTTGAAAACAGCGCCCATGGAAAGAGCAGCAGACCGATCACCGCCATGGCGAAATAGGCTTGCCCGATGAATATCAGCGAGCGGGTCCATTGCAGCGCGTAGGCCATCAACTCAAATCTCCAAGCACCCGGCGCGCGGCGATCGCCGTCGCGGCAAAGGCCACTGCCGCCGTCAGCACGGGCACCAAGAGCGGGAACACCCAGTGCCAGCCAACGAAGGACAGGCCGGTCAGAAAGCCCGCGGTCTCATCGCTCGCAGGCATCAGCAGCAGCGCGCCGGTGCCGAGCGCCGCGCCCACCGCCGCGCCGCCAAGCGCCCGCAGGGTGAAGCGGCGCACGAAAGCGCGCGCGATATAGGCATCGGTGGCGCCGACCAGACGCAGCACGGTGATCACCTGCGCATTGGCGGCCAGCGCGGCATTGGCCGCCAGCGTCACCATCGCCGCCACCGCGCCCGCGATCAGCAGGATCGACACCGCGCCCAGCAGCCGCAGCCGCCCCGCAGCCGCCACCAGCGGGCGGCGCCAGCGGGTGTGGTCATCCAGAACCGCGCCGGGCACTTCGGCCTGCAGGCGCAGGCGCAGACCGGCGGGCTCGTACCCCTCGGCGTCCTCGATCACCTCGATCAACTGCGGCACCGGCAGATCGGCCAGCGGCAGATCGGGCCCAAACCACGGCTCGAGCAGCGCCTGCTGCTCCTCTTCGGTCAGCGCCCGCGCCGAGGCCACGCCCGGCGTCTGCGCCAGCAGCCGCAGCGCCGCCTCGGTCTGCTGCGCCTGTTGCCCCGCCGGGGCCGAGATGCGTACGGTGGAGGCGCGCGCCAGTTCCTCGCCCCAGCTGTCGGCGAGCCGCCCCGCCGCCAGCGAGAGCGCCAGCGCAAAGACCGCCAGAAACGCCATGGCGGCGGCGGCGAACAGCGTCAGCCGCGCGGTGAAGCCGGTCGGCGGCACGACCCGGTCCGCGCCTTTGTCGCCGTGGGTCAGCGCCCCGAGGGAATCCCGCACCAGCCTCACAGATCGGCCCCCGCGGCCTGCAGCCGCCGGTTCGAGATGCGCAGCACCCGCGCCTGCACCTGGCTCTTGGCCGAGCGGATCAGGCCAAGATCGTGCGTGGCGATGAGAATGGTCTTGCCCATCCGGTTCAGCTCCACCAGCAGCCGCAGCAAACGCTGCGACATTTCCCAGTCGACGTTGCCGGTGGGCTCGTCGGCAAGGATCACTTCGGGCGACATGATCACTGCGCGCGCCAGCGCGGCACGCTGCCGCTCACCGCCCGACAGTTCCGGCGGCAGCGCCTCGGCGCGGCTCTTCAGCCCGACCCATGTCATCAGTTCCACGAGGTTCTGCGTCAGATCCGGGCCACCCTCGCCCGCCACGGTCAGCGGCAGCGCGACATTCTCCGCCACCGACAGATGGTCGAGAAACTGGCAGTCCTGATGCACCACGCCGATGCGGCGGCGGCTCATCGCGATGGCGTCGCGGTCCATGCGCCGCACGTCCTCGCCAAACAGCCGCGCATGGCCGGAGGTGGGCACAAGCGCGCCGTAGCAGAGCTTCAGCAGCGTGGTCTTGCCGGCGCCCGACGGCCCTGTCAGAAAGTGGAACGACCCGGGTGCCAGCTGCAGCGTGAGCCCGCTCAGCAGCTCGCCCCCGCCGTAGCTGTAGGCCACATTGTCCAGTTCGATCACGCCCGCGCGCCCCCGGTAAAAACGATGCCCTGTTGTGCCCGAGCCGCGACGCAGTTGCAATCCGCCGTTCCCCGGGAAATTTGGCTTTCGCGCTCGCCCACAGCAACCTATTGTCAGCAAAGGGATGTGGCCAGAACAGATGGAAAGCTCAAGATAATATGCGGCTGATTTGCCCCAATTGCGGCGCGCAATACGAGGTGCCGGTCGACGTGATCCCAACCGGCGGTCGCGACGTGCAATGCTCCGACTGCGGCCACACTTGGTTTCAGCTTCACCCCGACGATGCGCCCGATGATCCGGGTAGTGATCTGGGCGATGATCTTTCCGGTGATCCGGTCGCCGAGAAGGCGTCGGCGGACGAGACGCAGAGCGCCCCGGCGGGTTATGACGATGCTCTGGACGACAGCGCCGAGCCAGCGGACTTGGGCGAAGCGCCCGACGAAGAGCCCGAGCACGCGGCGGAGGACGACACAGCGGAAGTCGACCATTCCGAGATCGACCACGCCGGGATCAACGAATTTGCCGCCGAACTGCGCGCCGCGCTCGCCGCGCGAGATGGCTATGACGTTGAAGACCGCCCCGCGCCGCAGCTAGAGGCACGCGCCGCAGAGCCGGTGCTCGACCCGCCGCTGCCCCCCGAAGAAGTTCCCGTGCCGCGCCGGCCGTCGCGCGCTGCCCGCGGCCTCGATCCGTCGGTGGCCGAGGTGCTGCGTCAGGAAGCCGCCCGCGAAGCGCGCCGCCGCACCGACGCCGATCCGCTGGAAAGCCAGCCCGAGCTTGGCCTCGGCGCGCCCGAGGAGGATGAGGCCGCCCGCCGCGCCCGCGACGCGCGCACCCATATGGCCCGCATCCGCGGCGACGCGCCGCTGAGCGGCGCAGAGGACATCGACCCCGACCTCGACCCGGGCACCGAGGAGGAGTCTGCCGCCGAGACGGCCCACGACCCCTTCGCCCCCGAACCTGAACATCCCGCGCTCGGCAACTCACGGCGTGAGTTGCTGCCGGACATCGAAGAGGTCAACCAGACCCTGCGCGTCTCCACCGAGCCGCGCCGAATGGAAACCGCACAGGGCCGCGCGCTCGACGCCGAGGAGGAAGAGCAACAGGGCAGCAACTTTGCCCGCGGCTTCGGTCTGATGCTGATCCTCGCGGTGCTGGCGGTGCTGATCTATGCGCTCGCGCCAGTGATCACCGGCGCCGTCCCGGCGCTCGCCCCGCTGATCGACCCATATGTCGCGGCGGTGGACGGCCTGCGGCTCTGGCTCGGCGGGCAGCTTGCCGCGCTGATCGGCTGAGGCGCCGCGCGCCCCTTCGTCTAGATGAAAATATCCTCGGGGGAGTTCGAGGGGGCAGACAGCCCCCTCGTTAACCGCCCTCGTTCAGCAGCGCGGACTTCGCGTCAGCCGCGGCCCTTCCACGGCACCAGCTTGCGCTCGGCCAGCCGCATCAGCATGTCGATGCCAAAGCCGATCACCCCGATCAGGATGATCCCCATGATCACGATGTCGGTCAGCTGGAACTTCGACGCGACCATGATCATCATCCCCGCGCCTTTTTCTGCAGCCACCAGTTCCGCGGCCACCACGGTGCCCCAGCAGACGCCCATGGCGACCCGCGCGCCGGTGAAGATATCGGGCAGCGAGTTGGGGATAATCACATGGCGCAGGATCTGCACCTTGCTGGCGCCCAGCGAATAGGCCGCGTGGACCTTCGAGATCTTCACCCCCGACACCCCCGAGCGCGCCGCGATCGCCATGATCCAGAGCGCCGCGAGGAACAGCAGGATGATCTTGCCCGCCTCGCCGATGCCGGCCCAGATGATCACCAGCGGGATCAGCGCCAAGGGCGGCACCGGCCGCATGAACTCGACAATCGGATCGAACCAGCCGCGGAACCAGTCCGAGAGGCCCATGGCATAGCCCAGCGGAATGCCGATCAGCGCGCCAAAGAAGAAGCCCGCGATCACCCGGAACAGCGACCAGCCAAGGTGCTCCCAGAGCGTGCTGTCGCGGTAGCCGTCGCGGGCGATCTCGACCAGCCTAGACAGCACCGCCTCGGGCGCGGGCAGCCAGATCGGCTCCATCTGCCAGCCCTTGGCGGGCTCAAAGTTCAGCGTGCCCTTGGGCGACATGCCGACACGGCCGAACTCGGTCATGACCTCTCCGCCCGGCGCAATGGGCGTGCCGTTGACCGCCACGATGGTGTGGCCCTCGTCGCGTCCGTACTCGTCGTTGCGGTCCACCCGCACCAGCCCCGAGCGCCACGCGCCGACGCTTGCCGCGTCATCCTTGGCCCAGCCGGTGCCGGGGTCGACCTCGGGGTCTTCGCTCTCCTCGCCCACCGGGAAGACGCGCACGGTGACGGTGGCGTCATCGGGCGCCACCCCCTCGGCTTCGGCGGTGTAGGTGAACGTGGCATCGCCCACGAACGGCCCCGGCGCATGCAGGAACTTCGGCACCCAAGTCGAGCCGGTGAACGCCCCCCAGAGCAGGAAGATGGTCAGGATCGAGATCACGCTGGCAATGCGGCTCGGGCGCACGGCGCTCTCGTCGCCGAAGGTCACGGTCTTGCGGGCGGTGAAATCGTTGAGCGCGCGGTGCACCAGCAGTTTCACCAACAGCCAGCTGACCACGAAGATGGCGATATAGAGGGCAAAGACGATCATGACGCGGCCCCCGCTTCGCTGCGGCCCATGATCTCTTCTTCCATGTTCCAGATCATTCCCAGAATCTCTTCGCGCGTGGTGGCGAACTCGGGGTGTTTCTTGACCCCGCGCAGGTCCTGCCCAGCGCCAAGCTCGGCAAAGGGCAGACGGTATTCGCGGTGGATGCGGCCCGGACGCGGCGCCATGACCAGCAGGCGCTCGCCCAGCAGCAGCGCCTCTTCGACCGAGTGGGTGATCAGGATGATCGTCTTGCCGGTCTCTTTCCAGAGCTTCAGCACGAGGCTCTGCATCTTCTCGCGGGTGAGCGCGTCAAGCGCCCCCAGGGGCTCGTCCATCAAGATCACGTCGGGATCATTGGCAAGGCAACGGGCCAGCGCCACGCGCTGCTGCATGCCGCCCGAAAGCTCGTAGACCGCCTTTTCCTTGAAGTCGCGCAGGCCCACCACATCGAGCAGGTGATCGACGTTGGCGCCGTAATCCCGCTCGCGCTGCCCAGCCATGCGCGGGCCAAAGCTGACGTTGTCGCGCACGTTCATCCATTCGAAAAGCGCGCCCTGCTGGAACACCATGCCGCGCTCGGCGGCGGGACCGCGCACGTCGTGACCATTGAGCACGATCTTCCCCTCAGTCGGCGCAAGAAAGCCCGCGACGATGTTGAGCAGCGTGGTCTTGCCGCAACCCGAGGGCCCCAGCACCGACAGCAACTCGCCCTGCGCGAGGTCCAGCGACACGTCCTTCAGCGCTTGCACCGAACTGCCATTGGGCAGGTCGAAGCGCATCGACAGGTTCTGGATGGATAATCCGCTCATGGTCCGCCTTTCGCAGCCTGGCGCTGCGGTTTGGGGCAGATGCCCCGTCTTGTATTTCTGTAAAGAGCGTCCCGGCGGCAGCCCCCCACCGCCGGGACAAAAGACCTGAGGGCCTTACATCGAGCCCGCCGAGGACAGCGGGCCGGTGTTCACATGCTCGGCGTAGCTGTCGAGCGAGGCGTCGATCGAGCCCGCCTCGACGAAGACATCCGCCACACCCTTCATGAACTCGGCAGCGGCGCCGCCAAGCCACTTGTCGGAAAGCTGGGTCTCGGCGTCGGGGAAGACGAAGGTGGCCAGCGTCTCGGCGGTGGCGTCCTCGTCCATGCCCGCGTCCTTGGCGATCACCGGCAGCATCTCCGCGTGGTTGGCCTCATCGGCCCACATGGCGTTCGCCTCGGCGGTCACCTTCAGGAAAGAGGACACGAGATCAGAGTTCTCGGCCACCCAAGACGCCGGGCCCGAGGTCACGTCGAACACAAGGATGCCGAGGTCTTCTTTCTCAGCCCCGGTCAGCAGCACGTTGCCGTGCTCGAGCATCCGGCGCAGCGAGCCGCCCCAGCCGCAGGCCATATCGACCGAGCCCTGCGCGATGGCCGCCGCGCCATCCGGCGGCGCCATGTCGACGATCTCGAGGCTGTCGAGCGGCACGCCGAAGTGGTCCATCTGCTTGAGGAAGCCATAGTGCGCGGCGGTGCCCAGCGGCACGGCGACTTTCTTGCCTTCAAGCTCGTCGGCGCTGTCCTTGTCGATCTCCAGATCGGAACGCACCACGCAATTGTCGTTGTCGGCATAGCTCACCGCGACGTCGAGCGCCTGCAGGTCCTGCCCCGCCGAGACGGCGACCACGAAGGGCGGCACGCCTTGGCTGACCGACAATTGCACGTCGCCCGAGGCCATGGCGGCGGACATCGCGGTGCCGGTGTCGAAGCTCACCCAGTTGATGTCGACACCCATTTCCTCTTCGTAGGTGCCCATCGCCTTGGCGTATTCGAAAGGCATCGGCCATTCGAGGAAATAGCCCACGGTGATGGTCTCGGCGCTGGCAGCGCCAGCCAGCAGCGCCGCGGCCCCGGCCGCCCCAAGCAGACTTTTCTTGATCGTCATCTGGTTTCTCCCGTTGTCCCGCCCCGTCTGTTCCCGCGAGGCATTTATTCGGCCCACCCCAAGGGGCGACCGGCTCGGCCCGATCCGAACGGAAATCCTCCGCTCAATCAATGGGCAATGCCCGCATATGCAGCACTGACCCTTGGTTCGCTCAAGGCCGCTGCTCAAAACGCAGGCACCAGCGGTCGGAATTTCCCCAATAAATTCGGCCCTTCGCGCCAACTGGCCTTAATCCGCGCGAACTGGCCTTACACATGGGTGAAATCTGGCACTAAGACTTCGCTGGACTTCGGGCGCATGTGCTAGCATCCCGCATCGCGGTTCATCGCCTCTTCGCGCCGCTCCGGCGCCCGATTTGTCAGGAGACACCCCATGGATGGCACCCTCACCCAGAACGACCTGAGCCACGTGGTCGAGGCCGACAAGGCCCACGTCTGGCACCACCTGATGCAGCACAAGCAGTTCGAGACCAGCGACCCCAAGATCATCGTCGAGGGCAAGGGCATGCGCGTCTGGGACCAGACCGGACGCGAGCAACTGGATGCGGTCTCGGGCGCTGTCTGGACGGTGAACGTGGGCTATGGCCGCAAGAGCATCGTCGATGCGATCTCCGAGCAGCTGATGAAGCTGAACTACTACGCCGGTGCCGCGGGCTCGATCCCCGGCGCGTTGTTTGCCGAGCGCCTGATCGAGAAGATGCCGGGCATGAGCCGCGTCTACTACACCAACTCGGGGTCTGAGGCGAACGAGAAGGCCTTCAAGATGGTCCGCCAGATCGCGCACAAGCGCTACGGCGGCAAGAAGCACAAAATCCTCTACCGCGAGCGCGACTACCACGGCACCACCATCGGCGCGCTCTCGGCAGGCGGCCAGTTCGAGCGCAACGCGCAATACGGCCCCTTTGCCCCCGGCTTCGTGTCGGTGCCGCATTGCCTTGAGTACCGCGCTGGCGATCAGGGCTGGGGCGATCTGTCGGGCGAGGCCTACGGCCAGCGCGCCGCCGACGCCATCGAAGAGGTGATCCTGCGCGAAGGCCCCGACACCGTGGGCGCGCTCTGCCTCGAGCCGGTGACCGCGGGCGGCGGCGTGATCGTTCCCCCGGCGGGCTACTGGCAGCGCGTTCAGGAGATCTGCCGCAAGTATGACGTGCTGCTGCACATCGACGAGGTGGTCTGCGGCGTGGGCCGCACCGGCACATGGTTCGGCTACCAGCATTACGGCGTCGAGCCCGATTTCGTGACCATGGCCAAAGGCGTCGCCTCGGGCTATGCCGCCATCGCCTGTTGCGTCACCTCCGAGCGCGTCTTCGACCTCTTTAAGGACGATGCCACGGACCCGATGAACTACTTCCGCGACATCTCGACCTTCGGCGGCTGCACCGCTGGCCCGGCTGCGGCGCTCGAGAACATGCGCATCATCGAAGACGAGAACCTGCTCGAGAACACCACCAACATGGGTGAGTATATGCTCGGCCAGCTCGAGGCGCTGAAGGACAAGCACGCCGTCGTTGGCGAGGCGCGCGGCAAGGGCCTCTTCCTTGGCGCAGAACTGGTGACCGACCGCGGCACCCGCGAGCCGATGGACGAGAAGCGCACCGCCGCCGTCGTGGCAGAGGTGGGCAAGCGCGGCGTCATCATCGGCATGACCAACCGCTCGATCCCCGGCTACAACAACACGCTGTGCTTCGCCCCGGCGCTGATCGCCACCAAGGACGACATCGACCAGATCGTCGAGGCCGTGGACGGCGCGCTCGGAACGGTCTTCGGCTGAAATGACCGACCATCGCATAAATGAACACGGGCAGCCCATTGGGTTGCCCGCCGAGGGTTCTTTTCCCCGCCCCTTCCCTCCGCACAAGCCGATGCAGGGCCGCACCGTCCGCCTCGAGCCCACCCAGCCCGCGCATGCCGCCGCGCTTTATGAGGCGCTCAGCAAGGACGAGAGCGGTCGCAGTTGGACCTACCTGCCTGGCAGCCCGCTAACCTCACTGGAGGATGCACAAAAATGGGTCGAAGCCTGCGCCGCCAGTCGCGATCCGCAGTTCTACACGCTTTGCGATGCCGATGGCACGCCGGTGGGAATCGCCTCCTACCTGCGGATTGACCCGAACAATGGCGTCATCGAAGTGGGTCATATCCACTTCAGCCCCGCCCTGCAGCGCAGCGCCGCAGCCACCGAAGCCATGTATCTGATGATGCGTAACGCCTTCGACGAGCTGGGTTATCGCCGCTACGAATGGAAATGCGACGCGCTCAACGCCCCGTCGCGCAGGGCCGCCGAGCGGCTAGGGTTCACCTATGAGGGCACCTTCCGGCAATCGGTGGTGACCAAGGGGCGGAACCGCGACACCGCGTGGTTCTCGATCCTCGACAGCGAATGGCCCAAGCTGAAGGCCCGGTTCGAGGCATGGCTCTCGCCCGCGAACTTCGGGGCGGACGGGCAGCAGATCACCCGCCTTAACGACATCTAAATACCTGAAAACAATAAAAAAGGGCCGCGAAATTCGCGGCCCTGATGCTCAGTCGAGCAGGAAAGATCAGCCGTTGACGCTGTCCTTCAGCGCCTTCGCGATGGTCATCTTGACCACTTTGTCGGCTTCTTTCTTGAACTGCTCGCCGGTGGCGGGGTTGCGCACCATGCGCTCGGGACGCTCACGGCAGTAGATTTTGCCCACGCCCGGAAGGGTCACGGCACCGCCGTCTGCAACTTCCTTGGTGATGATGCCGGTGATCGCTTCCAGAGCGGTCGACGCGGTCTTCTTGTCTGCGCCCATCTCTTCTGCCAGTGCGGCCACGAGTTGGGTTTTGGTCATCGGCTTCGCCATTTCATGGTCTCCTTGAACTGCCCGAGTACTTGGGCCCCATTGAGGTCACTTAACTCTATGTAGAGTCGAAACACAACGAATAGTGGCTTTTTGCAAGCGAAAACTACGCTATTTGCGCTGGAAAACGCCGGTTCAGAGGAAGGCTGTTTCGTCGAAGCTACGCAATTTGCGGCTATGGATCCTCTCAAGGGGCATTGAGCGGAGATGTTCCATGGCTCTTATCCCGATCATCAGGTGGCGCGCCACCTGAGTCTTATAGAAATCCGACGCCATTCCCGGCAGCTTCAACTCGCCATGCAGGGGCTTGTCGCTGACGCACAGCAAGGTGCCGTAGGGCACGCGGAAGCGGAACCCATTGGCCGCGATGGTGGCGCTCTCCATGTCGAGCGCGACAGCCCGGCTCTGGCTGAGCCGCTGCACCGGGCCGCGCTGGTCGCGCAGTTCCCAGTTGCGGTTGTCCACCGAGGCGACGGTGCCGGTGCGCATCACCCGCTTGAGGTCATAGCCGGAAAGCTGCGTCTCTTCCTCGACCGCATCCTCAAGCGCCACCTGAATCTCGGCCAGCGCCGGGATCGGCACCCAGACCGGCAGATCGTCGTCGAGCACCTTGTCCTCGCGCAGATAGGCGTGGGCCAGCACGAAGTCTCCAAGGCTCTGCGAGTTGCGCAGCCCCGCGCAATGCCCGACCATCAGCCACGCATGTGGGCGCAGCACCGCGATATGGTCGGTCGCGGTCTTGGCGTTCGACGGCCCCACCCCGATGTTGACCAGCGTGATCCCCGAGCCGTCCTTGCGCTTGAGGTGGTAGGTCGGCATCTGCGGCATCTTCGCGGTCAGCGGGATCTCTGTCTCGGCATCGGTGATCTCGACATTCCCGGTCGACACGAAAGAGGTATAGCCACTCTCGGGGTCCGCCAGTTGCGCCCGCGCGTAGGCTTCGAACTCGCTGACGTAGAACTGGTAGTTGGTGAACAGCACGTGGTTCTGGAAATGCGCCGGATCGGTGGCGGTGTAATGCGCCAGCCGCGCCAGCGAGTAATCCACCCGCTGCGCGGTGAACGGCGCCAGCGGCTCCGCCCCATCAGCAGCCGGGCGCGCCACGCCGTTGACGATGTCGTCATTGGTGGTGGTCAGATCCGGCACGTCGAAGACATCGCGCAGGATGAAGCTGCCCGCGCCTTCCTGCGGCACCGTCAGTTCGGGATAATTGGCGACCGCGAAATGCACCGGCATCGGCGTCTCCGAAAGGCCGATCTGTACCGGCACGCCGTGGTTCTCGAGCAGCAGGCCGATCTGCTGTTTCAGGTAATGCCGAAACAGGTCGGGCCGGGTGATCGACGTGGCATGGGTGCCGGGCTGCGAGACGTGACCAAAGCTGAGGCGGCTGTCGATTTTGGCAAAGCTCGTCGTGGTGATCCGCACCTCGGGATAGAACGCCCGATAGCGCACGCCGGGATGGCCCTCGGACATCGACGACAGGAACCGCTCCTTGAGGAACTCCGCGGCCTGCGCATAGAGCGCACAAAGCCGCTCGACCGCCGCCTCGGCATTGTCGAAAAGCTCGGGGCCCAGGGCCTCGGGGGAAACGATCTGCAATTTCGCCTGCATGTCCTGCATCTGCGGCTCCTTCCGCTATTTTGCCGGGCAGCGTGGCAGGAAGATGTGACGGGTTCAAGACCGGCTGAACCGCCCGCACCGGAACCGCGCCGCAGCGCCCGGCGTTCGCAGGCATGAGCCCGACGCCAGACCTCACCTATTACCCCGACAGCCGCCCCGGCATCCGCCGCAGGCGCTGTGGCCGCGGCTTTTCCTACACCGCTCCCGATGGCACCCGGATCGATGACAGCACCGAGCGTGCGCGCATCGGTGCTCTCGCCGTGCCCCCGGCCTATGAGGACGTTTGGATCTGCCCGCGGGCCAACGGCCACCTTCAGGCCACGGGCCGCGACGCACGCGCGCGCAAGCAATACCGCTACCACCCCGAGTGGACGGCATTTCGGGCCGAGCGGAAATACGGTCACCTCGCCATATTCGGGGCCGCGCTGCCGGGGGTGCGCCGGGCGATCCTCACGCAACTGCGCGAGCGCGATCCCGGAGACAAGGCCTTCGCCCTCGCCGCAACGCTGGCGCTGCTCGACCGCGCCGGGCTGCGCGTGGGCAATGCCGATTACGCCAAGGAGAACGGCAGCTATGGGGCCACCACTCTGCGCGGCACGCATTTGCGGCTCGACGGGGGCACTCTGCGGCTGAATTTCCCCGGCAAGGGCGGCAAGCGCGTGCGCAAGGTGCTGAAGGATCGGACGCTCGAGCGCGCGCTGTCCCGCCTCGACGACCTGCCGGGGCGCGCGTTGATCGCATGGCTGGATGAGGAGGGCGTGCCGCACACGCTGCACTCTGAAGAAATCAACCTCTGGCTGGCCGAGCGCACCGGCGACGCGCAGATCACCGCCAAGACCTTCCGCACATGGAATGGCAGCGTCGCGGCGCTGGAGGCCGCGCAGAGCGCCCAGAAGTCCAGCGCGACGATCAGCATCAAGACCATGGCCGAAGCCGCCGCCGAGCGGCTGGCCAACACGCCCACGGTGGCGCGCAATTCCTACATCCATCCAGAGGTGATCGCGCTGGCCGAGAGCGGCCTGCCGCCGCGGCTCGACAAAGCGCCAGAGCGCGCCGGGCTGCGCCGTACCGAAGCGCAGCTTTTGGCGCTGCTCGGCGGCTGAGCCTCAGCCGGGCCGCAGCCCGGTCTCGACCAGCATGCCGCGCCGTTTGGCCTCGTAGTAATAGCCCCGCGCGTACCAGCCGATCGCCCGGTCCTGACTGCCATCGGACAGCAGCCAAGCGCCGCGCAGGTATTTCACCCCATAGCGAAGGTTGGTGTCGGCATCGTAAAGATCGCTGGGCGCACCGCGAAACCCCATGCTGCGTGCGGTTGCTGGCAGAATCTGCAGCAGGCCGTAATAAGGCCCGTTGCGCGCCTCGGGATTATGCGTGCTCTCGCGGATGGCAAGCCGGTGCACCAGCTTTCGCGGCACCTCGTAGTAATCCGCCCAGCGGTTGATCGAGGCCCGCAGCTCTGGCGTCTCATTGGGATAGAGCGGCGGGTTGAAGCGCTGAACCGGCTGGGCCTCTTCCTGCTGCGCAGAGCAGGCGGCCAAAGGCGACACAAGCAGCGCAAGCACCGTCGCGCGGCGGGTCATTTCGGTCTTTCGGGACATGCGGGAATACCGGCTGTTTCACGACGGTGACTAATTAACGCGATCTTAAAGCGCTGCCTATCGCCAAGAGCGCCTGCCGTCGCGGCGCGGCCGCTCTTCGGCGAAAGCTTGCCGGCCCGCGGGGCACCTGACAGGCCTTGCCAAGCCCCGTGCCGCGCCCCAGTTTGCGCCGCATGACAGGAACACTCCTCACCCTCGGCCATGGCTATTGCGCATGCGCCCTTTCACGGCGCCTGCAGGCGCAGGGCTGGCGCATCCTCGGCACCCACCGCGACCCCTCGAAAGCGGATGACTTGCGGGTACAGGGCGTCGAGCCGGTGCTGTGGGAAGCCGCCGCGCTCGAGGCCGCGCTGGCCGAGGCCAGCCATGTGCTCGTCTCCGCAGGCCCGCGCGACGGCGGCGATCCGGCTCTGGCCGAAATAGGCTCCGCAATCAAGGCGCGCGCCGCCGATCTCACTTGGGTCGGCTACCTGTCGACCACAGGCGTCTATGGCGATCACGGCGGCGGCTGGGTCGATGAGGCAACGCCCCTGACCCCCAGCACCGCCCGCGGCAAGGCCCGCAAGCAGGCCGAGGAGGCGTGGCAAGCCATCGACGGGCTGGCGCTGCACATCTTCCGCCTCGCGGGCATCTACGGCCCCGGGCGCGGCCCCTTCGAGAAGGTAAGGCAAGGTACGGCGCGGCGCATCATCAAGCCAGGCCAAGTGTTCAGCCGCATCCATGTGGAGGATATTGCGCAGGTGCTCGAGGCGTCGATCCGCAAGCCCCGCCCCGGCGCAATCTACAATCTCTGCGACGATAACCCGGCCCCGCCAGAAGACGTATTGCTGCACGCCGCCGAACTGCTGGGCATGCCGCCGCCGCCCGCCGTGAACTTCGACGAGGCCGACATGAGCCCCATGGCGCGCAGTTTCTACGCGGAAAACAAGCGCGTGCGGAACGACCGCATCAAGCAGGAACTGGGCATCGAGCTTCTCTACCCGGACTATCGAAAAGGCCTCGCCGCCCTGCTCGCAGAGGAAAGCTGAGGCCTTCCTCTTGGCAAAAATATCCCGGGGGAGCCCGCCAAAGGCGGGCGGGGGGCAGCGCCCCCAACCACCAGTGCTCTCGCGTTAGCCGCGTCCACGGTAGGGCGGCACGCCCTGATCGGGGATCCACACGCCCTCAGGCATCGGCCCGGTCTGGTAGAAGACGTCGATCGGGATGCCGCCGCGCGGATACCAATAGCCGCCAATGCGCAGCCATTGCGGATCGAGAAACTCCGCCAGCCGCCGCGCGATGGAAATGGTGCAATCCTCGTGGAAGGCGCCATGGTTGCGGAACGCGCCGAGGTAGAGTTTCAGCGCCTTGCTCTCGACCAGCCATTGCCCCGGCACATAGTCGATCACCAGATGTGCAAAATCGGGCTGTCCGGTCATCGGGCAGAGCGAAGTGAACTCGGGCGCGGTGAAGCGCACGTTGTAGGCCACATCGGCCTGCGGGTTGGGCACGCGCTCGAGCTCCGCCTCTTCGGGCGAGGCGGGCAGGACTGTGGCGCCGCCGAGTTGCTTGAGGTTGCTGTAAATGCTGTCGGTCATTTCGGGATCTCCGGAAATGGAAATTCAGACGCCGCGCTTGTTGCCCCAGAGGAGCACATGCAGCTGCGGAAGGATGCGGGGCGTGAACCAACCGTCGGCGGTGGCACATTCGGTGAGCCACAGGAGGCGATCGGCGAGGCTTTGCGGGTCGACCGGCACGTCGGGGTCGACCTCAGGGTTGCCGGGCTGCAGGTAGAGCGGCAGATCGGGGTGACGGGCATGGGCGTCCTTCGCCCAGGCATAGTCAGCCTCGTCGAAGATGACGATCTTCATGACGGTTTGCCGCGCGCCCTGCCCCGCCTGCACGCAGTCCGCGAAGGCACTCCAGTCCACGGTCTCACCGCTCGAGGGCGGCTTGGGGCTGAGCACCAGCGTGTCGAGCCGCCCGAACCAGCCCCGCGCCACCGAGCCCTGCGTTTCGCAGGCAAAACGATAGCCCTCGGCCCGACCCATCTCGATCACCGGACCGAAGTCCTGAATCGCCGGATTGCCGCCGCTCAGCGAGACGGTGATCGGACGCCCGCCCGAAAGCCGCGTGACCTCGGCCCAGACCTCGGCGTCGCTCATCGGCGTCCACGTGTGGCGAAAGGCGCTGTCCACCGCGTGCAGACTGTCACACCAGCTACAGCGGTAATCGCAGCCACCGGCACGGACAAAAACCGTGGGCTCGCCGATCAGCGCGCCCTCGCCCTGGATCGTCGGGCCGAAAATCTCGGCAATGCGCAGACCCATGTCAGGCCGCCAGCGGCGCGGGCCGATATTCGGCCCATGTCTTCGGCGTTTCGCTGACCTTGACCGAGGCGGTCTCGGGCCAGCGCGCGGCGCACCACTCGTAGAAATGCCGAGCGAGGTTCTCGGCGGTGGAGGCCACGTTCAGCACATCGTTGAGATGCCGGTGATCGAAGCTCTCGTCGATATAGGCCTTGAGCGGCGCCAGCTCGTGATAGTCGCGCACGAAACCGTCGGCGTTCAGTTCGTGCGCCGCCAGCTCGACCACGACGATGTAATTGTGCCCATGCATCCGGGCGCATTGGTGATCTTCGGGCAGATGCACAAGCTGATGCGAGGCGGAGAAGTGAAACTCCTTGCTGATGCGATACATCACGCCTCCTCCCGCGCTGCGATGGCCTGCTGCCAGAAGTCCGGATCGGCGTAGATTGTGGGATCGGCGACGCCCGCCAGATGGAAGGCCTCACGACGCTCGACACAGGTGCCGCAGCGCCCGCAATGGGTCTCGCCGCCCTTGTAGCAGGACCATGTCTGCGCGAAGGGCGTGCCGTGCTTGGCGCCTTCGGTGACAATGTCGGCCTTGGTCCGCTCGACGAAGGGCGTGTAGAGCGACACATCCGCGTAACCGTCGAGCGCATGCCGCTGCATGGTCTCGAAGGCACGGGTGAAGCCGGGACGGCAGTCGGGGTAGATGAAATGATCGCCGCCATGCACGGCGGTAGCGACCGCCTCGTCGCCATTGGCCGCGGCAACGCCGAAGGCGATGGCCAGCATGATGGCGTTGCGGTTCGGGACCACGGTGATGCGCATGGTCTCTTCGGCATAATGCCCGTCGGGCACGTCGATGTCGGAGGTCAGCGCAGAGCCGGTGAGCGCGGCGCCGATGGTGCGCATGTCGATGCGGTGGAACGGCACGCCGAGGCGTTCGGCGGCGGCCTTGGCGAAGTCCAGTTCCTTGGCATGGCGCTGGCCATAGTCGAAGGACACAAGGCGGGTGAGGTCGTGCCGTGCTGCGACCATATGGGCGAGCGAGACAGAATCCAGCCCGCCGGAGCAGATAACGATAGTCTTCATGGTTTAACCCTTGTTTTGATGACCGGGTAGGCTGCGACCGGTGTGGGCGGGTCCATAAAGGCTCGGCTGCCATGGGGCAAGGGCTTTGGCGGCGCGGACACGGGAGCGTGCGCGCCGCCACGCGCGAGGCATGGCCGGGCCCTTGCAGGGTTGGGGGGCGCTGCCCCCGTCCGCTGGCGCGGACTCCCCCGGCGTATTTTGAAAGAGAAGAAGGACCTTTGCGGGGTCAGGCGCGCTTGTTCAGCACATCGACGCCGAGGGTGGTGAGGACTTTTTCTTCGATCTGCTCGGCGTTGAGACCCGCCGTGGCATACATATCCGCCGGGCTCGAATGGTCGATGAACGTGTCGGGCAGCACCATGGAGCGGAATTTCAGACCGTGGTCAAAGACCCCTTCGTCCGACAGAAGCTGCGCCACATGGCTGCCGAAACCGCCGACGGCGCCCTCTTCGATGGTGATCAGCGCCTCGTGGTCCTGCGCCAGTTGCAGGATCAGATCGCGGTCGAGCGGCTTGGCGAAACGGGCGTCGGCGACGGTGGGCGAGATGCCGCGCGCTTCGAGCTTTTCGCAGGCCTTCAGCACCTCGGCGAGGCGCGTGCCGAAGCTGAGGATGGCCACGGTCTTGCCCTCGCGGATCATCCGGCCCTTTCCGATGGCAAGGATCTCGGGCGTCTCGGGCATCTCGACGCCAACCCCCTCGCCGCGCGGGTAGCGGAAGGCGATGGGGCCCTCGTCATGCGCCGCAGCCGTGGCGGTCATATGCACCAGTTCCGCCTCATCGGCGGCGGCCATCACCACCATGCCCGGCAGATTGGCCATGAAGGCGATGTCATAGGCGCCCGCATGGGTGGCACCATCAGCGCCCACGAGGCCCGCACGGTCGATGGCGAAGCGCACCGGTAGGCGCTGGATCGCCACGTCATGCACCACCTGATCGTAGCCACGCTGCAGGAAGGTGGAATACATGGCGCAGAAGGGCTTCATCCCGCCCGCGGCGAGGCCGGCGGCGAAGGTGACGCCATGCTGCTCGGCGATGCCCACGTCGAACACCCGCTCGGGGAAGCGCTCGGCCATCAGGTCGAGCCCGGTGCCATCGGGCATGGCGGCGGTCACCGCGCAGACGCGGGGGTCCTGCGCCGCGAGCCTCGTCAGCTCCTTGGCAAAGACCTTGGTGTAGGCGGGCGCGTTGGACGGCGCCTTTTTCTGCTCGCCGGTGACCACATCGAACTTGGCGCGGGCATGGCCGCGGTCGGCGGAATGCTCGGCGGGGCCATAGCCCTTGCCCTTCTTGGTCAGCACATGGATCAGGATCGGCCCGTCGGCGCGCGCCTTGACCGCGCGCAGCACCGGCAGCAGCTGGTCCATGTCGTGGCCGTCGATCGGGCCAAGATATGAAAAGCCCAACTCCTCGAACAGCGTGCCGCCGACGGCCATGCTCTTGAGCATTTCCTTGGCGCGTTTCGCCCCTTCCCGAAACGGCGGCGGCAGCAGGCTCACCGCGCCCTTGGCGGCGGCCTTGAGATCGTGGAACGGCGCCTCGGCATAGAGGCGGCTGAGATAGGAGGACATGGCGCCGGTGGGCGGCGCGATGGACATCTCGTTGTCGTTGAGGATGACAATCAGCCGCTTGCCCAGATGCCCGGCGTTGTTCATCGCCTCATAGGCCATGCCCGCCGACATCGACCCGTCGCCAATCACCGCGATGGCATCGCCGAGGCCGGTCTCGCAGGCGCCGCCCAGTTCGCGCGCCATGGCAAAGCCGAGCGCGGCGCTGATCGAGGTCGAGCTGTGGCCCGCGCCGAAGGGATCATAGGGGCTTTCGGAGCGTTTGGCGAAGCCCGAAAGACCCTCTTTCATGCGCAGCGTGCGGATGCGGTCACGGCGTCCAGTGAGGATCTTATGCGGGTAGCACTGGTGCGAGACGTCCCAGATCAGCTTGTCGCGCGGCGTGTCAAAGACTGCGTGCAGCGCAACGGTCAGTTCCACCACACCCAGCCCCGCACCGAGGTGACCGCCCGTTTCGGACACAGCCGAAATGGTTTCGGCGCGCAATTCATGCGCCAGCCGGTGCAGCTCGTCGTCGGAAAGCCGCTTGAGATCAGCAGGAGTTGCCACGCGGTCGAGAACGGGCGTTTCGGGGCGGGAGGACATAGGGTGCACCTCTGGCGTCAATTGCTGCGGGAGATAACGAAGCGGGCTGCAGCCCGCAAGTTTTCCGCCCGGTCTGCATAGGGAGATAGTGCGTCACAGGCCTCGTCCACCAGATCCTGCGCGCGGCGCTTGGCGGCCTCCAGCCCAAGCAGCGACACGAAAGTGGCCTTGCCACGGCCCGCGTCCTTGCCGACGGCCTTGCCCATCATCGCGGCATCGCCCTCGACATCCAGAATGTCATCGGCGATCTGGAAGGCCAGCCCGAGCCGGTCGGCATAGGCCGAGACCGGCGCCGGGTCGACCTCTGCCAGCCGCGCGCCAGCCTCGGCGGACCAGCGGATCAGCGCCCCGGTCTTGCCGGCCTGCAGCGCGGTGATCTGCGCCAGATCGAGCGGCACATCGGTGCGTTCGGCGGCCATGTCGAGCGCCTGCCCCTTCACCATGCCACGCGCGCCCGCAGCGCGGGCCAGCGACAGCACCAGATCGGCGCGCACCTCGCCCGAGGGATGGCAGCGCGGATCGCTGACCAGCTCGAAGCCAAGCGACTGCAGCGCGTCGCCCGCCAGAACCGCGGTGGCCTCATCCCATTTGCGATGCACCGTGGGCAGGCCGCGGCGCAGGTCGTCGTCATCCATGCAGGGCAGATCGTCATGCACCAGCGAATAGGCATGCACCGCCTCGATGGCGCAGGCGGGCCAGATGGCATGGCCCTCGGGCACGCCATGCAGCCGCGCGCTCTCGAGCACCAGATAGCCGCGCAGCGCCTTGCCGCCGCGGGTGGCATAGCCCATGGCCTCGACAACCGGCAGCGCGTCATGCTCGTCCAGAACGGCCTCGAGATGCGCCGCGACCGACGCCGCGGCGCTGACTAGGGATTCGGCAAACATCGAGGCTCAGAGCCCTTCGACAGGCTTGGTACCCGCGGGCTCGCCATTCGCGTCGAGGGTGATCGCGGCGACCTTTTCCTCGGCTGCCTTGAGCTTTTCCTCGCAATGTTTCCGCAGCTCGCTGCCGCGCTGGTAGAGCGTGATCGACTCCTCCAACGGCACCTCGCCGCGCTCGAGCTGGGTCACCACCTGCTCGAGCTCGCCCATTGCCTGTTCAAAGCTCATCTCCGCGACGGGGGTCTCACTCATCTGCCTGCCTCGATCAATTCTTGTACATGCGCCCGGGCCGAGTCCGCGAGCGCGCGCAGATCATAGCCACCTTCGAGAACCGAGACCACCCGCCCCCGCGCGCTGCCCTGCGCGGCGCGGCACAGCTGCTGTGTGATCCAGCGAAAGTCTTCTTCGGTCCAGTTCAGCTCGGCCAGCGGATCGTCGGCATGGGCATCAAACCCCGCTGAGATGATGACCAGCTCCGGCTCGAAGGCCGCGAGCCGGGGGAAGACCTGTTCGGTGTAAGCGGCGCGCATCTCGGCCCCGCCGCTGCCCGGCGGCAGCGGGATGTTGAGCACATTGTCGTGACCCCCGCGCTCGGCCGCGGCCCCGGTGCCGGGCCAGAGCGGATATTGCTGCGAGCTGATCAGCAGCGCGCGGGGCTCGTCCCAGAGCAGCGCCTGCGTGCCATTGCCATGGTGCACGTCGAAATCCACCACGGCCACGCGATCGAGACCATGCCGGTCGAGCGCGTGTTTGGCGGCGATGGCGGCGTTGCCGAAAAGACAAAAGCCCATGGGCGTCTCGGCCTCGGCATGGTGCCCCGGCGGGCGGGTGGCACAGAACGCATTGCGCGCCTCACCCGCCATCACCGCATCCACCGCGCGCACGGCGGCGCCGACCGCGCGGCGCGCCGCCTCCATCGAACGTGGCGAAAGCCATGTATCCTCGTCGAGCCGGTGCAGGCCACTGCCCGGCACCTCCGCGACCAGACGGTCGAGGTAGCGCTGCGGATGGGCGCGCAGGATGTCGCGATCCTCGCAGCGCGGCGCGGCAAGGCGCAGCAGGTCGAGCCCCTGCAGCCCGTGCAGGACGTGATCGAGCCGGGCCACCTGTTCGGGGTGGCCCTCTGGCGTCAGGTGGTCAAGACAGTCGGCATGGGTGATCAGTGCGGTGCCCATCGCAGCCCTCCTCCGGTTGCAAATTCACCGCAGGAGACCGCGATTCCCCAGTCAGAACAAGGGGGCCAGCAAAAGAGAGGGGCGTCAGTCCGGCGCCAGCATGTAGCCCGCGCCGCGCACCGTCTGCAGGTAGCGCGGCTGTTTCGGATCGCTTTCGATCTTGCGGCGCAGGCGGGTGATTTGCACATCCACCGCGCGTTCCTGCGCCTGCCCTTTGTCGCGGCCCAGTTCCTCAACCAGCTTCGTGCGGCTCAGCGCCTCCCCCGGCTTGGCCGAGAAGATGCGCATGAGCTGGCTTTCCGTTGCGGTCAGTCGCACCAGATCGTCACCGCGCCACATCTCGCCCCGCTCGATATCATAGCGGATGGGGCCGAGCGTCAGCAGCTTGGGCTGGGCGGCATCGGTCACGATGGTTTCCGGCATCCGCCGCAGGATGGCGTTGATCCGCAGCAAAAGCTCCTTCGGCTCGAAGGGCTTGGCGAGGTAATCGTCCGCCCCGGCCTCGAGCCCGGCAATGCGGTCCTCGGTCTCGCCACGCGCGGTCAGCAGCAGCACCGGCGTCTGCCGCTCGGCGCGGATCGCGCGGGTGAAGCTGATGCCATCCTCGCCCGGCATCATCACATCCAGCACGATGAGATCGAAATCGAGCCCGGCCATGATGCGCCGCGCATGCGCCGCGTCACGTGCGGCACTCACGAGAAAGCCATTGCGGATCAGGAACTTCTGCAAAAGGCTGCGGATCCGCTCATCGTCATCGACGATCAGCAGATGTGCGTCGGGATCACTCATCCGCGGTTCTCCCGCAGCTTCTGGTACTGGCGCTGCATCTCGGGGTCCATCATCGCCTCGAGCACCTGCTTGAAGCCCGCCACGGCCTCTGGGCCGACCTGCCGGTAAGCGGCGCGCATCCGCGCGCGCTGCGCGTCGGAAAGCTGCTTTTCCAGCGCGTCGCCGGCCTCGGTCAGATAGAGGTGCCGCTCGCGTTTGTCGGCGCGGCCAACGCGGCTTTCCACCAAACCGTCCTCGACCAAAGTCCGCAGCACCCGGTTCAGCGACTGTTTGGTCACCCCCAGAATGGCCAGAAGATTGTTGACCGTGGTGCCCGGTGCGCAATGGATGAAATGGATGGCGCGATGATGCGCGCGGCCGTAGCTCAGCGTTTGCAGAATGCGGTCCGGATCGGCGGTGAACCCGCGATAGGCGAAGAACATCGCCTCGATCCCCTGCCTGAGCTGCTCATCCGTCAGATAGAGCAGGGATTCTCCGCCCTGAACCTGACTTGCCGTCGCGTCTGCCATCGCTCCCCCAAAAGTTCGTTTTCTGCACTTTAAGTCAGCGTTGTTGACATTCCAATAGCGAACTGTTAGCGAGTCGCAGTTTTTGCGCAACTTTATGCCCGGATCGGACGTAATAAACGCAATTTATGCAAAGCGCCCAATTGAAGGAGATGACCCATGGACGGAGCTTTCGACGATCGCGACGGCAAGATCTGGATGGATGGCCAGATGCTGGACTGGCGGGATGCTCAGGTACATGTCCTGACCCACGCGCTGCATTATGCAAGCTCGGTGTTCGAAGGGGAGCGCGCCTACAATGGCAAGATCTTCCTCGGCCACGAGCACTCGAAGCGCCTGCATTTCTCCGCCGGTGAGCTGGATATGCAAATCCCCTACAGCGCCGAAGAGATCGATGCCGCCAAAGATGCCGTGCTGAAGGCCAATGGTTTCACCGACGCCTATGTGCGCGCCATCGCATGGCGCGGTGCGGGCCAGGACATGGGTGTCGCCTCGGCACGCAACCCGGTGCGGCTGGCCATCGCGGCCTGGGCCTGGGGCAACTACTATGGCGACGCGAAGATGAAGGGCGCCAAGCTCGACATCGCGAAATGGAAGCGCCCGAGCCCCGAGACCATCCCGGTCCATGCCAAAGCCGCGGGCCTCTACATGATCTGCACCACCTCCAAGCATGCGGCTGAAGCCAAGGGCTGCTCGGACGCGCTGTTCATGGACTACCGCGGGTATGTGGCCGAAGCGACCGGCGCCAACATCTTCTTCGTCAAGGACGGCGAAGTGCACACGCCGCTGCCCGACTGCTTCCTCAACGGCCTGACCCGTCAGACGGTGATCAAGCTGCTGAAGGAGAAGGGCATCACCGTGCACGAACGCCACATCATGCCCGAAGAAATGGAAGGCTTCGAGCAGTGCTGGCTGACCGGCACCGCGGCAGAGGTCACCCCGGTGGGGCAGATCGGCGATTACACCTTTGAGGTTGGCGCGCTGACCCGCGACATCGCCGCGACCTACGAAAAGCTGGTCCGCTCCTGAGCGATCCAGCCGGGGCCCTGCGCCCCACCCCGGGTTTCGCATCCCGACCACGGCCCGCGCATCGCGCGGGCCGTTTGTGTCTCAACCCTTCCTGTATCAACCCTTAGTGTCTCAACTTATCTAGTGTCTCAACTCATCGCGCGCAGCATGGCGGTGTTGGACTGGATCACGGTGTTCAGCTCGACGATCCGCGCCAGCCGCGCCTCGATCTCGTCCTGCCCGGCATCCAATTGATCGACGATCCCCGCCAGCGAGTCGCCCGTGCCGGAGAGTGCCGCGCTTTCGATCTTGCACATCATGCGGGTGGAACTGAGGCCCGTGACATAGCGCTTCATGTCGAGCACCGAGCGGCCTAGGCGGGTCGCTTCGATCTCGACGACTTTCAGCGCGTCGATGGCCGCTTTCTGAAAGGCGATTTCTTCGGCGATGAGCGTCTCTTTATCGCGAAGCACATCCTCCTTGGCGGCGGCATGGCGCACATCCTCTTGGAAGATCGCCGACATTTCCGCCTGCAAGCTGCCTGCGTAGACGAGGAACTGCCCCTGCTGGATCGTGGTCAGCATACGCATGTAGGTGCTGTCCTCCCCTTCGACAAAGGCCCGCACCCAAGCCGCCATCTCATCGAGCATAGAGCCGTAGTTCACTGAGATCGCGCTGATCGGCCCGCCGGCGTTTTCGAGCCGCGAGGCGAGGATACGCATGTTCATCGGCACCGTGCGGATCGCCTTGATGATCTCGGTCATCCGGTCGGTTTCCTCGCGGATTTGCAGGATCGTCTTGGCCATCGTCATGAAGCGCTGCTGGCGCTGGCCCAGCTTCACGCCCATGCGCCGCGAACGCTCTTCAAGCTCCTGCGCCAGCGCGGCGGTCATGAAACCCTCGTAGGAGGTATAGCCTTCCTCGGCCAGCAGGGTGATCAACTGCTCCATGCTGCGCACGGGGCTGACGCCCTGTTCGGTCTCGCCCTCGCGCAGCTTTGCGTAAATCTCTTTCACCTTCTCGAGCAGGCCGCAGCAGGGCTTCACCCGCACCGAGATATAGCCGCCCTCGATCGGCCAGGCGACGGCGAGCACCCAGTAATAGCGCCCGTCCTTGGCCTTGTTCTTGACATAGGCGGCGACGTAATCCCCGGCCTTCAGCTTATCCCAATACAGCTGGAACACGCCTTTGGGCATGTCGGGATGGCGCACCACCTTATGCGGGGCGCCCTTCAGCTCCTCCCACATATAGCCAGAGATTTTGCGGAAGACGCTGTTGCCGTGGATGATCACCCCGCGCCCGTCGGTGCGTGAGAAGAACAGGTCCTTCAGCTCGAACGGCACCTCGCCGACATTGCTGTTGCGCGTCTGCGCGATGAGCTGGGAATCGTGCTGGGACATGGGAACCACGCGAGTTGGACAGCGACCGTTCTGCGCAGCATGACCGATGCGGGGTTTCCGAATGATGAAGAGCCGCGGAATTCCGCGGCTCTTCGAAGCTCTGTCTCTGCGTGATGCCTCAGCCCGGCGACATCCCGCGCAGGCGCTCGGACCGGCGGCGCAGCATCTCGACCGTCGCCAGAAGCAGGATCGAGATCGACACCAAGACCGTCGCAGCCGCAAGGATGGTCGGCGACAGCTGCTCACGCAGGCCGGTGAACATCTGCCATGGCAGGGTCTGCAATTCGGCCGAGCCGATGAACAGCACCACTACAACCTCGTCGAAAGAGGTGATGAAGGCAAAGAGCCCGCCCGAGATCACGCCGGGCAGGATCAGCGGCATCTGCACCTTGAAGAAGGTGGTCACCGGATTCGCCCCCATGTTCGCCGCCGCCCGCACGAGGCTGCGGTCAAAGCCCACAAGCGTCGCGGTGACGGTGATGATCACAAAGGGAATGCCCAGCACCGCATGCGCCAGCACCACACCGGTCAGCGTGCCGACGATGTTGATCTTCGAGTAGAAGAAATACATGCCGGTGGCCGAGATGATCAGCGGCACGATCATCGGCGAGATCAGGATCGCCATGATCGCGCGCTTGCCGGGCACATGGCTCTGGGACAGGCCGATGGCCGCCAGCGTGCCGAGGCTGACCGAGATGATCGTCGCCAGCGGCGCGATGATCAGCGAGTTCTTCACCGCACTGGTCCACTCGGGGTTGGTGAAGAAGTCACGGTAGTGCTTCAGCGAGTAGCCCGCCGGATCGAAGCGCAGCATCTCGGGCGTGAAGGTGAAGAAGTCCTGCGAGTTGAACGACAGCGGCATGATCACGAGGATCGGCGTGATCAGGAACACGAAGATCGCACCGCAGAGCACCCGGAAGCTGTAGTGCCAAAGCACTTGGTTCGCGGTCAGATAAGGCACCAGCGGCACGCGGTAGCGGCCATAGCCGATCCAGTAGATGAACCATCCGAAGAACCAGCCAAAGAGCGCGCCGACCAGCGCGCCTGAGACGCCCCCCGTGACAAAGCCGAGCACGGCCAGCACGATGATCAGCCCCCAGCGCACCAGCTTCTCTTGCTCCTTGGGCAGCACCTGCAGCGCCAGATAGGCGACGCCGGCCATCACCAGCGCGACGATGATGATGCCCAGCAGCACCGAGCCGTTGGCCGCGCCGATGAACACCCCGGCGAAGGCCCCGGCGGCGGCAACCACCGGGAGGGTGAAGTTGAGGGGTTTCTTGACGGCGGGTGTGAGAATGACAGCACTCATGTCGTTACCCCAGCTTCACGTTGTCGATGCCGACGATACGGTCGTAGGCCCAGTAGAGGATCAGAACCACCGCCAGCAGGATCGAGCCGAGCGCGGCCGCGAGGCCCCAGTTCAGCGAGGTCGAGATGTGGTAGGCGATCCGGTTCGAGATGAAGGTACCGGTGGTACCACCGACGATCTCGGGCGTGATGTAGTAGCCGATCGACAGGATGAACACGAGGATCGAGCCCGCGCCGATGCCCGGCACCGACTGCGGGAAGTAGACCCGCCAGAACGTCGTCCAGTCGGTCGCACCCAGCGACTTCGAGGCGCGCACATAGGAATGCGGGATCGTCGACATCACCGAATACATCGGCAGGATCATGAACGGCAGCAGGATGTGGGTCATCGCCACGATCGTGCCGAACTGGTTGTTGATCATGGTCAGGCGCCCGTCGTCCGAGACCAGCCCGATCCACACCAGCACGTCGTTGATGACGCCCTGTTGCTGCAGCATGATCTTCCACGCCGAGGTCCGCACCAGAAGCGAGGTCCAGAACGGCAGCAGCACGAGGATCATCAGCAGGTTCGCCTTGCGCGCCGGCAGGTTCGACAGGATGTAGGCCACCGGGTAGCCCAGCAGGATACAGCTGCAGGTGATCACAAGGCTCATGAACAGCGTGCGCTTGAACAGCATGATGTAGATGCGTTCGTTCTCGGGGCGGGCTTCGGCGCCCTCGGGCGTCAGCTTCATGTCCACCGAGTTGAGGAAGTACCCCGAGGTGTATTTCGGCGCGTAGAGCTTCAGCGTGCGCCAGATTTCCGGCTCCAGCCAGTCCTTGTCGATCTCGCCGAAGCCGTCCTTGAAGCCGACAGTCTCGAAATCGGGGCTGGCGACCAGCTGGTCGGCGGCCTTCAGCATGTCCGCATGGGGGCCGCTGTAGCTCGAATAATCATTGGCTGTGAGGTCTTGGTAAAGCGCGGTATGCACCGCCGACCAAGGCTCTTCCTCGAGCAGCGAGTCGCCCTCTTCGCGGTGGGTGTAATTGGCGAAAATCTCGTATTGCTCGGCGGTGCGCGGCAGCAGGTCTTCGACACCGTCACGCAGGGCGAACTTCGGCAGGCGGTCGCCCTTTTCCCAGGCGGCTTCCTTTTCCAGCCAGTCGTCCGAGCCCATCATTTCGGCCCAGGGCTGCGCCTCGTCCCAATTCTCGTCGAGGTCTTCGAACTGGTCCTGATAGACCTCGCCGATATCGTCGAGCCCGCGGCCCGACTTGCGGAACAGCGAGGACGCGCCGGTCTGCTCATAGTTCAAGCGGCTGCCGAGACGGGTGTGCAGCTTGCGTTCCGCCGCGACGAAAAGATCGTAATAGGCGTCTTCGAACACCTGATCGGACGGCAGCCCGGTGCCATCCCAGTCGGCCAGTGCCTGCGTCGTTTTGGGCATGGTGTCCGAGACGATCTGGTTCTCGACCGAGCGGAACAGCATGTCCCCGATCGGCGCGATGAAGGTGACCAGAACGAAGATCAGCAGCGGCGCGATCAGCGCCAGCGCCCGCATCTTCTGCACGCGCAAGGCCCGCGACAGGCTCTTTTTCAGCGGCGTGCCGTCGGCGGCCAGCATGGGCCCGTTGGCTTCTTTCTCCGGGACGTCGGTCGAAGCTGTCATCCTACCCCCTGCGGGTCTGTTATTCTTTGATTTTATATCTTTATTGGCAGAGAGGGGCCGCGCGGCCCCTCTCCATCATGCAACTGCGCTTATTGCGCGAGCCAGGACTGGAACTTCGCGTCGATGTCGTCGCGATAGTCGGCCCAGAACTCGTAGTTGTAGAGCAGCGTGTTTTTGGCGTTCTCCGGGTCGGTCGGCATGTGCGGCGCCATGTCGATGCCCAGTTCGGCGTGCTGGCCAACCAGCGGAGCCGAGGATTCGCGCGCCGGACCGTAGGAGATGTAGGCCGCCTGATCAGCCAGACGCTGGGTGTCGGTGGCGAACATCACGAAGTCCTTCACGCGCGCCAGAGCGGCATCGTCGAGACCTTCGGGAATGATCCAGCCGTCGAGGTCGAACACCTGCATGTCCCACATCATGGCGACCGGCTGGTCCTGCTCCTCGATCACCGAGAACAGACGGCCGTTGTAGGTCGAGCCCATGAAGACTTCGCCGTCAGCCAGCAGCTGCGGGGTGTCGGCACCGGCGGACCACCAGATCACGTCGTCCTTGATGGTGTCGAGCTTGGCGAGGGCCTGATCCTGACCTTCCGGGGTTGCCAGAACGTCGTAGATCTCATCCTTGGCCACGCCGTCGCAATAGAGCGCCCATTCCATGTTGTTGATCGGACGCTTCTCGAGCGAGCGCTTGCCCGGGTAGGCTTCGAGATCGAAGATCGAGCAGATGTCGGACGGCGGCTCGGTGCCTTCGGGCACCATGTCGGTGCGATAGCCGAAGGTGGTCGAATAGACGATCTGCGGGATGAAGCAATCCGACACGATCATGTCGCCAAAGTCATCCTCGGCCGAGGAGCCGTCGTCGCCTTCGGCGAGCAGGTCTTCGGGGTCGTATTCCATCGCCAGGCCTTCGTCGCAGAGACGGATGGCGTCTGCGGCCACGACGTCGACGAGGTCCCAGGTGATGTTGCCAGCTTCGTTCATGGCGCGCAGCTTTGCGACCGCCTCAGCCGAGCTCTCATCCCAAGAGATGTTCACCTCGGGGTGCATCTCTTTGTAGGGGTCGGCATATGCCTTGATCTGGCTCGTCTGATAGGCACCGCCCCACGACACGAGGGTCATGTCATCGGCCATGTCCTGCGCGGAGACGGCGCCAGCGGCAACCGTAAGCGCGGTCGTGGCCAGGAGGGTCTTGGTCAGTTTCATCTGGTACTCCCTAAAATGCCCGTTCTGTCTTGCGGCTCTGTGGCACGGGCACCCCGCCAGAGCCTTTCCGGTCCGCACCGCCCGCCCCTGCCGGAGGGGCGGCGCGGGCAGAGTCTCGTCAGTTGGCGTCGAGCGCGCGGCAGTCTTCGGGCAGCCAGCCGATCTCGATCTCGGTGCCCGGCGTCAGCCGCACCTGGTCCGGCGCGTTGCGCGTCTTGATGACGAACTCGCGGTTGCCGGCCACTTCCAGACGGGTGCGGAAAATGTCGCCCATGTAGATGAACTCAAGCACCTTGGCCTTGAGCGTATGGGCGCCTTCCTGCAGACGGTCTTTGTTGTATTCGACGCGCTCTGGGCGGATCGACACGCGGGTGCGCTCGCCGACTTTGGTCACATTGACCGGCTTGGCGTCGATCACCTCGCCGCCGTCGAGCTTGACCACGCAATTGTCGCCCTTGATCTCGGCGATGGTGCCTTCGAGCGTGTTGTTCTCGCCAATGAACTGCGCCACGAAGCTGTTCTCGGGCTGCTCATAAAGCTGGTCCGGCGGCGCAAGCTGCTGGATGCGCCCGTCGTTGAACACGGCGACGCGGTCCGACATGGTCAGCGCCTCGGTCTGGTCGTGGGTCACATAGACCACGGTGATCCCAAGGCGGTGCGCCAGATCGGTAATCTCGAACTGCATCTTCTCGCGCAGCTGCTTGTCGAGCGCGCCGAGCGGCTCGTCCATCAGCACCAGCTCGGGCTCGAACACCAGCGCGCGCGCCAGCGCGATCCGCTGCTGCTGACCGCCCGAAAGCTGCGCCGGGCGGCGACCGCCGAAGGCCCCCATCTCGACCATATCAAGCGCGTGCTTGACCTTGGCCTCGCGGTCCGACTTGCCGATCTTGCGCACCTCGAGCGGAAAGCTGAGGTTCTCGGCGACGGTCATATGCGGGAACAGCGCGTAGTTCTGGAAGACCATCCCAATGCCGCGCTTGTGCGGCGGGATGTTGTTGATCGACACGCCATCCAGCTTGATCTCGCCGTGCGTGGCTGTCTCGAAACCCGCCAGCATCATCAGGCAGGTTGTCTTGCCCGAGCCCGACGGCCCCAGCATGGTCAGGAACTCGCCCTTAGGCAGGCTCAGGTTCAGGTCTTTGACGACAAGTGTCTCGCCATCATAGCTTTTCTGCACGCGCTCGAAGGCGACGAATGCGTCGCTTGCTCCGGTATCTGGCAAATCCGGCTCCCCGTTGTGTGTTCCGCGGATTTTTCTCCGCTGTCTTGCGCAAGATAAAACCGCGTCGCGACCCGTGTTGCAACCGTGTAGCGGAAATCGCGAAGAGATTCGCCACCCTGCAGGACGTCTGGGCAGAAATGCGGCGCTTCACGGTACAAATTCGCCATCGAAAAAGTTCTCGCAGGTCGATCGTCCGAGCGATTCCCTGCGTCAGCCAACCGTCCAAACCGGCGAAACTGCCAATTTTGCGCGCAGAATCGCCCGAGATGCGGCTCAAGACCCTCGCGAACGCCCATTTCTGAGGCAGCGGCGCCAAATTCCCCGTCGAAACCTGCGAGGCACGAAGATCCGGCGCCGCTCCGCCATGAACCGCGGCGCCAGAGGCGCGTTTCAGCCCGCAGCCCCCCTTTCATCCGGGCCCATTGCGCGGCATCAATGGCGGACGCGCGCCGCGCCCACCCAGCAAGAAGGACCCCGCCGCATGTTCCTGCGCCCGTCCGAGCCTCACATCAGCGACACCGCCGGCCTGCTGGCCGCCACCGAAGAGCATCTGTCGCATCTGATCGCCTGCCCGACCGTCTCGAGCGAGAGCAATCTGGCGATGATCACCATGATGGCCGATTTCCTCGACCACCTCGGCGCGAAGGTCGAGATCTTCCGTGATCCCGGCGGCGGCAAGGCCAATCTCTTCGCCACCATCGGCCCCGACGTGCCGGGCGGCGTGGTTCTGTCGGGCCATTCCGACGTGGTGCCGGTGACCGATCAGGACTGGGCCAGCGATCCTTTCACCCTCGTCGAGCGGCAGGATCACCTCTATGGCCGCGGCACCTGC